>NZ_JBQEOI010000002.1:85385-380301 GCF_052045125.1 Paracoccus sp. 22332
CCGCCGCACCCGGCCGGTGCCACCGCGTCGCCCTGGTGGGCGAGACCTTCGACCAGGTGCGCGAGGTGATGGTGTTCGGCGAAAGCGGCATCCTGGCCTGCTCGCCTCCCGACCGGCGCCCCGTCTGGGAAGCCGGGCGCAAGCGGCTGGTCTGGGCCAATGGCGCGACGGCCACCGTCTATTCCGCGCATGAGCCCGAGGCCTTGCGCGGGCCGCAGTTCGACGCGGCCTGGGCCGACGAGTTGGCCAAGTGGAAGAAGTCCGAGGATGTCTGGGACATGCTGCAATTCGCGCTGCGCCTGGGCGAGCATCCGCAGCAGGTCGTTACGACGACTCCGCGCAATGTGGGGGTTCT
The DNA here is from genome assembly GCF_052045125.1 of Paracoccus sp. 22332. Lineage (NCBI taxonomy): Bacteria > Pseudomonadati > Pseudomonadota > Alphaproteobacteria > Rhodobacterales > Paracoccaceae > Paracoccus > Paracoccus sp. 22332. Next base: position 85,741 of record NZ_JBQEOI010000002.1, read on the forward strand.
GAAGCGGATTCTGGGCAATGCGTCCACGGTCACGACCCATGCGCCGACGGATGCGAACCGCGCCTATCTGGCGGAAAGCTTCCTGGCCGAGGTGGCGCAGCGTTATGGCGGCACCCGGCTGGGGCGGCAGGAACTGGACGGCGTGTTGCTGGACGACGTGGAAGGCGCGCTGTGGACCACGGCGATGCTGGAGGGCTGCCGGGTGGAACGCGCGCCGAAGCTGTCGCGCGTTGTCGTGGCGGTGGATCCGGCGGTGACGGCGGGCAAGGCCAGCGACGAGTGCGGCATCGTGGTCGCGGGCGTCGTGGCCGAGGGCGAGCCGGGAAGCTGGACGGCCTATGTGCTGGAGGACGCCACGATCCGGGGCGGGCCGCTGGACTGGGCGCGCGCGGCGATTGCCGCGATGGACCGCCACGGCGCCGAGCGGCTGGTGGCCGAGGTGAACCAGGGCGGCGACCTGGTGGAAAGCGTGATCCGGCAGGTGGACCCCCTGGTCCCGTTCCGCGCCTTGCGGGCGGGGCGCGGCAAGGGGCTGCGGGCCGAACCCGTCGCGGCGCTGTACGAGCAGGGGCGGGTCAAGCATCTGCGCGGCTTGGGCGCGCTGGAGGACCAGATGTGCCAGATGACGGTGCGCGGGTTCGAAGGGCGCGGGTCGCCGGACCGGCTGGACGCTCTGGTCTGGGCGATCCACGAACTGGTGATCGAGCCGGGGGCAAGCTGGCGGCGGCCGCAGATGCGGCGGTTGTGAGAAAGCCGGGGGCGCTTCGCCCCCAGCCTGCCGACGGGGCGGCAGGCGTTCGCCGCTGAAAAAGGTCCACTGGACCTTTTTCCGGGCGCGGCTCACCCCAGAGGATATTTGGACCAAGGCAAAGGGGCTGTCCTGCGGGGCGGCCCCTTTTTCGTGGCAAGGAGGCAAGAGATGGCGTTTCGATTGTTTTCGCGGGAGGAGAAGCAGGCTCCTGCGCTGGAAAGAAAGGCCAGTGCGACCGGCCGGGTGGTGGCGCTTGCCAGCGGCGCGGGGCGCGCGGTCTGGTCGTCGCGGGACACGGCCAGCCTGACGCGCGGCGGGTTCGTGGGCAACCCGGTGGGCTTTCGCTGCGTCAAGCTGATCGCCGAGGCGGCGGCGGCGGTGCCGGTGGTCTGCGAGGACCGCGACCGCCGTTACGAGGTGCATCCGGTGCTGGATCTGCTGCGGCGGCCCAATCCGGGGCAGGGGCGGGCGGAACTGTTCGAGGCGCTGTTCGGGCAGATGCTGCTGTCCGGGAACGGCTATGTCGAGGCGGCGGGCCTGGGCGCCCAAGGCTTGCCCGAGGAGCTGCACGTGCTGCGGTCCGACCGGATGAGCATCGTTCCGGGGGCGGATGGATGGCCCGTCGCCTATGATTATTCGGTGGGCGGGCGCAAGCACCGCTTCGACATGACGGGCAGTCCCGATCCGATCTGCCACGTCAAGTCCTTCCACCCCCAGGACGACCATTACGGGCTGTCGCCGATGCAGGCGGCGGCGGTGGCGCTTGATGTCCACAACAGCGCATCGGCCTGGTCCAAGGCGCTTCTGGACAATGCGGCGCGGCCCAGCGGGGCGATCGTCTACAAGGGGATCGACGGGCAGGGGGTGCTGTCGCCCGAGCAATACGACCGCCTGGTGGGCGAGATCGAGATGAACCACCAGGGCGCGCGCAACGCGGGGCGTCCGATGCTGCTTGAAGGGGGCTTGGACTGGAAGCCGATGGGCTTCAGCCCCAGCGACATGGAGTTTCACGCAACCAAGCTGTCGGCGGCGCGGGAAATCGCGCTGGCCTTCGGGGTGCCGCCGATGCTGCTGGGGATCCCCGGCGACGCGACCTATGCGAACTATGCCGAGGCGCACCGGGCCTTCTATCGCCTGACGGTGCTGCCCTTGGCGACGCGGGTCACGGCCTCGGTCGCCTGGTGGCTGTCCGAGCATCTGGGCGCGGAAATCGCTCTGCGTCCCGATCCCGACCGCATCCCGGCGCTGGCCGAGGAGCGCGACCAGCAATGGGCCAGGATCGGCGCGGCGACCTTCCTGACGGATGCGGAAAAGCGGGCGCTTCTGGGCCTGCCGCCGCTGGCCGGGGCGTGATCCTATGGAGGGTTCGCGTTTCGTGAAGGATGGCTTCGGCTGGCACGATCAGCGCTTCGAGGCGCAGGAGCGGATCATGGCGCTGCAATTCGGCACCATGGAAAAGCGGCTGGAGCGGATCGAGGCGCTGATCGAGGGGCTGGAGCGGCGGCTGTGGATGACCGTCTATGGCGTCGTCGCGGTGATCCTGACGCAGGCGGTGCAGGGCATTTTGGAATACGCGCCGAAAGGAGGCTGACGGATGGTTCCGGGACTTGAGGTGAAATTCGCGGGCGGTGCGCCGGTCATGTCGGACGGGCAGGTGATCGAGGGCTATGCCAGCCTGTTCGGGCTGACCGACCAGGGGGGCGACGCGGTGGCGCCGGGGGCTTTTGCGGCGTCGCTGGCGCGGCTGGCGGCCAAGGGCGACAAGGTGCGGATGCTGTGGCAGCACGATCCGGCCAAGCCCATCGGCGTGTGGGAGGAGATCCGCGAGGACGAGACGGGCCTGTGGGTCAAGGGCCGCCTGCTGCCCGAGGTGGCCCAGGCCCGAGAGGCGGCGGCGCTGATCCAGGCGGGCGCCATCGACGGGCTGTCGATCGGCTATCGCACCATTCGCGCCGAGCGCGACAAGCAGGGGCGCCGCGTGCTGGCCGAGGTCGAGTTGTGGGAGGTGTCTCTGGTCACCTTCCCGATGCTGCCCGAGGCCAAGGTGGGCCGCAAGGAGGCGGACGACCTGCGCGAGGTGGCGGCGCTGTTCACCGCGGCCGCCGAGGCGCTGCGGGTTTGAGGTTTCGGGGTGGGGTTCAGCCCTCGCCCCACGGCTTTGGGCCGCTTCGGCGGTTCGAAAACAGGGGCAGGTCGGCCCCGATCATCGCGATGAGGAGACAGACCATGACCGAGGTGAAAGCCGCGGATGGCGGCGGCGCGGCCGCCGACCTGAAGGGGGCCATGATGGGGTTCGTCAGCGAACTCAAGGGCTTTCGTGACGACATTCAGAAGAAGTTCACTGCACAGGAAGAACGCATGACCATGCTTGATCGCAAGACCGCCCTTCGCGGCCGCACCCCCCTGTCCACCACTGCCGAGGTCGAGGTGCCGCATCAGAAGGCGTTCAACGCCTATCTGCGCAGCGGCGACGATGACGGGCTACGCGGTCTGGTCATCGAGGAAAAGGGCCTGACGGTCGCCAGCGACGGCGGCTTCCTGGCCGCGCCGCAGGTGGCCGAGACGGTGCAGAACGTGCTGCGTTCGGGCGCGTCGCTGCGCAAGCTGGCCAATGTCGTGACCATCGAATCCGCCAGCTATGAAGTGCTGGTCGAGAAGGGCGAGACGGGCGCGGGCTGGGCGGACGAGGAGGCGGCGGCCGAGACCACGCCGGGCGGCATCGACCGGATCTCGATCCCGCTGCACGAGCTGTCGGCCATGCCGAAGGCCAGCCAGCGTCTGCTGGACGACGGCGCCTTCGATGTCGAGGCCTGGCTGGCCGAGCGCATCGCCGACAAGTTCGCCCGGTCCGAGGCTGCGGCCTTCGTATCGGGCGATGGCGTGTCCAAGCCCAAGGGCATCCTGTCCTATCCGACCGCGCCCACTGCCACGGCGGGCGACGGCACCATCGGCATCGTCGAGACCGGCGCCATGGGCGGGTTCGATCCGGCGGCCCCGGCGGACGCGCTGATCGACCTGATCTATGCGCTGGCGGCCGAATATCGGGTCAATGCCAGCTTCGTCATGAACTCGAAAACCGCCGCCGCCATCCGCAAGATGAAGGATGCCGACGGCCGGTTCCTGTGGACCGACGCGTTGGCCGCCGGTCAGGCCCCGCAGCTGCTGGGCTATCCTGTGCTGATCAGCGAGGACATGCCCGATATCGGCGCGGATGCGCTGGCCATCGCCTTCGGCGACTTCCGCGCCGCCTATACCATCGTCGAACGTCCCGACCTGCGCGTGCTGCGCGACCCCTTCAGCGCCAAGCCGCATGTGCTGTTCTATGCGACCAAGCGCGTGGGCGGCGGCGTGACCGATTTCCGCGCCGTCAAGCTGTTGCAGTTCGCCTGATCCCGGATCGAGGGATCGGGTGAGGGAAAGACCGCGCACGGGTCACTGGCCATGCCGGTTTGCAACTGTCCGCGCGCGCTGATGGCCGACGCGCGGGCGCGGTCTTTCCCACTTGATGCGACGGCAAGGCCCAGACGGGCCTTGTCCCGATGGATGACGAGCGGACAGCAAGACGGGAGGTTCGCGAGATGATGCTGATCGAGGAAACGGCGCCCGAAGCCGAGGCGCTGCCTGTCGCGGCGCTGCGCGAGCATTTGCGACTTGGAACGGGCTTCGAGATTGCGGATGACACGGCCGAGGATGTGGCCCTGGCGGGGTTCCTGCGCGCGGCGATCGCCACGATCGAGGCGCGCACGGGTAAGGTGCTGCTGACCCGGCGCTTTCGGATGCAACTGGACGACTGGCGCGACCGGCTGGGCCAGACCCTGCCGCTGGCGCCGGTGATCGCGGTCGACAAGATCGAAATCGACGACGGGATGGGCACCGTGACCGAGGTGCCGGCCGAAAACTGGCGGCTGCTGCCGCATGGACAGCGGCCGATGATCCTGCCCGCGGGGGTGATCCTGCCTCATGTGCCGCGCCGGGGCATGGTCAGCGTGACCTTTACCGCAGGCTTCGGCGATTCCTGGTCGAAGGTTCCGGCGGATCTGGCGCAGGCGGTGGTGATGCTGGCGGCGCGGTATTATGAGGACCGCAGCCATGACGGTGCCAAGGGCGCGATGCCATTCGGCGTCAGCGCGCTGATCGAACGCTGGCGGCAGGTCCGCACCCTGGCCGGTCGCGGCAGCCGCGAGGCGCGGCGATGAGCGGGCCGAACCTGAACGTGCGTCTGGATCTGGAAGGCTCGGTCCGGCAGGACGACGGGATGGGCGGCTATCGCACCGTCTGGCAGCGGATCGGATCGCTGTGGGCCGAGATGAAGGCGGGGGCCGGGCAGGAGCGGGGCGCCGAGGTCGGGCCTGAAAGCGTCGTGTCATGGCGGATCACCGTGCGGGGCGCCCGCGCGGGCGATCCCCGGCGCCCGGTGGCGGGCCAGCGGCTGCGGATGGGCAGCCGCCTGTTCGCGGTCGAGGCGGTCGCCGAACGCGACCCCACCGGCCGGTGGCTGACATGTTTCGCGCGCGAGGAGGACCAGACATGAGCTTTGCGGCAAGCGTCGCCCTGCAAGGGGCGGTCTATCAGCATCTGCGCGCCGACGCCGCGCTGAGCGATCTGGTCGGCGATGCGATCTTCGACGCCATGCCGGTCGAGGCGCCTGCGGGCGTCTATGTCTCGCTTGGTCCCGAGGATGTGCGGGATGCGGGCGACATGACGGCGGCCGCGTCGCAGCACGATTTCGTCGTCTCGGTCCTGTCGGGCGCGGATCAGGGCGTGGGCTTCGCGGCGGTCAAGGCCGCTGCCGTGGCGGTGGCCGATGCCCTGGACCAGGCGCAGCTGGCGCTGAGCCGGGGACGGCTGACGGGCTTGTGGTTCCAACGCGCCAGGGCGCGGCGGATTGAAAAAGGCGCGGCGCGGCGGGTCGATCTGACCTTTCGCGCGCGCATTGACCTGGGCTGAGGAGTAAGGGCCATGGCGGCACAGAATGGACGCGATCTGCTGATCAAGATGGACATGACCGGGGACGGAGCGTTCGAGACGATTGCCGGGCTGCGCGCATCCCGCCTGTCGTTCAATGCCGAGACGGTCGATGTGACCAGTCTGGAAAGCGAAGGCGGCTGGCGCGAACTGCTGGGCGGGGCAGGGGTGCGCAGCGCCTCGATTTCCGGATCGGGGGTGTTTCGCGATGCCGATACCGATGGGCGCGCGCGGCAGATCTTCTTCGACGGAGAGGTGCCGCGCTTTCAGGTGGTGATCCCGGATTTCGGCACGGTCGAGGGGCCGTTCCAACTGACCGCGCTGGAATATGCGGGCAGCTATAACGGTGAGGCGACCTATGAGGTGACGATGGCCTCGGCCGGTGTGCTGACCTTCGTGGCGCTGTGATGGCGAACCCGATGCGCGGAGAGGTCGAGGTCGTGCTGGACGGCACCGCCCATGTGGCGCGGCTGACCCTGGGCGCCTTGGCCGAGTTGGAGCATGACTTGGGCGCCGACAGCCTGATGGAGATCGCCGGGCGGTTCGAGGCGGGCCGCTTCAGCAGCCGCGACGTATTGGCGGTGCTGGTGGCGGGGCTGCGCGGCGGCGGCTGGCGCGGCACGGCGACGGACCTGCTGACGGTCGAGATCGACGGGGGGCCGGTCGCGGCGGGGCGCGCCGCCGCCGAATTGCTGGCGCGGGCGTTTCGGATCGCCGCATGAGCGGGGGGCTGGACTGGCCGGGCCTGATGCGGGTCGGGATCCGGGGCCTGGGCTTGCGCCCGGATCAGTTCTGGGCGCTGACGCCTGCCGAACTGGCGCTGATGCTGGGGGTCGAGGCAGGGCCGCCCGTGATGACGCGGGACCGGCTGGCGGAACTGGCCGCGCGCTTTCCCGACAGGCCGCGCGAAACATCTGGATAAGGGGCAGGGGCTATGGCCAACAAGGATGGGTTCAGCACGACGCTGGACGACCTGGATCAGGGATTCGGCCAGACCAGCCGCATGACCGCCGCCTTCGAGGCGGAGCTGGATCGGCTGCGGCAGTCGGTGACGGTCACCGCGCGCGAGGTCGGATCGCTGAGTTCGGGGATCGAGGGCGGCCTGCGGCGCGCCTTCGACGGGCTGATCTTCGACGGCGAAAAGCTGTCCGAGTCGCTGAAGGGCATCGGTCGGTCGATCGCGGACACGGTGTTCTCGATGGCGATGAAGCCGGTCGAGAATGCGTTGGCCGGATCGCTGGCGCAGGGAATCGGCGGGATGCTGTCCGGCGCCATGCCCTTTGCCGATGGCGGGGCCTTCGTTCAGGGCCGGGTGATGCCCTTTGCCAAGGGCGGGGTGGTCAGCCAGCCCACGCATTTCCCGATGCGCGGCGCCACCGGCCTGATGGGCGAGGCCGGCCCCGAGGCGATCATGCCGCTGCGCCGGGGGGCGGATGGCAGGCTGGGCGTGGCCGCGGCCGGGGGCGGGTCGCGGTCGATGAACGTCACGGTGAACGTCACCACGCCGGATGTCGCGGGCTTTCAGCGCAGCCAATCCCAGATCGCCGCGCAACTGGGCCGCGTCCTGGCGCGTGGCGAGCGCAACAGTTGAAACAGGGACCGACATGGCATTTCACGAGGTAAGATTTCCGGCGAACCTGTCCTTCGGTTCGGTCGGCGGGCCTGAACGGCGCACCGAGATCGTTGCCCTTGCCAGCGGGTTCGAGGAGCGCAACACCCCTTGGGCGCATGCCCGCCGCCGCTATGACGCGGGCATGGGACTGCGGTCCCTGGACGACCTGTCCGCCCTGGTCGCCTTCTTCGAGGCGCGGGCGGGCCAGTTGCACGGCTTTCGCTGGAAGGACTGGACGGATTACAAAAGCTGCCTGCCGTCGCGCGCCCCGGCCTTTGACGATCAGGTCATCGCGCAGGGCGACGGCGTGACGCGGGTCTTTCAACTGGCCAAGACCTATATCTCGGGACCGGGCCGCTATACCCGGCCGATCGGCAAGCCGGTCAAGGACACTGTCCGCGCAGGGGTCGGCGGAAACGAGGTCTTTCCCGGCACGCATTACCAGGTCGATCACGCTGCCGGCCTGATCACCTTTACCGACGCGCCCGAGCCGGGTGCCAAGGTCACGGCCGGCTTTGAATTCGATGTGCCGGTGCGGTTCGATACCGACCGGATTGCGGTTTCGGTGGCGTCCTTCCAGGCGGGCGAGATGCCGGCCATTCCGGTGATCGAGGTGCGGGTATGACGGTCACGACAACGGCGCGCGCCTGGATGGTGCGCCGCACGGACGGAATGGTGCTGGGTTTCACCGACCATGATGCGACGTTGACCTTTGACGGGATCCGGTTTCGGCCCGACCATGGCATGTCGGCCCGTGCCCTGGTCCAGGCCACCGGGCTGTCGGTCGACAACTCGGAAGCGGAAGGGGCGCTGTCCGACGACGCGATCACGGAACGGGACGTTCTTGCGGGCCGCTGGGACGGCGCCGAGGTCAGGATGTGGGAGGTGGACTGGACCGATGTTTCAGCCCGGCGTCTGGTGTTTGCGGGCAGCCTGGGGGAAATCGCGCGGTCCCAGGGCGCGTTCCGGGCAGAGCTTCGGGGTCTGTCGGAACCGCTGAACGCCGCGCGGGGACGGGTGTTTCATCCGCGCTGCTCGGCCCGGCTGGGGGACGGGCGCTGCAAGCTGGCGCTGACGGGGGAAACCTTTGCCATCCAGACAGAGGTTGCGGACATCAAGGATGGGCGTATCCTGCGCTTCGCGGACTTTCCGGCCTATGATGCTGGCTGGTTCGAACGCGGCAGCCTGCTGGTCCTGACCGGCAGCGCCGAGGGGCTGAGCGCCACGGTCAAGAACGACACCGCGCTGCCGAACGGCAGGCGAGAGATCGAGCTGTGGCAGGGTCTGGGGATCGCGCCGGTTGCCGGGGACCGGATCAGGCTTGTCGCCGGCTGCGACAAGCGGGCCGCGACGTGCCTGAACAAGTTCAACAACTTCGTCAACTTTCGCGGCTTTCCTCATCTTCCGTCCGAAGACTGGATCATGGCGCCGCAAGCGGGGTCGCGTCGTGGTTGAGGATGTCGTGACGGTGGCAAGGGCCTGGATCGGCACGCCCTATCAGCACCAGGCCAGCACTCGGGGCGTCGCCTGCGACTGCCTGGGCCTGATCCGGGGCATCTGGCGCGAACGTTTGGGCACCGAACCCGAGGCTCCGCCCCCCTATACCCCCGACTGGGGCGAGGGCGGCGGGCAAGAGGTTCTGATGGCGGCCGCGCTGCGCCATCTGGTGCCAGTCCCCCGCGAGGATGCGATTGGGGCGGGCGACGTGCTGCTGTTTCGGATGCGCGAAGGGGCGGTCGCCAAGCACCTGGGCATCCTGTCCGATGCGCGCGAGGCACCGCGCTTCATCCACGCCTACAACGCGCATGGCGTCATCGACAGCCCGTTGACGACGCCCTGGCGGAACCGGATCGCGGCCCGGTTCCGCTTTCCCTGATTTCAAGACAAGGAGGCCATCATGGCGACCATCGTGCTGTCCGCCGTAGGGGCGTCGATTGGCGGAAGCTTCGGCGGCGCGGTTCTGGGCCTGTCGGGCGCCGTCATCGGCCGCGCGGTCGGCGCGACGGTCGGCCGGGTCATCGACCAGCGGCTGCTGGGCAGCGGGTCCAAGGCCGTGGAAACCGGCCGCATCGACCGCCTGCGCCTGCAAACCGCAGGGGAGGGCGCGCCGATTCCACGCATCTGGGGACAGATGCGGCTGCCGGGCCATGTCATCTGGGCTTCGCCCTTGGAGGAGATCGCGCGGTCCGAGGATGCGGGCGGCGGCAAGGGGACGCCGCGGTCGACCGTCACGCAGATCAGCTATCGCCTGTCGGTGGCGTTGGCGCTGTGCGAAGGGCGGATCCTGGGGATCGGCCGCGTCTGGGCCGATGGCGAGGAGATTTCGGCCAACGACCTGAACATGCGCGTCTATAACGGCGACGAGAGCCAGCAGCCGGACCCCGCCATCGCGGCGCATGAGGGCAATCTGGCGCCTGCCTATCGAGGGCTGGCCTATGTGGTGCTGGAGGATCTGAACCTGGAAGCCTGGGGCAACCGGATGCCCCAACTGAGTTTCGAGATCACGTCCCCTGCGCAGGACGGCAGCGGTCTGTGCCGCGACGTGCGCGCGGTCGCGCTGATCCCCGGCACTGGCGAATATTCGCTGGCGACGACGCCGGTCAATCAGGATCTGGGCTTGGGCGAACTGCGCTCGACCAACGTGAACACGCCCATGGGGGGGACCGATTTCGCCGCCTCGATGACCATTCTGGGGCGCGAGTTGCCGAATGTCGGGTCGGTGTCGCTGGTCGTGTCCTGGTTTGGCAGCGACCTGCGGATCGGCCGCTGCACGGTTCAGCCCAAGGTCGAGCAGAGGGAAACCGACGGCTCCGAGATGCCCTGGACCGTGGCCGGTATCGGCCGGTCCGCCGCGGCGCAGGTCGCGCGGGTGAAGGACCGCCCGATCTATGGCGGGACGCCTGCGGATCAGGCTGTCGTCGAGGGGCTGCGCGCAATCGCCGCGTCGGGGCGGAAGGCGGTTTTCTATCCCTTCATCCTGATGGAGCAGCTTGCAGGCAACGGCCTGGCCGATCCCTATGGCGCGAGTGAACAGCCGGTCATGCCGTGGCGCGGGCGGATCACCACGTCGACGGCGCCGGGTCGAGCCGGCTCGACCGATGGCACGGCTGCGGCCAAGGCCGAGGTCGATGCGTTCTTCGGCAAGGCCGCAGTTGGTGATTTCGCACGCGATGGCGACAAGGTTCGCTACACCGGGCCGGACGAATGGTCTTACCGCCGGTTCATCCTGCATTACGCCCATCTGTGCGCGGCAGCAGGGGGGATCGATGCGTTCCTGATCGGGTCCGAGATGGTCGGCATGACCCAGATCCGCGGCGCGGGGAACAGCTATCCCGCTGTCCAGCAGCTGTGCCGTCTGGCCCAGGACGTTCGTGCGATCCTGGGTCCGACGGTCAAGATCGGCTATGCTGCCGACTGGTCGGAATATTTCGGCCATCATCCGGGCAACGGAGAGCTTTTCTTCCACCTGGACCCTCTGTGGGCGCATCCCGAGATCGACTTCATCGGCATCGACAACTACATGCCTCTGTCCGATTGGCGCGATGACGATGATCATCTGGACGCGCATTGGGGTCGCATCGGCAATCCCGCCTATCTGGAGTCCAATGTCTGCGGCGGCGAGGGCTATGCCTGGTATTACGCCAGCGATGCCGACCGCGATGCACAGCGGCGCACGCCGATCACCGATGGTGCCCATGACGAGGCATGGGTCTGGAAATACAAGGATTTGGCAAGCTGGTGGCAGAACCTGCACTATGACCGCCCGAATGGCGTGCGGTCGCGGCAGGCGACCGGATGGGTGCCGGGATCGAAGCCGATCTGGTTCACCGAATACGGCTGCGCGGCCCTGGACAAGGCCACCAACCAGCCGAACAAGTTCCTGGACGCCATGAGTTCGGAAAGCACGCTGCCGTATTACTCGAACGGGCAGCGCGACGATGCGATCCAGGCTGCCTATGTCCAGGCGGTCACGTCCTATTGGTCGAAGCCAGCGAACAATCCGGCCAGGGAAGGCGGTGGGCGCATGGTGGTCCTGGACCGGGCGCATGTCTGGTGCTGGGACGCGCGGCCCTATCCGGCATTCCCGGCGCGAACCGACCTGTGGTCCGACGGTCCCGCATGGGAGCGTGGCCACTGGCTGAATGGTCGCGCGGGGTCGGTGATGCTGGCGGCGGTCATCGCGGATATCTGCCGCGAGGCGGGTGTCGTCAATTTCGACGTCAGCGCCGTCACGGGTGTGGTGCGTGGCTTTCACGTCAATGGCGGGGAAACCTCGCGCGCGGCCTTGCAGCCGATCCTGCTTGCCCATGGCATCGACGCGGTGGAACGCGACGGCTGCCTGTGTTTCCTGCCCAGGGACGGGCGGGTCAAGCGTGACCTGGGGCAGCAGCATCTGGCGACAGGCGATGAGGTGCGGGGGTTCGAAACCATGCGCCTGGCCCAGGCGGAACTGACCGGGCGGCTGCGGGTGACGCATGTGGAGGCCGGAGGCGATTACACCACCGCCACGACCGAGGCCAGTTTGGCCGACACCCTGGGCGACACGGCCAGCGACAGCGAATTCCCCATGTCGCTGACGCGTGCCGAGGGCCGTGCGATTGCCGAACGCTGGCTGGCGGAAGCGGTGGTGTCACGGGATACGGCGCGACTTGTTCTGCCACCGTCGCAAGGGGATCTGGGGCCGGGCGATGTCATCCGCATGGATGACGGAAAGGCCGAACCCAAACGCTGGCGGATCGACCGGGTCGAGCGTGCCGGGGCGGTGACGGTCGATGCCGTCCGGGTCGAGCCGGGCGTCTATCGCCCGGCCGTCACCAACGAGGATGACGGCATCGTCACCCGTTACAGCCCGCCGCTGCCGGTGTGGTCGCTGTTTCTGGATCTGCCGCTGCTCAAGGGCGACGAACAGCCGCACGCCCCCTATCTGGCAGCGACCGCCAAGCCCTGGCCGGGTTCGGTGGTCGCCTATGCGTCGGTCGAAAGCGACGGAGGGTTCGAGTTGAACACCACATTGTCGCGGCGCGCCTTCATCGGCCGGACGGAAAACGCGTTGGGCCGCGCCCGGTCCGGCGTCATGGATCGCGGCGCGCCCCTGCGCATCCGGCTGAAGGATGCGTCGCTGAGATCGGTGGGTCAGAAGGCCTTGCTGGCGGGCGCGAATGCCCTGGCGATCGGGGACGGGTCGCTGGAGAATTGGGAGATCCTCCAATTCTCCACGGCCGTCCCGGTGGGCAAGGAACTGTGGGAGATCAGCGACAGGCTGCGCGGCCAAGCGGGAACCGACGGCATCATGCCCGAGGTCTGGCCCAAGGGAAGCGTGGTCGTGCTGCTGGACGGTGCGGCGCAACAGGTGAACCTGCCGCCCTCGGCCAGGGGGCAGGAGCGGTTCTGGCGCATCGGCCCGGCCCAGCGGGCCTTCGACGATCACAGCTATCGCGGCCAGGTGACCGAGGCGCGCGGAATAGGCTTGCGGCCCTATGCGCCCTGTCATCTGCGCGCCTCGGGTCGCACGCTGTCCTGGATCCGCCGCAGCCGTGTGGAGGGGGATGGATGGGACGGCGCCGACATTCCCCTGGGCGAGGTTCGCGAACGTTATCGCGTCCGTATCTTGCGGGATGGCATCGTCCTGCATCAGGCGGATGTCGGCCTGCCGGAATATGCCGTGCCCGAACAGGTCTGGACCGCAGCCCTCCAAGGCGGCGCCTTTGTCGTCGCAGTCGCCCAACTGTCCGACCAGTTCGGGCCGGGCCCCTTTGTCAGGAGGATTTTCAATGACAACTGAAACGAGGCGTCTTCAGCTGCCGCTGCTGCAATCGGCCCAGGCGCAGAAGCATGTAACGGTAAACGAGGCGCTGATGCGCCTGGACGGCCTGACCAATGCCGTCCTGGAAAGCGTGTCGGTGGCGGTCCCGCCGGAAACGGTGATCGACGGTCAGGCCTGGGGTGTGCCGCAGGGCGCATCCGGCGCCTGGGCGGGGCAGGCGGGACGGATCGCGGTCGGCGCGAACGGCGGCTGGGTCTTCGCGCCGCCGTCGCGTGGAATGCGGGCCTTTGTCGCGGATCGCGGGGTCGAGGCCGTCTTTGACGGCCAAGGCTGGTTCATGGGCGCCGCGACCTTTGGCAGCATGGGTTCGGGGCTGGCCTTTGGCATGGCCCAGGGCGAGGTGACCGTCGGTAGTGGCACGACCTTCAACACCGGCATCGCCATCCCGGCGGGCGCCATGGTGGTTGGCGCGGTCGCCAAGGTCACTCAAGCCCTGACCGGCGGGCTGACGACCTGGCGGCTGGGCACGGCTGACTCGAACAACCGCTTCGGTCAGGGCTTGGGCAAGGCCGCCGGATCATGGGCGCGCGGAATGCTGGGCGCGCCGATGACCTATTACAGCGGCGCGACCCTGCTGATGACGGGTGAGGGCGGGGGATTTTCCGGCGGAAAGGTAAAGCTGGCGGTTCACTGGCTGGACCTGCGGTTGCCTGACTGAGACCCGTCCTTTTCCCGGACGCCTGTTCGCGCTAAGAAGGGCCAAGAACTGGCCTGGACCCGTGACATGAACATGCAAAGCAGCACCAAGAAGAACCTGGGCCTTGATCGCGATGCGATCTGGGCGCAGTTGCGGGACGAGGCACGTGCGGCGGTTCGCGACGAGCCGCTGCTGGGATCGCTGATCCATGCGGGCCTGCTGCATCACGACAGCCTGGAAGCCGCCTTGGCCTATCGCTTTTCCCTGAAGCTGGCCAGCGGCGAGATGAGCGAGCAGATCCTGCGCGAAATCGCCGACCAGGCCTATCGCATGTCGCCCGCACTAGGGGATGCGGCGCGGGCGGACCTGATGGCGGTATATGACCGCGATCCGGCGACGCATCGGCTGTTGCAGCCGGTCCTTTTCTTCAAGGGCTTCCAGGCGCTGCAAGCCTATCGCATGGCGCATTGGCTGTGGCAGGAAGGGCGCTGCGACATGGCCTATTTCGTGCAGATGCGCTGTTCGGAATGCTTTGGCGTGGACATTCACCCGGCGGCCGTCATCGGCACGGGTGTCATGATCGACCATGCCCATTCCATCGTGATCGGCGAAACCGCGACGGTCGGCAACGACGTGTCGATGCTGCATTCCGTCACCCTGGGCGGCACCGGCAAGGAGGACGGCGACCGACATCCGAAGATCGGTGACGGCGTGATGATCGGGGCAGGGGCCAAGGTTCTGGGCAATATCCATGTGGGACACCATTCCCGCATTGCGGCCGGTTCTGTGGTTCTGCACGAGGTGCCGTCCTGCAAGACCGTCGCCGGGGTTCCCGCCCGTGTGATCGGCGATGCGGGATGTCCCGAGCCGTCGCAGAGCATGAACCAGTTGCTGGGACTGGGCGAGGATTATCTCTGAGCCCAGTCGGCGGCTCCGCTGCCGCGCAGATCCTCCAACGTGACGCCCTGATCGCGCAGCCGCGTGTCCAGGGCAGTCGCCATCTGCGTCACCAGAGAAAAGCCGTGATAGATCAGGGCCGAATAGATCTGCACGGCACTGGCGCCTGCGCGGATTTTTTCCCACGCGTCGTCCGCCGACGAGATCCCCCCCACTCCGATGATCGGCAGGGCGCCGCCCGTGGCGCGATACAGCCTGGCAAGAACCCCGGTCGAGCGTTCGAACAGCGGGCGTCCTGACAGCCCGCCCGGCTGGCCCGAATGCGCGCTTGCAAGGCCCGTGCGCGACAGGGTGGTGTTCGTGGCGATGATGCCGTCGACGCCGCGGTCCAAGGCTACGGCGGCGATGTCGCCGATTTCCCCATTGCTCAGGTCGGGGGCGATCTTCAGGAAGACCGGAAGGCGCGAGGGCAGCCGGTCCCTGGCCTCCAGCACTCCGCGAAGCAGCGCGGCCAAGGCATCGGCGCCCTGAAGATCGCGCAGCCGTTCGGTATTGGGCGACGAGACGTTGACCGTCAGGAAATCCGCCGATGCCCCCGCCACGTCCACCACGGCGGCGAAATCCGCCGCCCGGTCGGCGCTGTCCTTGTTCGCCCCGATGTTCAGTCCCACCGGAATGCCCGCAGGGCGCGCCGCCATCCGCGATGCGATTGCCTGCGCGCCATCGTTGTTGAAGCCGAAACGGTTGATGATGGCCCGATCCTCGGGCAGGCGGAACAGGCGCGGCTTGGGATTGCCGGGCTGCGGACGCGGGGTGGCCGCGCCCAGTTCGACGAAGCCGAAGCCCGCCCGCATCAGCGCCGCGACGGCTTTGGCGTTCTTGTCATATCCCGCTGCCAGTCCGATGGGGTTCGGCAGATCCAGCCCTGCCAGCGTGACTCGCAGCCTGTCCGATGTGACGGGCGATCCGGGCAGGGGCACCAGTCCCGTCGACAGCGCGCGGATCGACAGGTCATGCGCGCGTTCCGGGTCCAGCCGATGCAGCGCGGCCAGGCCGAGTTTTTCCACAAGGTTCATTCCAGCGGTCCCGTCTCGTGGCCGTTGTCGCCGCGTCCGATGACGCGCGACCAGGCGATATCCTGCATCGCCAGCGGGCGATAGAGGTGGGGAAACAAATCCCCGCCGCGCGACGGTTCCCACCGCAGGTCGTCGCCAAGGGCTGCCGGATCGCAGGCCAGCAGGATCAAATCCCCCTCGGACCCGAAATGCTTGGACAATGTGACGGCAAGCTGCGCCGCTGTCGAGAAATGCACGAACCCGTCGGCCAGATCGACCGGCGCGCCCTGGGTGACGCCGGCGGCTTGCAGATCGGTCCATTCGGCCGGGCGGAGAACCTTGTAGATCATCATGCCCGCATTTGCCGCCTGTCCCTGCGCCGGGTCAAGCGGCGGCGATGGCGCATTTGACCCTTTCTGCGCCCTGGGCCAAGCTTCCTTCCGATCCGACCCACCGGAACGAGAAAGGAATCACCCATGCCATTTCGCCTTCTGACCGCCGTTTCGGCCGCGGCGCTTTTCGCGGGCGCGGCCCAGGCGGAGACGGTCCTGCACATCCTGCACACCAACGACCTGCACAGCCGCATCGAGGCGATCAACAAATACGACAGCACCTGCGACGCGGAAACCCTGGAGGCAGGGGAATGCTTCGGAGGCGTCGCGCGGGTGGCGGCAAAGGTCAAGGAACTGCGCGACCAGATCACCGCCGATGGGGGCAAGGTGATCGTGCTGGACGCGGGCGACCAGTATCAGGGATCGCTGTTCTACATGACCTACAAGGGCAAGGATGTCGTCGAATTCATGACCGCCATCGGCTATGACGCGATGGCGGTCGGCAACCATGAATTCGACGACGGTCCCGAGGGCCTTGCGGTGCTGGCGGACGGGGTGGAATTCCCGGTCCTGTCCGGGAACCTGGATCTGTCGCAGTCCAACGTGCTGAAGGGCAAGATCGAGAATGTCGTGACGCTGGACGTCGGCGGGGAAAAGATCGGCATCGTCTCGGCCCTGGCGATGGATACGCCGGAAACGGCGTCCCCCGGTCCCAATGTGATCTTCCAGGACGATATCGAAAGCCTCAAGGCCGATGTGCAGGAACTGACCGACCAGGGGGTGAACAAGATCATCGCCCTGACCCATGTCGGCTATCTGCGCGACCAGGAATTCGCCAGGCAGGTGCCGGGCCTGGACGCCATCGTCGGCGGGCATTCCCATACGCTGCTGGGTGACATGGAAGGGGCCGAGGGGCCTTATCCCACCATGGTCGAAGGGCCTGACGGGGCCGAGGTTCCGATCGCGACCGCCTATGCCTATTCGAAATACCTGGGCCACCTGACCCTGACCTTCGACGACGACGGCACCCTGACCAAGGCCGAGGGGCAGCCGATCCTGCTGGACAACTCGGTCCCCGAGGACGAGGCTATCGCCGCGCGGGTCAAGGAGATGGCCGCCCCCATCGAGGAACTGCGCCAGAAGGTCGTGGCCGAGGCCGCGGCGCCCATCGACGGCGACCGCGCCAGTTGCCGCGTCCGCGAATGCGAGATGGGCAACCTGGTCGCCGATGCGATGCTGGATCGCGTCAAGGACCAGGGCATCACCTTGGCCATCGCCAATGGCGGCGGCCTGCGGGCCTCGATCGACCAAGGGCCGGTCACGATGGGCGAGGTCTATACCGTCCTGCCGTTCCAGAACACGCTGGCGACTTTCCAGTTGAAGGGCGCTGATGTGATCGCGGCCCTGGAAAACGGCGCCAGCCAGTACGAGGAAGGCGCGGGGCGCTTTGCCCAGGTGGCGGGGCTGAAATACACCGTCGATCCGGCGGCCGAACCGGGCAGCCGCATCAGCGAGGTGATGGTGATGAAGGACGGGGCCTGGGCGCCCATCGATTCGGGCGCGACCTACGGCGTGGTGTCGAACAACTACATGCGTTCGGGCGGCGACGGTTACGAGGTGTTCGAGACCAAGGCGCAGAACGCCTATGATTTCGGTCCCGACCTGGCCGATGTGGTGGCCGCCTATCTGGGCGCGCAGGAGGGGGCCTACAAGCCTGCACTTGACGGGCGCATCACCGTCAAGTGATGCCCGCCGCCCCCGGCCGGACCGGGGACGGCCCTTACAGGGGTTCGACCAGGCGGCGCCGGCCCAGGTTGCGGCGCTGCCGTTCGGCGAGCTGCTGCGCCTCGCGCCCGGTCAGCAGGCGGCGCGCCGGCCGAGGGGGGCTGCCGCCGACAAGGTCGGGGAACAGGGCGAAAATCTCTCTCCTCGCGGCGTCGCTGACGGATTTCAGGGCCTCGGATCCGGTGAACAGGCTTTCGGACCAGGCCCCGTTCGACAGCACGATCTCGTGCCGGTCGAACAACAGGTGGAAATAGGTGACGCCCCCGGCGGGAACCGTCACCTCGATCCCCGGCAAGCCGATCAGGTGCTTGGCGGCCACCAGGATTTCCCCGTTTTCGAACAGCCGGTCGGCGATTCGGGACCGCAGCAGCAGCCTGTGCTGCGGCGACACGACCAGATCGCGCGCGGGACTGTCCGCGCCCAAGGCGCCCGCCCGGATCAGGATCGGCCGCAGGTTCGGGCGCATCTCCAGCCCCTCGGGTCCGAGATGCGATCCGCCCAGCCACCGCAAGGGTTGCAACCCGCGATCCCGCGTCAGGATCATGTCGCCGGGGCGCAGATCCTCGACCCGGCGCGGGCCGGTGCCGGTCTCGATCATGGTTCCCATGCCGAAGCAGGTCACGTTCACCGGATAGGCGGCGGAATCGTTGGTCCGGCCCAGGATCTGCACGCCCTTGACGGTGTACGAATTCGCCAGGCTGAAGGTGGGATAGGTGCCGTCGGCGCGCGCGACGGGCATCAGCAGGACCGAATACCGCCCGCCCAGTTCGGTGCCGATGGCGTTGGGGATCAGCTTGCGGGGAAACAGCGCCCTGAATTCGTCATGGCTGCCGTCGGGATTGGCCGTGGCGCTGCGGATGATGGTCGCGGTGTGGAAGGACAGCGGCGTTCCCGCCGGGGTGGGCTGCGCGTCCTTGCCGAACGTCACCGCCGTGGTCAGCGTTTGTCCCGTGCTGTCGGGGGCATAGCGGCCGCTTTGGAAATGTCCGTCGTCGTCGCTGAGGGTGATCGTCGACAGCGTGGCGCCGGGCATCGAGATGGCCGTGGTGATGTTCGACCACGGTGCCGGTTCATCGGTGCCGGTAGGTTTCGTGGTGATCTGCTGACTGACGGTCAGCATCGTGAACTGGTAATCCATGCGCCTCGCCGCCCTGGCTGGACGGCCGGAAACGCGGCCGTCCCCGAACGCATATCCTGCGATGGTTAACGAAGCGTTAATGTCGGTTTACCGCAAGGTAATCCGTCAGGGCTTCCAGGCCAGGAAATTGGCGATCAGGCGCAGACCGACCGCCTGGGATTTTTCCGGGTGGAACTGGGTGCCGACGATATTGTCGCGCCCGACCACCGCCGTCACCTGCCCGCCGTAATCGACATGCGCCAGCAGATGCGCGGGGTCGTCCACCTGGAACTGCCAGGAATGGACGAAATAGGCGTGATCGCCGGTGGCGATGCCGTCCAGCACCGGATGGGGACGGTCGATCGCCAGATCGTTCCAGCCCATGTGCGGCACCTTCAGGCCGGGCGCGGCGATCGCCTGAATCTGCCCGCCGATCCAGTCGAGGCCCGGCGTTTCCCGATATTCATGGCCCGTCGTCGCCAGCATCTGCATTCCGACGCAGATCCCCATGAACGGCACGCCGCGGCCCAGAACCGCTTCGCGCAGCGCCTCGGCCATGCCGTCGACCTCGCCCAGGGCGGCGCGGCAGGCGGGAAAGGCGCCGTCGCCCGGCAGCACGATCCGGTCGGCGCGCGCCGCCACCGCCGGATCCGAGGTCACGACGACCTCGGCCCCGGCCTCTCGGCCCATCAGCTGGAACGCCTTTTCCGCGGAATGCAGGTTGCCGCTGTCATAGTCGATCAGCGCCACCCGCATCACAGCGCCCCCTTGGTCGACGGCAGCACGCCCGCCATGCGCGGATCGGGTTCCACCGCCTCGCGCAGGGCGCGGGCCACGGCCTTGAAGGCGGCCTCGGCGATGTGGTGGCTGTTGATGCCGTGGATGCGGTCCACATGCAGGGTGATCCCGCCATGCGTGGACAGGGCCTGGAAGAATTCGCGCACAAGCTGGGTATCGAAGCTGCCGATCTTCTCGGTCGGGAAATCGACGTTCCACACAAGGAACGGCCGGGCCGACAGATCCAACGCGGCGCGGACCAGCGAATCGTCCATCGCCAGCAGGAAGCTGCCGTAACGGCGGATGCCCTTCTTGTCGCCAAGCGCGCGGGTCAGGGCCTGGCCGATGGCGATGCCGGTATCCTCGACCGTGTGGTGGTCGTCGACATCCAGGTCGCCCTTGGCGCGGATGGTCAGGTCGATCAGCGAATGGCGCGCCAACTGGTCCAGCATGTGATCGAAGAAGCCGACGCCCGTCTGGTTGTCATAGACGCCGGTCCCGTCCAGGTTCAGCGCGACCTCGATCTGGGTTTCGGCGGTGGTGCGGGTGATGGTGGCTTCGCGCATGGCAATGTCCTTTCGTCGGGTGCCTTATAGGCGTCCGTGCGGGGCGCGCCAAGCGGCAGGCTTGTCATGGGCCAGAGGCAATGCGACAACCGGGGGAACGCTACGAAAGGACCGCCGATGAGCGATATCTCTGTCAGCGAACGCCGCCTGAGTGCCGCATTGGACCGCATCGACCAGTTTCTGGATCGCGGCGGCCCTGTTCATGCGGGGCATGGCCCGGACCTGCGTGAAGACCTCGCGGCGGCCCAGGCGCAGATCAGGATGCTGACGGATCGGTTGGGGCGGCAGGATATGGCCGAACAGGCCGCCCGCCTGGCCGCCGCCAATGACGACCTGATCGCCGCCAACCGCGCTCTGATCGAGGAAGCGGGCGGGGACGTGGCCGAGGCGGTCAGCCGCGCGTTGGAGGCCGAGATCGAGGCCCTGCGCGCCGCCCGCGCGGCCGAGGCGGCCCAGCTTGGCGCCCTGATGGCCGAGGTGGAGCGGCTGCTGGCGGAAGACGCCGCCGCGCCCGTCGCCACCCCGGAAGCCGCAGGCGACACGGGCGGCGTTCCCGAAAGCATCCAGGACGGCGGCATCGAGGAGGACAGGTAATGGCCGAGGTCGATTTCACCATCGGGCACAAGGAATATCGCGTCGCCGCCCAGGACGGAGAGGAACGGCTGCTGCAACGCGCCGCCGCGCTTCTGGACGCCGAGGCGCAGCAGATCCTGGCCCAGGCGGGCCGCACCCCCGAACCGCGCCTGTTGCTGCTGGCCGGGCTGATGCTGGCCGACCGCGTGGCGACGCTGGAAGAGCGCGCCGAAAAGGCCGAACGCCACCTGAACCGGCTGCAAGCCAATCCCCCGCGGGTCGAGGTTCCGGTCATCCCCTCCGACCTGAAAGAGGCCATGGCCGAACTGGCCGCACGGGCCGAATCCCTGGCCGAGCGGCTGGAGGATCAGGGCAGCCGTTAACCCGGCCTTAAGCATTCGGTGCCAGACAGGGGCCATGCGTGCCCTTGTCCTGTTGCTGATCCTGTGCGCCTGCGCCAGTCCCTCGCCCCGGATGCTGGGGGCGTCGCGGCACGATGTCCGGCTGGAAGGAATCGACTTCGCGGTCTTTCACAAGGACGAGGTGGCCGAGGTCGTGCGGATGACCTTTGTCGCACGCCCGTCGCGCCGGGACATTCCGGCGCTGATGGCCCAGGCCGCCGCCCAGGCCACGGGATGCGAGGTGATCGCCTTCAGCGGCAAGGCCCTGGCGCCGCGCGATACCGGCGTGGTGCGATTCGACCTGGATTGCTGGGGCGCCCTCAGCCGTCGCCCAGATAGCTGATCAGGATCTGGGCCACCGCCTCGGGGGCGTCGGCGTGCAGCCAATGCCCTGCGCCCTTCACGCGCATCACCCGTGCCTGCGGGAAATACGTGCGCAGCGCCGCCTGCCCGGCATCGGTGACGTAATCCGACCGTTCGCCCGCGATCTCCAGCACGGAGCCGTCGAAGGCTGCGTGGGGCAGGCCCTCGGGCCAGCCGACCAGCCGGTCCATCTGGTCGCGCAAGGCGGCAAGGTTCAGCCGCCATGCCTTCGGATCGGATTTCAGATCCAGCGATTGCAGCAGGAAGGCCCTGACGCCCGGATCGACGACCTGCCGCGCCAGGGCGGCGTCGGCGGCGCTGCGCCGGTCGATGGAGGACAGATCCAGCCCCTCCATCGCGTCGATCAGCGCGGTCTGGGAATGGCCGTATGCGACCGGCGCGATGTCCATCACCGCCAGCTTGCGCACCAGGCCTGGCTGCGACAGCGCCAGCACCATCGACGCCTTGCCGCCCATCGAATGGCCGACCAGATCCGCGCGCCCGCCCAGATCCCCGATCACCTGGGCCAGATCCCCCGCCAATGCCGGATAGCTGTGGTCGGCGTCGTGAAAGCTGTCGCCGTGGTTGCGCATGTCCACCGTCACCACGCGGCGGCGTTCCGCCAGCCTGCGAGCCAGCGCCCCCAGATTGCGGCCCTGGCCGAACAGGCCGTGGACCATCAGGACGGGCAGGCCGTCGTCGGTGCCGGTGATGCTGTGATTCAGTTTCATGGGGGCGATCCTAGATCGTCTGGCGCCCCTGGACCAGAGCGTCTAGACTGCGGGCCATGACACGACACGCAACCAGTGCCGACGACATCCGCGACATGGCGGACGAGGTGTCGCGCCTGATCGCCGCCCGCTTCGGCGGCGCGCGCCGGGGTGAAAGGCCGCCCTTGTCCGCGATGCTGCGCCGTCGGGGCGGGGCCTTGCCGCGCCGGTTGCGCAAGCAGGCCTGGACCCTGGCGCGGGCGGACGAGATGTCGGCCCAGCCCAAGATCGCGCGGCAACTGGATCTGGTCCGGCTGTCGCGGGCCCATCAGGCGCTGACCGCCCATCTGCAACCGCTTGGGGAACTGTCGCGGTGGCGGGGCAGGGCGATCGGCTTCGCGGCCTCGGTCGTGTTCGGCCTGCTGGTTCTGGCGGCAGGCGTGATCTGGATCATGCTGAAGCGCGGCCATCTCTAGCGGTTGCATTTCCCGCAGGGCGGGTTTACTGCGCGCTGGTCTTGCATTCCCAGCATTCGCTGGGATGTTAGGGCAAACCCCCACAGGAACGCGCGCATGACTGAACACGGAAATCTCCGCTATGCCATTCTGGCATTGGCGCTTGGCGCCTTCGCCATCGGCACGTCGGAATTCGCGGCGATGGGGCTTTTGCCCTATTTCGCGGGCGATCTGGGCATTACGGAACCGCAGGCGGGCCATGTCATCAGCGCCTATGCCCTGGGCGTGGTGATCGGCGCGCCGCTGACCTCGATCATGGGCGCGCGGCTGCCGCGCAGGCGGTATCTGGCCGCGCTGATGGCGTTCTATGGGGTGATGAACCTTGCGGCGGCGGTGCTGCCGGGGCTGGCGGCGCTGACCGGGATGCGCTTTCTGGCGGGCCTGCCTCATGGCGGGTTCCTGGGCGTGGCGATGCTGTATGCGGCCGACGCCCTGCCGCGAGAGCATCGTGCGCGGGGCGCGGCGCAGGTCATCATGGGCCTGACCGTCGCCAATATCGTCGGCGTTCCCCTGGCCGGATGGCTGGGCCAGAGCGTCGGCTGGCGTTGGGGCTTCGCGCTGCCGGGCTTCATCGCGCTGCTGTCCGCCTGGCTGATCCTGAAGGTCGCCCCGCGCGTGGGCGGCAACCCCGACGCCCGGCCCTGGGACGAACTCCAGGCCCTGCGCAATCCGCGTGTGCTGTGGCTGCTGGCCGTGGGGGCCATCGGGTTCGGCGGCTTCTTCGCCGTCTATGCCTTCCTGACCGCCGCGATGATCGCCACCACCCAGGCCCCTGCCTATGCGATCCCGCTGGCGCTTGGCGTCTTCGGCGTCGGCGGCACGCTGGGCACCTGGGTCGCGGGGCGGCTGACCGAACGCGTGGGCCAGATTCGGGCCGCCTATATCAGCCTGGCGGCGATGGCCGCCACGCAGGGTTTTGCGTCCCTGGCGGTCGGCAACTGGCAGATGATGGTGCTGTCGTCCTTCCTGCTGGCGGCGGGGGCGGGGCTGGTGATCCCGCTGCAAACCCGGCTAATGGATGTCGCGGGCCGCGCGCAGAACATGGCCGCGGCGATGAACCACGCCGCCTTCAACGCCGCCAACGCGTTGGGACCGTTTCTGGCCGGTCTGGCGCTGACGGCGGGCTGGGGCTGGGCCTCCAGCGGCTATGTCGGCATCGCGCTTACGGCTGCGGGGGCCTTGGTGCTGACGATGGCGGTCTGGCATGATCGGGCCAGCGGGGCGGTGGCAGACTGCGCATGATCACCTGCCGCGATGTGGAGGCGAATTCCCGCCGCCAGGTCACGAACAGCACCACGGCGGTGCCCAGCATCAGCACCCACGGCCCGCCCAGCCATCCCAGCGATCCAAGCGCGAAATAGACGCTGCGCAGCCCTGCGTTGAAGCTGCGCGCGGCGGTGATGTTGAGATCCGCCGCCTGCATGGCCCGGTCGCGCGCCATCGGATCATCCGGGTCGTTCGGCACAGCCGCCATCATGATCGCGCAATAGCCGAACAGCCGGTGCGACCAGACGAATTTCAGGAAGGCATTGACGACGAAGAACATCGTCACCACCAGCTTCAGTTCCCACAGGATCTCTCCGCCGCCTTCCAAGGCCAGTTCCTGGGCCAGCCCGCGCAGTTTTTCGGTATTGCCGATCAGCGCCAGGATCCCGCCCGTGGCAATCATGCAGGCCGATGCGAAGAAGGCGGTGCCCTCGCGCAGGCTGGCCAGGATGTTGCCGTCGAAGATGCGCGGGTCGCGCGACAGGAAATGCAGCATCCATTCCCGCCGGAACCGGACCATCAGGACCGAGACCGAGGGCTTGCCCGCAGGCGGCCTTTCGGTGAACCAGCCGATGGCGAACCAGACGGCGAACAGCAGGGCCACCGCCGCAAGATCGGCGATGGGGATGCGGTCGGGAAGCGCAAGCGGGATGGTCATGGCCCCGGTTTAGGACGGGCCGCCCCATCTTGAAACCCCCTTCCGCCCCGCCTAGTCTGCCAGGACGGAGCGCGCAGGATCGGAGGACTTCATGGCTGCACCCCACGCCATTCACGAGGAATTTCCCCAGGATGCGGCGCGCATCCACGACCTGAAGCTGAAGGACGCGCATTTCGCGCGGCTCCTGGAGGAATACGATCAGGTCAATGATGCCGTTTATCAGGCCGAATCGCTGATTCAACCGACCAGCGAAGCCGCCGAGAAAGAACTTCGCCGCAAGCGCGCGCATCTGAAGGATGAAATCGCGCGGATGCTGTCTGCGCATTCCGCCGCCTGACCGGCGGTCCTGCCCGTCGCGATTGCGCGGCGGGCCTGTCGCAAAAGCGCGCATTTCCCTCTTGAAGGGGGCAGGACCAATCCTAGATCTCCGTTACCGGCGGCCATGATGGCGCCGGTTTCGACGGCCCGCCCGGCAATCGGGGGGCAAACCTGCATCGCTTGTAAAGGATGTGACCTATGCGCAATTTTGACCTGACCCCGCTGTATCGTGCCTCGGTCGGCTTCGACCGTCTTGCCGATGTGATGGACCGGGCCCTGTCGGCCGACGTGTCCGCCCCGACCTATCCCCCGTACAACATCGAAAAAACCGGCGAGGATGCCTATCGCATCTCGATCGCCGTGGCCGGTTTCGCGCCCGAAGACCTGAATGTCGAGGTTCGCGACGGCGCCGTGATCGTCTCGGCCCGCAAGGCGGAAGAGGACGACACCCGCACCTATCTGCATCGCGGCATCGCCACGCGCGCCTTCGAACGCAAGTTCACCCTGGCCGATCACGTCCGCGTCGACGGCGCCAGCCATGCCGACGGGATGCTGCATATCGACCTGGTCCGCGAAATCCCCGAGGCGCTGAAACCCCGCCGGATCGAGATCGCGAAATCCATCCCGAAGGTCGAAAAGCTGGATTCGTAAGACTCCGCGCGGCCGCTTCGGAAAGGCCCGAATGCCCGTCGGTCTCTCCGGCGGGCATTTTGCATCGGGCGACGCTTGGGGGATGGTAGGCCCGGAGGGACTACTAAAGAGGGGGTTAACCGATTGATACATCTGCTTTCCTAGTGTCCCGCATTCTTATTTTCCGTGCTACTAAAAACAATGACTTGCAATGCCGGTGTCCCGCAGTTTCACCAGTCCAGAGCGGCCAGAACCTGCATCGCATCGCTTGACAGCGCCCGTCGCT
The DNA here is from genome assembly GCF_052045125.1 of Paracoccus sp. 22332. Lineage (NCBI taxonomy): Bacteria > Pseudomonadati > Pseudomonadota > Alphaproteobacteria > Rhodobacterales > Paracoccaceae > Paracoccus > Paracoccus sp. 22332. The sequence goes on from NZ_JBQEOI010000002.1 coordinate 111,779, forward strand.
GAACGCCCTTCGTATAGACCTCGGAAGTCTTGGCCTGGGTATGCGCCAGGATGGACATGATCTGGTGCTGACTGCACCCGGCTTCGGCCAGCAGTTCCGCCACGGCCTTCCTGATGCCATGGGATGACTTGCCCTTGATCCCAGCCGCCGCGCACCACTTCTGGATGCGGTTGCGCAGCCCTTCCGGCGATGCGAAGGGCTTGCCCTTGTCCGTCAACAGATAGGCAGTCCCAACGACCTTCGCAGCCCGCGTGGCGTCATACAGCGGCTTGAGCATCGGCAGCGCGACAGGTGCCGACCCTTTCTTGCGCGGCTGCCATTCCAGCCATGTCTCTCCGTTCCGCTGAACCTCGTTGTCACGGCCAAGCCAGATCGCGTCTCCGATCCGGCAGGCGGCGAACATCTGCAATGTCAGCCACAGGTGCGCCGTTGTCCCGCGCGGGTGTGACTTCTTGAATGCCTTGAGGTCGCTGGCTGTCCACGGTGTAGCGCCCCCTTGGGGCTTGTGGATCTTCGCCACCCCTACGGCAGGGTTGTGCCCTATATCACCCCGTTCCATCGCCCAGGCATACATCGCCCGGCAGGACTTCATGAGATTGTCGGCTTCTGCTGGCGTGGCGGTCCAAGCGTCCCTGATCTTGACGAAGGCCCCCTGCGGCGCATCCATCGACAGGTCCCCATAGCGCCCGTTGTCCTCGTCCACATGGTCGCACAGCCTGCGAAGCATCGAACGCCGCTGCTTGAGCGTGAGGGGGCTTGCCAGCTTGGCCTTCACCAGCCGTTCCAGATGGGCGATATAGCCCTGCATCAGCCAATCCAGCGACTGCCGTTGAACATCTTTCTTGGCCTCTGGCACCCACGACGCCCCGAGACGGGCGGCATAGTAGTGGTTCAGGAAGTCGGCATCATCCGGCCCGACCGGGATAGCGATGCGGCGCGTCTTGTCCCCTTCCACGCGGACGCGATACCGCAGCGATCCATTGCGGTGCTTCTCGATCAGCAGGCCGGGATAGTTGACGCGCATGGTCAGCCGATCTTCTTCCACTGCCGGGGTCCACTCTGCTGTGGCTGGGGCTTGTTGTCCACCTCGGGCACGGTGATGATGATCCGGCCTTCGGGCGTGACCTCCATGCGGCCGACCTCAAGCCCTGCATCCTTCCATGCGGCTAATGCCCGGCGCATGGCGGCGTCTGTTGCTCTAGGTGCTGGCATCACGTCCCCCTCTGTGCGGCGCGCGAGCCTGCCGCATATGTCTGCGGCTTGGCCCTCAATTCGCCATTTCTCAGCGCCCCAATGCTCTCCAGATAATCGCGGTCCAGTGTTGACCAGTCGAAATCATCCCTGAACTTTCCGCACGAAAACTCGGCCCGCGTGTATGGCAGGCCCGGCGGCGGGGTGTAGCTGGAGAAGCTGACGCCAATCGACCGCAGCACGTCCTCACCCGACACGATGCCTGCCGCAGCACACGTCCCTGACTGGCTGTTTTCGCTGGCCCAATGATCGCATCCCGCACAGCATTGCCCGCGCGTCCAGTATATCCGGTCGCAGGTCTGCTGATATTGGCGCTCCCATTCCTCTCGATCACGAGACTTCATCGCATCCACCGAGAGCAATCTACGGCGCTCGATCTCGGCTGGACTGAACCGGCTGAACATCACGCCTCTCCTTCGCTCTGTGTGGCACGGTCAGGATCATCGCTGCATGTCGCGACGATCAGCTCCCATAGCATCCGGCGCTGTTGAGCGGTCTCACACCGTTCGGCGATACCGGCATCCTCACGCCCATTTCTGAACCCGTGGATATATGCCGGATGGCGGTTCCCGCTCGGTTCCGGGCTGTCATGGCGCCGACCGTCCCAATAGCCTTCGCAGCATTCGGCATCGAGCGGATCGGGATAGATCGCGTGGAAGTCTGGCTTGCCCATCACATATCCCTTTCCGCACGGGCGTCATCGTAAACCTTGATGGCTGTGTCCAATCGATGCATCGCCGCTCTTTCGTTGGAGCATACATCGCAGTCGCAACCACGCCGAACCAGCTTGCTCATCTTGTTTCGGAAGGCTTCTGCCGCATACCGCAGATCAATGACGGCATCGTCGTAATCGTCAGCCATCCCGGCCCTCCTTGCTGCCAAACAAAGCGATCCCGCCGAAGCCAATCCCCACAAAGATCATCGAGCAAGCTGCGGTAAACGAAAGCCAGTCAAACTGATCCGTGAGGTGCATCGTCAGGCGGGCGGACATGAAATGCACGGTCGAAGCTGTCATATAGATGGCAAAGCGCATCACGACTGGCCCTCCTTGCTGCCTCGGGCGGCGTTCATCGCCTCGTCAATCGCATCCACCACGACGCTGGCATCTCTGTCGTAGCTGTCGGCCTGCCACCAATCCCATGCCTCCTTGATCGGCTGGATGGCCTCCCGCACCCGCTCTGCGATCAGCCGGTCTAGTGCGGCGGATGCGTCGGTGGGGGGGTCCAAGTCCAGCATTGCAGCATGAGCATTGCCGTCAAATTCCCACAGTTTCACGCCGTCAACGTGGTTTTGCTTGTAATCTTCTGCCGCCGCATCCCGTCCCTCGATCCAAGCTGCGGCTGCGCGGGCGTCGGCAAGGTCAGCGCGGACGTATTCTGGATAGTCGCTGGTCCCATCGTCGTTTCGGTGATCCAAGTCGCTTGCGTTGAAAGACCGGAACGTGGACCAGATGCTGTATTCGCCAGTGACCCAAATCCGCTCAGGCGCTTGCGTGTCGATCTTCGGTGCGTCTGTCATGTCAGCGGCTCCAAGGGGCATTCGTCGGGTCCATCTTCGCGCCATGCACTTCCGCATGAGGCGCATTGTGTTCCGCTTGCATAGTTCTCGGGATGGCAGCGGGGTCGGTCCCGCGCCTCTGCCACCGCATCGGGGGCGGTCGAAACTCCGGTTTGATCCTGCGGGGCACTTCCAACTTTATGGGCAGAAAGTTGAAGGTCGTCGGGCTGCTCGGTCTGGGCGTCGATGATGGCGAGGACGCGATCCGCCTTGGCGAGACTTTGTTTGGAGGGAAAGGGCGCGCCGCTGATGGCAATGGCGATCCGCTCGCGCAGGGTGCTGGTGTCGGTCATCGGATCACCTCAAGGTCTCGCCGGGTCATGGGCCAATCTTCACCCTCCGGCACGTTGAAATTGCAGATGAAAGGGAAGGGCATTCCGGGGTCCACGTCGATGACGATCCCTTCCGTGCCGCGAGGAAGCCAAGGCTTTTCGATGGTCGGGCCGATGTAGCCGACGCGCGTTCCGATCTGGATCATGTCACCTCTTCCCCTCGTTGCTGGCATCGGTGGGCTTGGCGAGGGCAGCGGCGATTTCAGCATCAAGCCTGCAAAGGTGAGGAAGAAACGCTTCCACCTCGTCGCCAGCTTTCTTTGCTTCTTCGAAATCAATCCAGTTCCATTCGCGGGCTTCCTCCAGCAGCCCCTTCAGCCGCGCCAGTTCGGCGGCTTGGGCTTCGATGGTGGCGATAGCAGCATCCCAATCTTCGGCCAGCTTTCCATCGTTCTCGGCGCAGTTTTTATGCTCCAGAGCAAGCCTGAGTGCGAAAAGGTTATGGGTTCCATCACGGCGATTAAAAGCGTCGATCTGGGGTTGCAGTAACTCAGCGACTGCAACGTTATTGGCCTGAATATCCCGCTCGTATTTGGACCGCTTCCGCAGCCGCGCGACCAGCTCCGCCACATCATCCGGCACGGCAGGGACCGGCGCGGGGTGGGTATAGAGGGGCTGGCACTCGTAACCCTTGCGATCCAGGTAGTCGGCACCGCCACCGGCAGGCAGCAGAGACCATTCTTCTGGATCGTCGCTCTTGACGCGGACGCGCCACGCCACCGGCTCCTGTTCAGCGGGTGCAGGGGCGGGGATGACGGCGCTGCGGATGCGGGCCTCGTAGTCGGCTTGGGCGGCGGCTTCTGGATCCTCGCACCGATTGCCTCGCACCTCACCTGGCTTGCGGAAATGTCCGCTCCAAGTCTGGTAAAGGCCGAAGATGCTCTCTGCCTCAAAGCGCCCATGCTTCCATATGCGCCATTCCAGCGGCTTCACGGCCACCTGCGCGGGAGTGTTAGTGGTCATGGGGTGCCTCACAGAACTTGGGTGGTGCGACCATCATGCCGGTAAACCTCACCATCGCTGGTGATGCTTACGCTGCTGTCGCTGTAGAAGGATCGGGGCAGGGTGCGCTTGATCGCTTTTTCTGCGCCGTTGCGGTATTGTTCGAACTCGCGCTCAAGCGCCGCGTATTTGCGCTTCCATTCATCTTCAATTGCGTTGAGACGGTCGGACGCGGGCGGACTATAGTAGGCCATCCCGTAATTTTCGTGCCCGCCTTGAACGCTCTCGGCCAGTTGCGTTATCTGATCAGTGGTGAGTTCGAAGCCGCCTTCATCTGCGGCGATGCTGATGCATTCTTTCCAGTAATCGAGCGGATCCATCACGCCCCCTCCCCGCTGTCAGGCTGCGACAGGGCGGCGCGGGCTATAGACTGCGCGCGATAGCCCAGGATCTTCGTCTCGTGTGTGTCATGATCCTGCTGCGCATAGATCGGCTTGCGATGGTCGTCGCAGATGCCCTGCTGGATCGGATGATGCTTATATCTTTGGCACTCCGCACAGGCAGCAATCTGTTCCCGCCAATCGTCGGGGAAGCAGGACTTCTTGCGCTCAGTGATATTGGCGATCTCCGTTAGCGCCGCCCGCATTTCCGCCTCACGGGCGCGGAGGGCGGACAGGTCGGCGCGCAGATCGCTGACGACTGTCTTGAAATGCGCGTAATAGCACAGCATTCCGTCAGGCCATGGCTCCAGGTATCCATCCCGGTTGAGGCGCAGGCGCTCCGTATCAGGCAGGTCGTCCGTGTCTATGGGGTCAGGCATCGGGGGCTTCCTGGGAATTAGCGAGTTCCAGCAGCACGTCTGCGTGGCAAGGCTGATCGAGAGGGCACCAGCAGGCCAGGTTCTTGCCGCGCAGTGACGACAGACCTTCAAGGATGCGTGACCTGGACGCTTCGCTTTCAGCGCCGTCCCAGTTGTTCCGCCAGAGCGGGCCGAGCCAGACCCTGAATGCCTCGACGCACCGCGACGATAGCTCCGCGTCCGTCCCGCGATAGCCTGCCTCGCGGCACTGATCGACCCGGAAAGGATTGCCCCACCGCGTCGAACGGTCCACCTTCACCGTGTTCGGCGGCATCTGCCAGCCCTTCCGGCGGGACAGTTGGATCCGCTCACCCATCGCTCCCCTCCGTGGCAGAGGGGCGGGCGGCTAGCGCATCGTGCAGCTTCCAGCCAGCCTTCTTGATCCGGTCAAGCTGGCTCATCCACGCCTTGTCGTCGCGGGGCTGGAAGCGGGCGCGCTCGCGGCGATGATATGCCCGGCACATCGGCGGGCAGGGCGCGCGAAGGACTGCCGTGTGATAGGCGATTTCCTCGCGGTATTCGGACGCCTTGCATTCCAGGGCGGTGATTTCTCCGGCCATCCACGCCGCGTGATGCGGCTTCATCGGGGCGGGGAAATGGGGTCGTTCCATTGGTCTGATCCTTTCGTTTCAGGGGTGCTGGACCGGCAGGGATGAGGATGGCCGGTCCAGCGAAGCCGCGCGGGAGGAGGGCGCGCGGATGGCTATGGGAGTAGGCCTGTGCCATCGCAGCGGTGACACGGGCTGATCGTGTTAGGGCCATACTCATGCACATCGGTGAGCTGGCCGAAGCCGCCGCAGGTCAGGCAAAGGCGGTCTGCGGCAGTCGCTCCAATCGGTATGGAGATGCGCCGGGGACGAGGCGCATACCCCCTTGCGCGAAATCGGTCGATTTCCGCATGGCACCATGCAATAGCTTCGTCCAAGGTGCGGTGGTCAGGGATGCCCTGAAAGATCATCCCTCGTCCTCCGCTTCGGCCTGCATGGCCTCGGTCAGGCTGGCGCGGATCATGTATCCGAGACCGGGGCGATACAGGATGAAGCCATGGTTTCCGTCCTCAATGAGAGCGGTGCCGCGATGCCAGGTTCCGTGGTCTGCGTCATAGGTCCAACGCCAGCGGAGCCGCAGGTATGCGATCAGGGTGCGGATCATCACCGGCCCTCCGCCAGAACCGCGCTGCACTCCGCGCCATAAAGGGCACGGGCAGCGCAGACAGGATGCGGTTCGGTCGCGCGAAGGTAGGCGATGACAGCGATGTTGGCCGCGACCCAAGTCACGGTGCTGATCACCAGCACACCCACGCCTGCGATCTGCCAGAGGGTCATTCGGTCGAGGCCGTGGCGGTCCTTGCGCCAGTCGTGGAGTTCTTCGGGGGTCACGCGCTCACCCATTGTCCCGCCCCCTCTTGCTGGCTGCGTCCACCACATAGGCAGGCGGCTCCAAGGCATCGGCACCGACGCCATAGAGGACGGCTTGGAACAGGGCGATCCGGTCAGCCTTCTCCAGCAGGTTGAACCGCTTAGCCAAAGCAGTGGCAGTCATGAAGCGGTCGAAGAACTCCGTGCTTTCTGTCGTGATGATGTTCATGTCGCCTTTGCGGAAAGAGCGAAATCCGCCGTTGTCGTTGCCGGTGTAAAACTCCGGCGATCCGTCCTGTGTGAACCCGTCCTCGCGCATCAGCTTGGTGACGTTGAACGGGACAAGGGCAAGAAAGTCCTCGTCTGTGCCGACCGGGGCGGGGTTGCAGGTGACACGGCTGCCAACGCGGCGGATGGTGCAGCCAAGAGCAATAAGGGCATCCATCAGGCACGGTCCTTCTTCATGGCCGCTGCTGCCACATGGGCAGGGGGGATGCAGGCGGCGGGATCGGTGATGTCCACCCATTCATCGGGGTTGAGGTTTACGATGATGCCAGAGGTCCAGATCACCGGCTCAAGCTTGGGCTTCCTGCCGCGCAGGCTGCCGAGGTCGCTGCGAACGCAGGGGTTGATGGCGGGCAGGTTCATGCTGCACCGCCTTTCAGTGCTGAGAGGAGGTTCTCAAGAAGTTGGATCACAGGCTCTTGGGCATCGCCCCAAAGGTAGCCTCCGACTTCCTCGCCCAATTCGTCACACATGCCGTCAGCAATGGCGGCGAGGGCATATGCCAGTTCTTCGGGGTCGCCTTGAAGTTGCCCGCCGATCTGCGATCCGCTGACTTGGGTTTCGATGGTGATCACGACGCCACCTGCGCAATCCGTGCGTCCATCCGTGCAGCCCACGACACGATCCGGGCAGCCATGCGATAGGGATGCTCCGTCTGTGCCACACAGTAGGTGGCGAGGCGCAGCGTTTCCTTGCGGTCGGACAACAGCTTGTCCATGCCAGCCGGGAACAGCGACGGCGCAAGGGCCGGGCGGGCGGCGGGGTGGATGAAGGCGTGGTGAATGGTCATGTCAGCGCACTCCCATCAGGGCTTTGATGACTTCGCCGGAGCGGTATCCGCTCATGCTTTCGACAGCCTTTTCCACCAGAGCCTCAGCAACCTTGTCGCCGATCTGAGAAGCGGCCTTGATGGAAGCCGCTACAATCGGCCCCTTCTGGTCGGCCAAGTGCTTCTGGATTTCGGGCACAATCTCGGCCTCGAAGAAGGCGGCAACGGCTTTAGTCACTGCATCGGGAAGATGCCATTTCAGGTCTTGCGTCATGGCCTCGATGGCCTTCGCCTTCACGCTGGCGGCAATGTCGTCCTTGTTGTCTTGCAGGAAGGCAAGAAGCTGTTCTTCGGTCATGTGCGGGTTCCTCCTTCCCCGAGATCGTCGCCGGGATGCTGGGTCAGCGTCGGGTATGGGGAAAGAATATGCGCAACGCATAACATGTGTCAATGCGAAAAGCATAGAAATATGCGATGTAGTTTCCCGCTTTGATTCGCCGTGCTACTGTGCCCCTGTCAGCGCAGCCATGGAGGCACAGATGGGACTCGCAGAATCACCACCCGCCTTGGATCATTCCCGCCAGCTACTTGAAGAAATCAGCGGGGCGGAAATGAAACTGGACATGGGCTTGGTGCGGGACATCCTGCTATGGGTGGAGACGGAACAGGTCACGGCGATTGCCAGCATCACCAACATCCCACTTGAAGGCCGCTCCCATGAGGAGATCGCGTATCACGTAGCGATCATGGAGCGGGATAACCTGATCGAGGCTGGCTTGAACCGGGTTGGCGGGAACAGCCCAGGATCCGTCCACCTCCTCTACAACATTTCATCCCTGACGATGCAGGGGCATGGCTTGCTGGATATGATACGGGAGAAGTCAGGGCTGCAACGTGCTAGGGAAATCGCAGGAAAGGCAGGCAGCGCCTCCCTGGCAGCCATATACAAGGCACTAGAAGGCGAAGCGATTGAACGCATCATGGCTTTCTTGGGCGGTAAGTGAGCGGCGCAGCAAAAAGCCCGCCGGTCAGGGCGGGCTGTAATCGTTACACTGCCCTCGTCGTGGAGTAGGCGGTGTATAACGCTAACAGGCTAGGATCGTTCCCGAAGAAAAACCCCCGGCGTGTCGTGGCGCCGAGGGTTATGCAATCCGGGGTTGGGGTGCACAGAAGATTGCAACTTAACGGTATATTTATTCTGCACATCGCGCAAATGAATTACGCGGACAAAACGCCGCAGGAGAGAATGAAAAAGCCCCGCGCGGGGCGGGGCTGGCGGGCAGCGTTAGCGGAGTGGAGGCATGGGCAGAGGCCCGAGTTTTGCAATGGAAAATTCCACGAACCGCTTCATGTTGTCTGGCAGCACTGATCGAATGGGCGTGTCTGTATCGTCCCAAGGCTCAAAATAGTCGCTTTGCCACGGCAGGAACATGCATTGCCGCGCATCGCTCAGAATGAAGCGCGTAGCCTTCAAGAGGCACAACTGGTCAAGCAAGCTGGCAGTCTGAATGTAAAGGTCGTCTGTCTTTGCCAGGTGCAGCCTCTGTGTCGTTCCGTAGAATACACGGCACAGAACTAATCCATCGGATTTCCGGCGCAGAACGTGGGTAATCAAAAGGGGCCGGAGTTTCGGCCCCTCTGGTCCTGGCGATGTTTCGTCAAATCGTCCCGTTGCTATTGAGAAGGGTTTGGGAACCACCTTCTCCCAAGCAAAGCCATCAACAGGCCTCAACCCCATCAACTAGCTCCCAATCGCCTTCATCAAGCTTATGCTTTTCAGTAATTTTCTTCTGCCATTCGGCAATTTGCTCATTCGATACAACATCGAACTGCTGGTAAGCTTGCGGCGGAAACTGCTTACGGTTCGATCCTGGCAGTTTGTCACGAAGCTTCATGTTGTCTCTCCTTCCGGACCCGGCCGCGCCGGGCGTTTAACGAATCACGTCGAGACGTTCGGTGGCGGTTACATAGTGATCCTAGCGATCTTGGTCTACACGACCTAACGAAAAGTGAACTGACCGCACTGTGGTCCGGTTCCTTGTGCAACAGGCCTGTTACGCCTTCAACCCATTCCCTCCCAGCGGCTCACCCACCTTCTCCGCCCAGTCATCCAGCAGCTTCGCCGCGCCGTAGTCACCCTGCCGGTCCCGTTCGTCTTCGGCGACCGTCAGCATTTCTGCAATCGTCTCCTGGTCCATCGCCTCGGGATGCTTGAGTGCCAGGCGCAGGACGCCAAGCAGGATCTCGGACGCAATCTCCGCCTGTTCCAAGTCTGCCTGGATGGCGGCGGGATCGTTCACCATTTCCCCACAACATCTTGAGCGGGGTTGATTCTTCCACAAGCAAATGCGGTCAACCTGTCTGTTCCGCAGTTGCGCGGTCGCGGATGTTCACTAATGTTCTCATTTCGGGTGCGAAAACCGGGAGGGGAAATGACAGAAGAAGAAGCGTTAGATGACCTAGCGGGAAGGCTGGTCACGATTGTTTCTCATCAGGCCGGAGAAGCGCGCGATGCCGCGCTACGGTCTCTGCTATCATCCGCTGCTCTGCTTCGGTTAAGCCATCCAGAGAGTCCGATATCGACTTTACTACAGGGGCTAGCGGGGGCTGAGGCGCTTCGGTGCCGGCAATCGGCTCAGCCCCCATTGATCCGTACAGGATCCACTCGGGGCGAGATTTGAATGCCTTGGCGTATCGAGCGGCTTCCTCGGGGAGAATTCCCCGGCTCCCGTTCTCATGGCCTGCGTAAGTGCCATACGGGACGCCGAGCCGTTCGGCTCCTGACTTGGCGGTTCTGAACCCGGCTTTGAGCCGTGCATGTTTTAGTCGTTCTGCTGGCGTATCCATGCGCGGATCGTAGCGTATAAAATTATGCATTGAGCATTGACCTGCTAAAATGCTTTGTGCATATTACTATGCATGGAGCATATCACTCACATCTGGCCGAAGATTGCGGACCTCGCTGCCGACCTGGGCAAGCCGTATCAGACGGTTGCCGCATGGAAGCTGCGCGGACGCATTCCGGCCGATTATGATCTTGACCTGATTGCCGCCGCGAAGAAGCGGGGCAAGCGCCTGTCGCTTGAGGATCTTGCGAAGGCGAGAAGGGCGAAAGCCTCCGAGGGCGCAGCATGACCGCCGCGCCCTCTTTTCACTCTGCTGTTCCAGTTGATCGCTTCGCACCCGATCAACATGGGGCGACCACTGTGAAAAATCTTGCCTGTTCTGCAACGAACCCGAAGGCCGCGCGCCGCTGGTTCAGAAATATGCTGTGGCGGGCCTTCCCGTCACCTTCCGAGAACGATTTGGCGCACAAAGCCGCCGCCGTTCTCGATGTGTCCCCTCGTCAGGTCAAGAACTGGCTGCGCGAGGAAAACGACGCATCCCTCCGCTACGTCACCGCCGTCCTCGCCATTGCCGGGGCGGAAGTAATTTTCGGAAAAATCGAGGGCCGCTAATGCGCCGTATTTATTGGCACCTTATGGGTCGCTTCTATGAGGCGCGGGCCGACCGCGCCCTTTCTCTGCACCATAGGTTGGCAGCAAGGGCGGAAAAATTTTTCCGCAAGATCAGGGGTCAGGCATGACCACCCTCCACCCTGATCCCGTCATCTGGTTCGCCGGGTTAGGCTTCCGCCCCGCCGTCTGGACGCCCCCGCACCGCGCCGATGGCGTTGACCCGGATCGCCTCGTTCCCGCCCCTGACGCGGATGTGGCCTATCTGGCGAAATGGGAAGCCCCCGCAGACACCCTCGGCCACGGCTTCGGCTTCGTCCTGTGGCCCGCCACCCCCGCGCAACCGACGACAGCGGAACTGGCTGGCCCGATTGCAGGCACCAGCTTCACCGCTGGACCGCTCATCCCCGGCCCCTGGCATCCCCCGGTGGACTATCCCTGCCAGTGCGTCACGCATCCCCTCGTCAATCCGCCGCTGCCTGAACCCGTGCCGCTGCCTGCCTCTGCCGGTCTGCTGCTGGTGGCTGTCGTGGGGCTTTTCATCCTCAAATCTCGCAAAGGAATATCCAATGCCTATGGGAGTTGAAGCCGTTCGTTCGGCCTTGATCGCTGGTGACTGCATCATGGTCACGCAGATCGCAGAACCCGAAAGCAAGGCAGGCACATACTACGCCCTGCGCCAGTCCGGAAAGACCGTGACAAAGAGCGCCTTTGCCAAGCTGCGCCCCGATCTGGTCCCCGTCGATCCCGGATTGTTCGCAGATGCGCCGCAAGCCTTCGCCATCATTCGGAGGAAGTCATGAAGAACAAGCTGGGCGATCTGAACGACCACCTGTTCGCGGCCCTTGAGCGCCTGAACGACGAAAGCCTGACCTCCGAACAGATCGACACCGAGGCCAAGCGGGCCGGGGCGATTGTCGGAGTGGCTGACAAGATCATCGGCAACGCTGGCCTGCAACTGTCTGCCGCAAAGTTGTGGGCAGAACATGGCAACATGATCATGCCGATGCTGCCCAAGATCGGGAACGGCGAGGCATGAAGGGCCACAGCGTCCCCTATCTGCCGCAGGAACTGGCTTGGATTGAAGCCCACAAGGAACTGCCGCGCGCCGAGGCTCACGCCCTGTTCTGCGCTTATTGGGGTCGTGACGATGTGTCGCTCACCTGCTTCAACGCCCTCTGCAAGCGCAAGGGCTGGATGACAGGCCGCACGGGCTGCTTCACCAAGGGCCTAACGCCGCACAACAAGGGCAAGCCCATGCCTGCCGAGGTCAAGGAGAAGTGCATCGGCACCGCGTTCAAATCGGGTCATGTGCCGCACAATTACCGAGGCCCCGGCAGCGAGTTCATGTGCCCGAAGGATGGCTACGTCTACGTCATCATCGCTGACGACAAAGCGCGCACCAAGACCAAGACCCGCCGCGTCTTGAAGCACAAGCACCTGTGGGAGCAGACGAACGGTCCGGTCCCGGCGGGCCATGCCCTCAAGTGCATGAACGACGACAAGACCGACTGCCGCCCCGAGAACTGGCAGGCTGTGCCGCGCGCCTGTCTGCCGCGCCTCGCAGGCGGAAACCGCTACCGCAAGGTGCTGCCGTTCGACGGTGCCCCGGCTGAACTGAAGCCATCCATCCTGGCCGTTGCCCGGCTGGAACATGCGGCCCGTGAAGCGCGGAGGCGCGCATGACCCCCTCCATCCATCATGTCCCTGTGCTGACCTTCCGCCAGGACTTCCCGCCACACGGGCGCATTGTCGCCCTGCTGTCCGAAATCGAGGCAGGCGTGATCTTCCCCGGCCAGCCCTACCGCTGGCGGCTGCTGCTGGACCGGCACGGATCCGAAAAGACCGCCCGCACCGAACTGGCGGCAAAGACCGCTCTGAACGACGCCCTGCGCGACTGGCTGCGCCGGGCGGGGCTGGATCAGGCGCGGGAGGTGGCGGGATGAATATTCTGGGTATCGACCCTGGCCGCAATGGCGCACTCGCCATTCTCGACACGGACTCCTTGCAGGTCGTCACCCACGACATGCCTGTCGATATCCCTGGCCTGCATGACCTGATCGCAGGCCTACCGGAAATCCGCGTGTGCTGCCTGGAACAGATCCACGCTGGGCCGCAGATGGCCCGCCGCACCATTGGGGTCATGTTCGAAGGGTTCGGCGTTCTGAAAGGCGCTCTGTCCTGGCGGTCCATCCCGGTTCAGACCGTGCGTCCATCCGTATGGAAGGCGGCGCTGAACATTCCGGCAGACAAGACCGCCTCCCGCCGACGCGCCTCCGAATTCTTCCCCGACTGCGCCGATCAGTGGGTGCGGGCGCGCGACGACGGGAGGGCGGAAGCGGCGATGCTCGCCTGGTATGGCCTGCAATTCATCAAAGGAAAACAGGTCGCATGAACGGCTTTGAAAAGTTCGGCATAGATCACTTGTCGGCGTCGTCCATCAATCTCTGGACCAATGCGCCGGATGTGTGGGTCGCCAAATACCTGCACGGCAAGTCCACGCCCTTCGGACCTGCGCCGCTGCGCGGTCTGGCCGTTGAAGCCGCTGTCGTCGCAGCCCTCATGGGCGAGAGCGACGAAGCGTCTCTCAACAAGGCCTTCACCATGTTCGACCGGCGTTGGCTGATCGGCACGGAAGAAAGCACGAAGGAGCGCGATCTGATCCAGCCGATGTTCCACATCGCCATGGAGCAGCTTCGTCCCTACGGCGCGCCGGAATTCAGCGAAGGCACGGATCAGGAAAAGATCACGATCAACGCCAACTTCGGTGACTGGTCCATCCCCATCTGGGGCTTCCTTGATCTGGTATTTCCGCAGCACGGCCTGGTCGTCGACCTGAAAACCACGACGCGCGTGCCCTCGGTTATGTCGCAGGATCATCAGCTCCAACGTGCGATCTACCACCGTTCGAAGGGCAACCACACGGTCAAGTTTCTCTACGTCTCCGCAAGGAAAGCCGAATGGCTGGAGGACGGGGATCCGGCAGTCGTCCTGGCGCAGGCCAAGGTTCAGATTGCCCGCATGGAGGCATTCCTCCGCGCCTGTGCCGACAAGCATGTCGCGGCAGAGATCGTGCCGTGCAATCCAAGCAGCTTTTACTGGCGCGGCGCTGAGCCGCTCCGATCCGAAATCTTCGGTCTCTGACCGGCGATCCGCGCCGGGCGGTCCCCGGCTTCCAAGCCCCCATCGGGCAAGTTCGACAAAGGCAATTGCAATGTTCGATATCGACACGGGTAGCAATGGCGCAAATGGGCCATTCCTTCAGTGGTCCGCGCGCGGCACCCAGGATGGCGCCATCCCCGCCAAATCCTTCTATGTCCGCGACGGCAGTGAAAAAACGGTTCTGCCATCCATCGCGGAAGGCGGCATCGTCCTCGATCTGGATAGCCTCAAGACCGGCTGGCAAAAGTCTGACGGCATCTCCGGCGTAGCCCCGGAATGGAAGTGGAACCCCACGGTTTCGCAGTTCCAGGCTTCGCCGGGCGAAGACTACAAGAAAGGCCTCTCCATCCGCTGCGCCATCGGTGGCGGCAAGTCGGCAACCTGGGAGCAGGCGGGCGCGGCGGCGTGGAACGCCTTCGTCGCCCTGGTGCCCGCCCTGCAGCAGCGACCCGACGGCAAGCTTCCTCTGGTCAAACTGACCGGCACGAAGCTGCAGCAGTTCAAGCGCGGCAGCACGGTCGAGCCGGTTCTTGAGGTGGTCAAGTGGGTGGATCGCCCGGACTGCCTCAAGGAAGGCGCGGCGGCTGGCATCGCGACCGAACCTGTCCAGCAGCAGGCACAGCCCGTCCAGCAGCAGGTTCAAGCCGCAGCCCAAACGGCAGCCCCCGCCGACGCCGAATTCTAAGGCGTCCTCTCGGCTGGCCCATCCCGGCCAGCCGCCTTCCGAGTAAATGACCTGCAGGAGCCGCGATGGTGCCCGAAGCTGAACTTAAAGCAGACAAGCAAGCCATCGCGGCCTTCCTGGCGGAGGTCGTGAGCGGCTGGGATGAATTGCCCGAACCGGCCGTTGTCGAACTCCGCTGCTTGTTCCCTGAAAAGACCCCGAACATTTGCCGGTTCAACCCGACGCCGACCGGCCTGCAGGACTTGGCAGACCACGCCGTCGAAATGAACAAGTATGGCCTGAACTGCTACATCGTCGTGAACCCCGTCCGCGCCGGAACGCGCAACAGGTCTGCGACCGACGCAGACATTATCGCCTCGCATTATTTCTGGGCTGACGGCGACGACGAGGAAGCGGCCAATTCGATCCGCAACTTCGCCGGTCCCCGCTGGACCATGGCCGTCACCACCGGACGCATCCCGTCGCCCCGCCCGCACATCTACTGGCGCACCGACGAATGGGTGTTCAACCTTGCGGCCTGGACCGGGATCCAGAAAGCTATTGCCGCACGCCTGTCCACGGACCCCACGGTCGTGAACCCCTCGCGCATCATGCGCCTGCCAGGCACGATCAACTGGCCGACCGACAAGAAGGCGGCGAAAGGCAGGGTGGCCGAACTTACGACCCTGCGCACCGATTACGAGGACGACCGCGATCCGGTCAGTTTCGAGCAGATGCTGCGCGCCTTCGGTTCCGGCCCTTCGCTGGCCCAGCAGGCGCAATCCGCTGCAGGGCTAGCCATCGACACCGGGCCGCAGGCCATGGATCGCGAGGCTGCCCGGATCAAGGCGCTGAGTGGGGAGCAGTGGCACGCGGAAGTGGTTCGGCTGGTCGCATCCTATGTTTCGCGCGGCCTGCGTGACGACGAAATCCACGCGCTGACTGATCCCCTGACACTTCCCGGCTATACCGTCGATCAGACCCGGCGGGAGGTCCAGACTGCCATTGACGGCGCGCGCCGGAAGGGGTGGGCGCCGCAGGATGAGCAGTTCCGGGAGATGACGCCAGAGGAAAAAGAAGCCGTCCCGGCCCTGATGTTCAAGCCGTGGGGGCATCGTGACCTGACGGCCATCCCACATCCGGTCTTTGTCTACTCGGATTTCTATGCGCGCGGTTACACCTCCGTAACCCTGGCGCCGCCCAAGGTCGGGAAGTCCATGCTGGGCTTGGCCGAGGCATTGGACATGGCAAGCGGTCGCGGCTTCCTGACAGGCGCGCCGCGCGAGAAGCTGCGCGTGGTCTATTACAACGCCGAAGATGACCAGAGCGTCATAGACAGCCGCGTGGCGGCGCTGCTGACCGCCTACGGCATACCGCAGGAAGAAATCGCAGAGACGCTGTTTCCTGTGTCCGGCGTCGAGCGTGACGACTTCTTCATGGTGTCCGGGCAAGAAGGCGTCATCAATGAGACGCTGTTCGTCGGCCTGGAGAAGTTCATCCGCGAACAGCACGCCGATGTGCTGATCTTCGACCCGCTGCAGGATTTGTCGCGCAGCCCCGAAACGAACGAGGTGTTCCGCCTCTTGGGACAGCGCCTGCGCCGCATGGCGAACGCGACTGGCGTGGCTCTCGGACTGATCCACCACACGCGGAAGATTGCCCCAGGCTCCACACCTACCATTGACGATGGGCGCGGTGGTAGCGCCTTGCGCGGCACAGCCCGGTTCAACCGCCTGCTGATCGGCATGAGCGAAGATGAAGGCGTCAAGGCAGGCGTCCAGAACCACCGCCACTACATGCGGATCGGCGACATGGAAAGCAATCTGGCACCGCCATCTGCTGACGTGAACCGCTGGTTCGAGAAGGTATCCGTCCTGACGCCAAACGGCCATGAAGTGGGCGCGATCAAGCCTTGGCAATGGCCCGACGCCTTCATGGGGCTGCGTCGTGAAGATGCTGCAGCCGTGCGGTCTGCCATTGCCGCTTGTGATCCTGCGCCGCGTGAAAGTGCGAAATCGAAAGACTGGGCGGGCTACGTCGTGGCCGATGTTCTCGGCTTGGATGGCGATGACAAGGCGGACAAAGCCAGGATCATGAGCCTCCTTAAAGAGTGGATCAAATCAGGCGTTCTTGGCTTGGAAACAGTCCGCGATAACCGCGCGGGCCGCGACGTGAAGGTGGTCGTCGCGGGAGATAACAGCCCCATGTCGGAGGTCAACCAATGATCCCGTTTCCACAGTCCACCACAGTCATCCACGGTCACGCCACGCCACTGTGGAACCACCCTTCCACCACCACCACCACACCCTCCTATAGGGGTGTGGGGGTGTGGTGGTGGTGGTTTTCCCAAGCGGTGGTGGCCGCTTCCACACCACACTTTTTTCCACACTCGGGAGGTGCCGAATGAGTTTTGCAAGACGCCCCCGCCGCCAGCGCAAGGCTGACCGGCTGCTGACCCCCGACGCCTCCACTCTCGAAATCAGGTGCGACATGGCACTGGCCCCTTTGGATTACGCGATGACCGCTGCCGAACAGAAATGGGGGATCGACCGTCTGCCCGAACTGGTCAGCGTCGAGACTGCCGAAAAGTGGGGCAGCGCCATGGCGAAGCTGAATGCAGCCCTAGCCGAGAACAACCCGGACGAGGTGAAGGCTAGGGCGGGGGTCTGCATTCGTGGTCTGGCCGCTCTGGAAGCCGAGGCCATGGCAGCCGGGCATCAGCCGAAGTCGCCCGAGGTCTGGGAATACGAATACGAGGGCCGCGTCTTTTCGATCATCAGGGACGGACGCGACCACACCGCCATGGGCGACCTCAAGGGCCGTCGCGTCTACACCATGCGCGAAGTCGCCATCGCCCTGAACGCTCTCGATCAGGGGATGCTCAAGGCCGTCAAGGACGCCTTCGAGCAAGCCGAAATCAAATCCATCACCAAGGCCGCGCATGACCCGGTGCCGGTCCACGACGACGACATTCCTTTCTAGGAGCATGTGATGAACCGCTCAAACATTCCCGACACTGCCCGCGAATGCATGACCTTGACAGCCCCCAATCACCTGCGCGGCAAGATGACCAACGCGCGGCTTGAACTCAAACAGGCGCGCGACGAATGGATTCGGGAACACCACCAGCTTGGCTATCGCGCTAAAGAAATTGCCGATGCCCTCTGCCTGAGAGCAGAAATTGTTCAGGCCCGCCTTCGCCTGTTGGGTTGCGGCAGGAAGATCGTCCATAGCGTCGGCAGCCTACAGCACAACAGCATCGTTGTCGGCAACGCCTACAAGGCCATCGGGGCAATGTCACCGTGCGCCCGTGCCGCCCTCGCCGACGCAGCAGCACGAAAGGGCAAGCCGATGGTGCAGGCCATGGCGGATTTCTGGGCACAGCATCACGGAGCGCAGGGATGAAGGTGCTGGACCTGTTCAGCGGCATCGGCGGCTTCTCGGTCGGATTGGAACGAGCTGGCTTCGAAACAGCCGCCTTGTGCGAAATCGAGGATTTCCCCCGCCGCATTCTCAAGAAGCAATTCCCAGAGGTTCATCTGTATGACGATGTTCGACTTGTCACTGCCGACCAGCTCCGCGCCGATGGGATTGGCCCTATCCACGCCATTGCCGGCGGCTTCCCCTGTCAGGACGCCAGCGTTGCCAACACCAGCGGCAAAGGTCGCGAAGGCATCAACGGCGCCAGAACAGGTCTCTGGTCAGAAGTTGCCCGACTGGCCGCTTCACTACGACCAGAAGTCATCGTGCTGGAGAACGTGCCAGGTCTCCTTAGTGCCGGGTTTGGACGAGTTCTCGGGGACTTGGCCGAAATCGGGTATGATGCGGAATGGCGTGTCATTCCAGCACTCAGCGCCGGACTTCCCCACCGCCGCGAAAGGCTCTGGATTGCTGCCTACCCCTGCGGCTCGGGACTTTCGCGACTTGTCGGCGGGAAAAGCATTCTTGAGTCAGCGGAAGCGGCACTCCCCCAGCTTGGCGACGAAGCTGCTGGATCGTGGCGTTCACTGGACGCACGTCTCGGAAGCCTACGAGGTCGCGATGGGGTTCGCGTCGGGATGGACCGACCCCGACTGAAGGCCTGCGGCAACGCGATCGTGCCAGTCATCGCTGAAGCGATCGGGCGCGCGATCATGGAACGGCACATCATGGAGGCCGCATGACCGAAGCAACCCCAACCCGGCGCACCAACCGCCAACGCGACAGCCGCAAGCAAGAACGCCGCCAGGAGCGACACACCGACAACGCAGCCCTCCGCGACCAAGTGAGAGCATTGGGCGGCGGAGATCTGGATCACTGGGACGAGGAACAGGGCGATGATTGACGACAACACCATTCTGCGCCGCGCCGCGCTGCCCTATC
Source organism: Paracoccus sp. 22332 (assembly GCF_052045125.1). Taxonomy (NCBI): domain Bacteria; kingdom Pseudomonadati; phylum Pseudomonadota; class Alphaproteobacteria; order Rhodobacterales; family Paracoccaceae; genus Paracoccus; species Paracoccus sp. 22332. The sequence goes on from NZ_JBQEOI010000002.1 coordinate 130,775, forward strand.
GTGTGGCAATGCTTGAAACGGCGGCAGACCTCACCAGCGGCGACCGTAACAAGGCTTATGGCGAACCAGCCTCTAACCATCAGCACATAGCTGACATCTTCTTCGCAATCACCGGGATCAAGCTGACTTCGCGCGACGTGGCCTTGATGCACGTGGCGACGAAGCTGGCCCGCTTGGCGAAGAACAAGGGCCACCAAGACAGCTACGTCGATGCGATGGCTTACCTCGGCATCGCCTACGAGTGCGGCCTTGCGGGTGCTTCTCGGGACACCGACAGCGAGAGAGGGCAGACCGATGAGTGACCGCGAGGAGTGGGGGCCGTGGGTTCAACATGACGGCAAGGGATGCCCTTGTTTCGGCATGATGGTGAAGGTCGCGCTATTTGATGGGACGGTGCTTGTGTGTCGTGTTGGGTCGGTCAGAACTCGCGAGGAACTCAACACCTCCCCATTTTCCGGCTGGGTATGGCACATTCCTGAGCCTGCGCGAGTGAGGGCATACCGCATCAGGCGCCCCCGCGCCCTCCAGCAACTCCGCGAAATGATCGAAACCCTGCCCGCCCCGGAAAGGGAGGATGCGTGATGCGTGTTCGTTCAATTCAGTGGAAGCCCACTCCTGGCATGTTCGCCAGCCGTCACAAGATGGGCGCCATGCTGCGACTGATCCAAGCAGGCGCTGACATCAGCAAATGCAATCTCAGCTCCGACTGGTGGGAAGTCGAGTGGCCCGCCCCACGGCAGAAGGAGGACGCCCATGTCTAATGCACTGCAACGGCTGATCGACGCGGTCGGGGAAGAGCGCAAGGTGACAATCCCGACGCCCCACCCGCAGGCCAAGAGAAACCGGCCCGACGACACCGCGCGTATCATGGGTTACGTCGAGGGATATGTTGTCCTGCGGCACAAAGGGGCATCGCCATTCATCGTGAGCAAGCGCGATGTTCTGATCCATCTCCGCGCTTACCAACAGGTGCAGCAATGACCCCCGCCGAACAACTGGCCGAAGCCATCCTGTCCGCTGCTGGATCATCCCTGCGCCATTACACCCCGCAGAGCCGCATCGCCATCATAGCAGCGGCAGAGGCGCAGATCGCGGCCCTGCGGCCCACAGGCGGTCTGACCGCGCATCTGGACGATCAGCGCCACGGCATCGGAGGGAGAGGGGAATGATAGAGGCCATCCGAGGCAAGGGTGTAAATCGTGCCAGGGTTGTCTGCGATGTATGCGGTCGCGATGACACCGTGCCGTGCGGTTACGTTCGCACGTCGCCCCACTCATCCGAGCCGAACAGGGGGCAAATCATCAAGAAGCTGGAATCGCATGGATGGTCAGAGGTGAAGGGAGATTTGCGCTGCCCTGCCTGCGAGGCAAAGCGGAAGGTTGAGGCGTCAGCACAAAGGGAGGATGCGCCTATGGCGGTCAAGGACGAGGTTCGGAAGCCCACGCCGAAGCAGAAGCGCGAAATCATCGGGATCCTCGAAATGGTCTACGACGACGAACGCAAGCGGTTCAAGGACGGCGAGAGCGACAAGACGGTGGCCGATGCGATTGGCGATGGAGTGCTGTGGGGCTGGGTGGCCGAGGTCAGGGAAGAACTGTTCGGCCCCGACAGCCGCAATCAGGAATTGGACGCCATCCAGAAGGAAGCGAAGCGATTGGGCGAGTCTATCGCCGCCGTGAAGTCGGAAACCGCCAAAATGATCGCAGGCTGCGAAGCGAAGATCAATGAACTGAACGCTCGTCTGGAAAAGGTGATGGCATGACTAAGGCTCGCACCGAGGCCCAGAAGCGCCGGGATCGGAAGGCCCGCATGGAAGCGGCGGGACTGCCCGGTCTGGCGCCAATCCCGCGCCGCGCCGATCAGGGCAAGGCCCGAATGGAACAGATCAAGGCCGAGGCCTTCGAGCGGGACGCTGATGTGCCTGCGCTTGAGGCGCGTTGCCGCCAGATGGGGATCCCTGTAATCGTCGTGCCAGAGAAGCCCAGCGACCCCGACGAGGACACCAGAGAAGCCCGGAAGGCCCGCCATCAGGCAAGGCTCGCCCGATCTGCTCAACTGCGCGATATGCGGGCGGTATGGTTGGGCTGTTCGGCTGGCAGGGCGATTGCGTCGGTCGCGCGTGACGAAGGGACACGGAAGAACCTCTGGGACGCGGCCCAACACATGCGCAGGACTGTTCTCGCCTATGACCGTGCCTTGGGGGCACCGAACCGTCATGCTACCTGCTTGCGGATCATGCTTCCCACGGAAACCTTGCAAGCCGACGCAACGACGCCTGCAACTGATCCCCGGACAGACGAGGAAAGGTATCATCAGGCTGTCAATGCGTGGATGGCGATGCACGGATGGCTTGGCCATGTCGATGCCCGAGCCGCGTCTATAGCTCTGCGAACGGTCGTTGAGGATCAGCCTTGCCGTGATCCTGCTGCTTTGGTGCGCGCGCTTCATTGTGTGGCCGATGGCATTGCAGGCCGCAAGGTTCAGTATAGAGGCGCTTGACTTCGCAGGTGAATGCCGTAGTATTCTGCAAAGCGCGGCTCTGTGAGAACGGGGCCGCTTTTGATTCCGGGCTTTGGCGGATCATGTTTCCCAAGTTGGGCCACGACTTCGGGCACGCGATATGCGGCATGATCCACCTGAGTGCGGCGGGTATCGCAACCCGTAAGGGAGACCCAGCGGCCACAACCTGCGAACGGCAAGCTGGCTAGACGGATCGAGGACCGGCATAGCGTCGGACGCCAGGAACAGCCCGTAAGGCGACGACTGGCCCGTTTGGCTGATCCGCGCTCACCTCGTCAGCGGCTCTGTCCTCGGGCATCCGCATTAAGCCCAGGTCCGCCTGGCCGGTGGGTTGATCGCCACCGCACGACATTTGCCGCTGTAGCTCATCTGGTAGAGCAGTCGCCTTGTAAGCGAACGGCGCGGGGTTCAAGTCCTCGCAGCGGCACCAGTTTTCCCGCCCTGGGCGCGACTGGCCCAAAAGGCAGAGCCTTAGGCGGTGTGTCCCAGCAGGGCGCTGTCTCCGAGCCGAGTTCCACAGTCAGCCCTTGGGCAAGGCACCATCCATTGGCGGTAAGTCATCCAGGTGATGGCGCCCGGCTGTTAACCGGGATCGAGGCTGGTTCGAGTCCAGCACCGCCAGCCACATCCACCCGCCGGGTATATCCCGCTGCGGATAGCCCCGCCCGCATTACGCAGGCGGGGTTTGACATCAGCGATAGCTGCGAAGGTCGGCGGTCAGGTCTGCTGGGGGTGTTTGCAAACCGTCTTTATTGGTGTCGGGAAGGCTTCTCCAGACCTCCATCAGATGGCCGTGACTGCTGATCCAAGCTTTAGCTGCGTGATCGAACTCTTCTCTTGTGGGCCAGTGGGAGACATGGACATCCTTCTGGTTTCCAAACTGCCGTCCTCGTGGTTCCAAGTTTATATGGAAATTCCAACCCAGAAAATCCCGGATGTGGTACTGGGCACCGGAGGACATCTTGTTCAATTCGCTTATAAAGCGCTGCAACTCAGTTTTCCGAGATTGATACTCTCGGAAAGCTTGCTGGTAAGTCGCTACGTCGCTCATTGGCTCTCCTCAAACGAAATCGTTTTCTCACAGCAAACGAAACTGCATATGGGCTAAGAGTTCAATGCCGATCCTTTCCTATTCTCTCCGCACCCACGGCGAAGGCCACCTGCGCTTCTCCAACGGCATTGAGCAACTGGGCAGCACAGAGACGATGCACCGTAAGGTCTATCGCCGCGCCCTGAACAAGGTGGGCGACAAGGCCTATACCCGCGTCATCCGTGCTGTCGGAAAGCAGATGGGCCTCAAGCGGGGGCAGATCATCAAATACGGCGGAGTGGGGAAGGTCCGCGCCAACTTCACGCGGCAAGACTACCAGATCGTCAGCCGAGGCACGGAAGTCCCGCTGCGCGAGTTTGCCGCCAAACAGTTCAGCTATGGTGTCAGGGCCAAGCCCTGGGGCAAGGCAACCCGCTTCACCGGCATGTTCATCCACGCAGGCCGGTGGAACAGCGGCAAGCCCGTCGCCCAAGGCCATGTGTTCCAGCGCGTCACGTCCAGTTCGCTGCCCATCGAGAAGCAGTTCGGGCCGAGCGTCCCCGAAGAGATCGTCAAGAACGAGAGTTCCGACGCCTTCCATGCGGTGGCGGATGAACTCCCGGATCGCATTGCACACGAGATCACGCAGGTGACGCGAGGTGTGGTGGCCTGACCAGGAATGCAGGGCGAAGGCCCGAGTTATCAACAGGGTCAGGCGAGTGTGGCAAAAAGGCAACGTTGGTGCAGAATGCAACACACCCCCCCCCGGTTCAGGGACCGTATCTCTACCCTGAGGCAGGGTCGGTGGCGGGCCAGCCCGAAATATGTCTAGTTTCTGAAATTCCGAAAGGCAGTTGGCATTGACCCAGGGGCAGGACAACCGGCTGGTTAATCAGCGCCAACTCGCTGAAATCTTTGGAGTTACCCGCGAGACGATCCGGAAATGGGCGGATTTGGGGATGCCAACGCGCGGCGGTGATCGTCGGGCGCGGACCTATCTGCCCTCCGAGGTGATCCGTTGGCGTGAAGAACGGGCCGAACGGGCCGCGCTTGATTCTGTTGCGATCACGGACATTGAGGAAGCCAAGCGGCGCAAGCTGGCGGCGGAAGCAGCCCTTGCGGAACTCGAACTGGCGAAGGCCCGTGACGAGGTTGCGGAAATCGAACTGATAGGTGCCGAGGTCGGCAAGGCCTTCGCGCGCTGCCGGGCGCGCTTGCTGGGGATCGGCGCCGCTGTTGTGCCGAGATTGCAGTTGGCAGTGGATGGCGTGGAGATGAAGCGCATCGTGGATGACGAGGTGCATCTGGCGCTCGGGGAATTGAGCAATGGGGCACTTGAACTCGCGTCCGGTGCAGACGAAGCGGATCAGGAGGACGATCTACCGGCAGATGGCGGCGATGTTGGCGCCGCCTCCGGTCCAGACGCTGAGTGAATGGGCTGACGAAAACCGGGTTTTGAGTTCGGAATCCTCCGCCGAGCAGGGGAAATGGCGCACATCAAGGACCGAATACCTTCGCGGCATCATGGATGCGTTGGCTGATCCGGCCGTTCAGGTCGTGTCGGTGATGAAACCGGCCCAGGTGGGATGGACGGAGGTCATCAATAACGCAGTCGGCTACTACATCGACCGGGATCCTTCTTCGATCCTGACTATCCAGCCGACTGTGAAGATGGCGGAGAACTGGTCGAAGAAGCGTCTCACGCCGATGCTGCGGGACACGCCTGTGCTGCGGGGTAAGATTAAGGACGCGAAGTCGCGTGACAGCGACAACACCATCTTGGAGAAAGGCTTTCCTGGCGGCTACCTCGCCATCGTTGGGGCGAATACGCCGAACGACCTAGCATCGCGTCCGGTGCGGATCGTCCTGGCCGATGAGGTGGACAAGTATCCGCCGAGCGCTGGGGACTTCGGTGATCCGATATCGCTGGCGTTATCGCGGCAGAACACGTTCTGGAACCGCAAGACGCTGATCGGTTCGACGCCGGGGCACGGGCAATCTTCGACTGTCTTGGCTTGGTATAAACAAGGGGACCAGCGGAAATTCCACGTTCCTTGCCCGCACTGCGACACCGAGCAGGTGATGCGCTGGGAAAGGATTGTCTGGGACAAGGACGAGACAGGGCACAAGCCGGAAACGGCCCGCTATCTTTGCGATGACTGTGGCTGCCTCTGGACCGATGCCGAACGGATGCGCGCCGTCGAGCAGGGCAGGTGGATTGCCACGGCGCCCTTCAACGGGATCGCCAGCTTTCACATCACCATCGGCCTGTCGCCGTGGGTGAGTATGGAGCAGATCGTCAGGAAGTTTCTCGCGGCTAAGGACTTCGCGCCTCGGCTGCGGCAATGGGTCAACGAGGTCAAGGGTGATCCCTGGGAGGAGCGGGGCGAAGCTTCCTCGCCCGACGAACTGGCAGCACGCGCCGAAGCCTACGACGACCAGAGCCTGCCCGAGGCGGTGCGGTTCATCACGGCAGGGGTCGATACACAGGACGACCGGCTTGAATATTCGCTGATCGGTTGGGGCGATGGAGAGGAAGCCTGGGTCATTCGGCATGAGGTGCTGACCGGCGATCCCGGTAAGCTGGCTGTCTGGTCCGAACTGGACGCGGCCTTGAAGGACACGGTTTGCGTTACGGAAGATGGTCGAAGCCTGCGGGTGCGGTCGGCCTGCGTGGATAGTGGCGGGCATTTCGGGTCGATGGTGCTTTCCTTCGCCCGAGCGCGGACCAGCCGCAAGATTTATGCCACCAAGGGTATCGGGAACGACCATCGCGGGTCCAAGCCCATCTGGGGTAAGGCGATGCTACGGACGAAAAACGCCGGAGATCGCCTCTGGGCGGTCGGGGTGGACACAGCCAAGGACGGTTTGCAGGCCCGGCTGCGGATCGTGCCTGGGGAAGAACGGACACCGAAGGCTGTCCACTTCCCGATGACGGGCTTGTCGGCTGACTATTTCCAGCAACTGACCTCGGAAATGGTGGTCACGGAATTGACCCGAGAGGGCCGGTTGCAGCGGAAATGGAAGATGAAGCCGGGCCACAAGCGCAACGAGGCGCTGGACTGCTTCATCCTGGCCGAGGCGGCGATGCTGTCTCTGCCGACGCGCCTGATGCGCACCAGTTATACGGGCGTGCCGGTGGCTGACCCCGATCCTGATGTCGCGGACGACGATCCGCAGAACGATCCGATACCGCCGGTCCCGGTGGTGAAGCAGAAACGCAACCGTCAGAGATGGGGGGGCTACAGTTGACGACCAAGACCCCCGCGACCCGCAAGTCTCGCGTCAAGAAGCCTGCCGCCCGCATGGAATACATGGGCCACGACCGCGTTGGCATCATCAACATGCGCCGGGCGGTGACGCGGGATGTGAAGCACGACGTTCTGCGGGCTGCGGATCGGGCTTTCGCCCTGGCGTTCGACTTCATGCAGAACAGTGGCTGGATTTCCGGGGCTGCGGATCAGATCATCGCCGACATGATCGGCACGGAGTTGAAGCTGAACGCCCGCCCCGATCTGGCCCGGCTTGGCTATGACGATGCCGAACGGGCTGCTTGGTGCCGTCTGGTGGAGAATGAATGGCGCCGCTGGTCCTGGACGCCGCGCGAATGCGACATCGAGGGCCGGGCTACGGTGCAAGAGATGCTGGACGGCGCGGCTCGGTATTACCTTGCCGGTGGCGAAGCCATTTCGGTGCTGGACTACATGCCCGCGTCGATGCGGCAGCGGTATGGCGCCAGGTCTGGGGTGAAGGCCCGGCTGGTCAGTCCGCACCGGCTGTCCCGCTATACCTCGCTGGTCGAGGGCTGGGACCAGGGCATCTACAACGACGAAAACGGGCGTCCCACGCATTATCGGTTCCGTGTCTGCGAAGCAGGGATTGAGCGGGATCTTGACCTGCCGGTGATGGCGGGGGCGATCCAAAGGATCATCCACACGATGGACCGGGGCACGACCCCGAACAGCCCGCGCGGCATTTCCCCGATGACCCCGGCCTTCAAGGTCATCGCACAGTCGGACCAACTGGCCGATGCGACACTGACCACGGCGCTTCTGCAAACGGCATTCGCGGCCACGATCACCAGTCCGGAACCGTCCGATGGCGCTTTTCAGGCGCTGCAAGCCGTGGCCGAACTCGATGGGGATGAAGCCTTTGAAGGTGCGCAGGAACTGGCGTCGGACCTTATGGCCGTCTGGCAGCAGCGGATCGAGAGCCTGAAATCCAAGCGCCTGTCGATTGGTGGGGACGCCAGCCAGGTCAACCACCTCGGGCCGGGCGAGAAGCTGGAACTGCACACTGCCAATGCGGGTGGGCCGCAGTATGAGGCATTTCAGCGCAATCTGCTGCGGGAAGTCGCCCGCTGCCTGGGGGTGACGGTCGAGAGCCTGACCATGGATCATTCCTCGGCCAGCTATTCATCGACCCGTATGGCGGTTGCTTCGGTCTGGCCGACGATCATCCGCCGCCGGGAACGGATCGTGGCCCCCATCGCGCAGGGCATCTACGAGGCGTGGCTGGATGAGGCCATCGCAGAGGGCCGGATCCCGTTCAAGGGCGGATACAGAGCCTTCGCGTCCAACCGGGATCTGGTCATTGACGCGGAATGGCGCGGTCCCCCGCGACCGAGCGCTGATCCTTACAAGGATGCGCTTGCGGAAAAGGTCCGGCTGGAAACAGGCAGCATGACGATCCAGGAAATCTGGGCAGAACGCGGCCTCGATTGGGAAGAAGGTCTGGACCAGATCGCCCGAGAACATGCCCGGTTTGAGGATATGGGTGTCAAATCCCCGTTCGGTCGCACCACGGGCGGCGGGGCGGGGCCGCTTGGATCGGCGGCGGAAGGCACAAGGGAGCAATCCAATGCCGGATGAAACCGCCTGCGCCCGGCTGGCGCGGCTGAGGAAGGTCCGCGAGGAACTGATCACCGGCAAGGCGGTCAGCGAAGTGGCCTTTGGTGAGGACCGCGTTCGCTACACCCGCGCCGACATGACTGCACTGGACCGTGAAATCGCGGCTGCCGAGGTGCTGTGTCAGCAAGAACAGGGTTTGCCGCAGACGCGCACCCGCTACGCCATTGGCGTGCGCGTCCGGCCCTACTGATACGAGGAAAAGCGATGGCTTGCATTCTGGACGGCTCGAAGCTCACGCTTTCGGGCTATGTCGGTGATCTTTATGAGGGCATCGACCACTTCTCCTATCCTGATGTCGTCCTTGCCTTGGCCCAAGTTGACGATGCATCCGGCCTGACCGTCCATCTTTTGTCGGACGGAGGCTATGCGTCCGAGGGCGCTGCGATCTACGCCCTTCTGGTGAGCCGCTCTGGTCGGACTGATGTCGTCGTGGAAGGAATTGCGGCATCTGCTGCGTCTCTGATCGCCATGGCGGGTGAAACCGTCAGCATGGCCGAAGGAAGCGTCATGATGATCCACGATCCTATGGGGTTCACCCAAGGAAACAGCGCGGATCATGCCAAGCAGATTGAAAGCTTGGAGGCCTTGGCCACCGCCTATGCCCGCATATACGCCGCCAAGTCCGGCAAGTCTGTTGAGGACTGCCGGGAAGTCATGAAAGCAGAGCGGTGGTATACTGCGGAGGAAGCGATTGCCGAGGGCTTCGCCGACAGTGCCGTGGAGCGTCTCTCCGCGCCGATCACCGCCTTCATGAACATCCAGCATTACGCCCACGCGCCGAAAACGCTGCGCGCGCAGGCCCGCAATTGGCTCAAGGCCAATCCACAGGCGGCACAGTCCGCCGCCCCCGGTCAAAAGGAGATCACCATGACCGACAAGACCAAGGCGGACGGCAAGCCCGCCGAACAGATCGACGTGGCAAAGGCGCAGGCCGATGCCGTCAAAGCCGACCGTGAGCGCCGCGCAGCGATCATGGCCCTGCCTGAGCGGGAAGGGCGCGATGCGCTGGCAGAATACATCTGCCAAAGCACCGACCTGACCCCTGAGGAGGCAAAGCTGATGCTGGCCGCAGCCCCGGCGCCGGATGCCCCCAAACCCGAAGCTGCCGCGCTGGCGACTGCGGGTCTGGGCGGGAAGCCCGAAGCGAAGACCCCGCTCAGCAAGACGGCGCTTTCGGATGCCGTCACCAAGTTCAACAGCAAGCGCCGCTAAGGAGGGCCTGACATGGCTGTTTTTGAGCAAAGCCGGGCCACTACGGCCCACTACATCGTGTCGGAAGCGGCCAATATCTATCGGTCGCGCGAACAAGTCATCATTGCCAGCGGCTCCGGTGTTCTGAAGGCGGGCGCAGTTCTTGGCAAGGTGACGGCATCGGGCAAGTATGCTCCTCTCGATCCTGCCGCCAGCAACGGCGCGCAGACCGCCGCTGCCATCTTGTTCGAGGGCTGCGATGCGACTTCCGAGGATGTCCGCCGCACCATCACCGCGCGCGACACCGAAGTTCATGCAGATGTCCTGAATTGGAAAGAAGGCGTGACCGACAACCAGAAAACCACTGCCATGGGCCAGCTCGCAGAGCGCGGCATCATCGGTCGCTAAAAGGAGCAAGCCAATGGCACTCGTAACTGATGTCTTCAACGCGAATGCGTGGGGAATGGTCGATTTTCAGGAGGAAGTTGTCGAGCGGATCGATCACCGGCCCGATCTTCTGGGGCGCCTGAACCTTTTCGAGCCGATCTATTCGCGCTCGAAGTATATCGCCATTGCGGATCGCAACCGCACCCTGACGCTGATTCCGACCTCGGAAACCGGCGCCCCCCCGGAAGAACTCATCCCGCAGGGCGCGAAGGTTCGGGTTTTCCCGGCTAACCGCCTCGCAAAGGGTTCGACCATCTATGCCGCCGAACTTGCCAGCACCGCGGCGCTGCCGTTTGATGTGCAGACCCGCGATGTGACGCAGGAAGTCACCGAGCGCACGGGTCAGATCCTGAACGACATGGAACTGACCTGGGAGCACATGCGCTTTGGCGCTGTGCAGGGTAAGGTTCTGGACGCGGATGGATCGGTCCTGGTGGACTGGTATCAGGAATGGGGCATCTCCCAGCCTGCGGAGATCAACTTCGCTCTGAGCACGGCCACCACGGACATTCGCAAGAAGTGCCGTGATGTGAAGCGCGCCATGATGGATGCCGCCAAGGGCATCTGGACCCCCAGCACCCGCGTTGCCGCTCTGACCGGCGACACGTTCTTCGATGATTTGGTGAACCACCCGCAGATCAAAGAAACCAAGCTGGGCACCGAAGGCGCGGCGATGCTGGAGGATATCGAAGGGTATTCGTCCATCGAAACCGAAGGCATCACCTTCATCAACTATCGCGGCACTGATGACAAATCGACCATCGCTGTCGGCACCGATAAGGCGCAGTTCTTCCCGGTCGGCGCGCGCGGCGCGTTCAAGGTCGGCTGGGCGCCTGCCGATGAGTTCAAGCCCTATTTGGGCCAACGTGGGCGGGAATATGTCGGTATGGTGCTGGCCGATCCGTCCGGTCGTGACGCATGGGACCGCGTGGAGCTTTACAGCTACCCGCTGTTCATTGCGACTCGCCCCGAGATGCTGCTGCGTGCACGAGGGCGTTGATCATGGGCGAGCGCGTAACCGAAAGCGGCTTCTACAACGGCAAGTTCGTGAAGTCGGGGCAGGGCAAGCCTGAGGTCGAAGGTAAGCCAGAAGCGAAGGCATCCGACGACAAGCACAAGGCGAAAGCCAAGGACTAAGGATCCCGACATGGCGACGTTCCAGCAAATTCAGGCGGATGCGATCCGTGCTGTCGATGCCGTCATGTCGGAAACCCTGCGACATTTCCCCCTTGCCGCAGGGAAAGCCGATGCGACCCGCACGCAATCCGATATTCGGGGCGTGCTGCGGGTCGGACGGAACAAGGAAGTCAGCGTCACGGGCGGGGCGGCGGCGAGCTGGTCTCAGCGGATCGCGGCAGGGAAAGCTGAATTGCACCTTGACCGCACTGGCCTGCCGGACGTGCGCAAGGGCGACAAGCTGCGCGCCACGGAACGTCCTGGATCACCTTGGTTCGAGGTCTTGAGCATGACGGAAAGCGCCCACGGGCGCCTGGTCTTGGATCTGGGAGCCGCTTGATGTCCCTTTGCCGTCTCGCCCTGCGCCATTGCGCTGTCAAAGCCTTGGCTGGGCAGACCATCGTCGGCGCCAACGTGGCTGACAGCGACTTCGGCGCGCTGGACCTGACCCCTGACGGCCAGCTTTTGACTGATCGGGACCGGCCTTTCGTGCTGGTCTATACCGACGAAAGCCGGACCACTGATACCGATCTGCGCAGCCTGCGCCAGAATGGCGAACTGGATTTCGTGATTGAATATGGCGTGGCCTCGGCCATGACCGAGATCGACCCTGAAACCGGCGAGTCTGTCATTGCCGGGGTGAACATCCCTGCGACGGACGCCAATTTCGAGGTTGCGCTAGACTTGATGGACCGTCAGGTGATGGCGATCCTGTCTGGCGCCGATGGCTGGGCTGAACTGTGGCGCGGTCTGATCCACGCCGTGACCAAGATCGAGCGCCGCCGCCGGGCATCGGCCGATGAAGGCCTGCGCATCGCGGCAAGGCAGACCCGCATCACCGTCAGCGCACTACCGGACCCCGCTCCGGGGCAGGCGCTGGCCCAAGGGTCAATCTGGGCGCGGTTCCTGGCTGCTGTGGATGGTGATCCGGTGGAGGACGTGGTGCGCGGGATGCTTGGCACGGCGCAGCCTGAGTGGAAATCCATTGTCGCCGGGCGCGGCATGACCGCTGGCGAAGCAAAGGCCCTTGGCTTTCCGCAGAACGCCACCATCCAAGGATACGGCATTGGCTGATCTGCCGCGCATCCTGTCTGACGTGTTCCGGCGGCTGTCCGATCTGGAACGCCGCTCGCGGGGGCAGGGGATGGAGGGGCGGGTATCGGACGCCGATCCAGCCAAGGGGCTTTACCGCGTCGAACTGGCGGATGGGTTCAAGACAGGCTGGATACCGGTCAGAAGCGCATCATCCGGCGCCCTGAAAATCCAAGCCGAGCCGACCGTGGGCCAGATGGTCATGGTCCGTTCGGAAAGTGGTGACCTGACGGACGCAGCCATCGAAGGCTCCGGCTTTGCGGGGGATCGTCCCCACGACAAGAACGGTGAACTGTTTGCCTCTCTTGGCGCGGCCAGCTTTCTGATGACCGAGGACAGTATCGTTCTGGTTGTTGGCGGATCGTCCCTGACCATCACGGCGGGCGGCATCGCCATCAGCGGCCCGGCAGTTACCCATGACGGCAAGAACATCGGCAAGACCCATACCCATGGCGGGGTGGACCGAGGCAACGGCAACACCGACGCGCCCAACTGAAAGGCACCATCATGAAAACACAAGATTACACGGTCCTGGAGGACGGCTTTATCCACGGCCTTTGGACTGAAAAAGGCGCCAAGATCGCTCTGACCACCGCGCAGGCCGGAATGTTCCTGGACCACGGGAGAGTTGCCTTGGTGGTGGAGCAACCCGAGAAGAAAGACCCGGCCAAGAAGGCCTGATCCATGCTGGACCGCGAGACGATGCGTCCCATCAGCGAATGGGAGCATGTGCTTCAATCCATCGGGATGATCCTGACGACGCCGCTACGGTCTCGAGTCATGCGGCGTGAATTCGGTTCTGAACTGTCCGACCTGATCGGGCGCCCGATGACGCCGCAGATCATCCTCGCCGTCTACGCCGCTTCCGCCTTGGCAATCGCACAGTGGGAGCCGCGCTTCGCTCTGACAGGAGTGGAAATGGGTCAACCCACGGCAGAGGGGCGGCTGTCGCTGACGGTATACGGCATTTTCCAAGGCGACCAGGTAAGCGGAAGGGTTGTTCTATGAGCCGCTATGTCGCCATCGATCTGAACCAGCTTCCGTTCCCGGAGATCATCGGCCCACTGGCCTACGAAGATATCCTCGCGCAGTTGAAGGCTGACGCGATTGCGCTGGCGCCGTCATTGGCCCCCGCCTTGGCTGTCGAGGGTGATCCGGTTCAGGCTGTCCTACAGGCTATCGCGTATCGCGCCTTGGTTCACGAGGCTCGTTTCAATGATATTGCGCGGTCGGCCTATCTCTCAACCGCGACCGGAGCCGATCTGGACAACCTCGTCGCGGAGTATGGCGTGCAGCGGATGGTGATCGAGCCTGCTGATCCGGACGCCGTTCCGCCGATCCTCGCGGTGATGGAAACGGATGCCGAACTGCGTAACCGCGCCCAAATCGCGCTTGAGTCGTTTTCGACAGCAGGCCCCCGTGGGGCCTACGAATACCATGCCCTGAGTGCAGATGCCCAAGTGCTGGATGCGGGGGTGACATCCCCGGCTCCTGGTCAGGTTCAGGTCGTTGTGCTGGGTCGTTCGGGCGTTCCCGCCAGCGCCGTGACCGATGCCGTCTCCAATGCCCTGAACGCGGAAGAAGTTCGCCCCCTTTGTGATACGGTGATCGTTCTGCCGGCCGAACTGGTCAGCTATGACGTGAACGCCGTCTTGACGTTTCAATCCGGTCCCGGTTCCGAGGCAACCCTTCTGGACGCGGCGGCGGCGGTGCAGGAATACACCGAGCGCCAGCGGAAGATCGGGGCCACGATCCATCGCAGCGCGCTGTTCGCGGCACTGCATCGCCCTGGCGTGGAAGCAGTCAGCCTGACCTCTCCGGCTGCGGACGTGACGACCACCAACCTGCAAGCGCCCTGGGCAGGCGAAATCGAAATCACGGCAGCATGATCCATGGATAGTTTGCTGCCCTACAACGCGACCGAGGCAGAGCGGGCGCTGGAAAGCGCTGGGACTGCGGCAATCGGCCTGCCCATGCCTGATGGTCTGCGCGATCCTTGGAGGGTTCCTGCGGCCCTTCTGCCGTGGTTGGCATGGTCCCGTTCTGTCGATGAATGGGACCCTTTCTGGTCTGAGGATGCGAAACGGGAAACCATCGCTGCCAGCATCGAGGTTCATCGCCGGAAGGGGACGGTTTGGGCCATGCGCCGGGCGCTGCAAGCCGCAGGGCTTGGGGATGCCGAAATCCAGGAAGGCTGGTCCGCCAGCCAGCATGATGCCGGGTTTGCCTATAACGGCACCCGTAATCATGCGCCGTCAGATCACTGGGCCGAATATCGAGTCAAGTTGTCACGGCCCATGTCCATCCGCCAGGCAGCACTGGCACGCGCGATCCTCACATCAGCCGCACCGGCACGCTGCCACCTCAAGCTGATGACCTTCGAGGAAGCATCAAATCTCTACAACAGGGCCATCACCTATGACGGCCACTTCACGCACGGGGTAGTCTAAGATGGCGAATTTGCCAGAATCTAATGAATATCCCGCCGGGATTTATCAGATCGAGACAACCGATCCTGTTCTGGGCGGTCCTCCTAGCGAAGCCACGAAAGCTGGCTTAACCAATATCCCGGCGATGCAGCTTGCGAAGCGCACGAACTGGTTGAAATTTCGGGTCGATCAGCTTTTAGCAAAGGCCATTGCTGCGACTACGGCTGTGGCGGGTCTTGTCCGCCTCTCCAATGCGGTCAACAGCACGTCGGAAACTGAGGCTGCTACTTCGAGAGCCGTCAAGACTGTCAACGACAATGCCAATACGCGTGTGCCAAGCACCAGGTCCATTGCTGCGACTGGTCTTGCAACCGGAGGCGGTGATCTGGGGGCGGATATCGGCATTGACGTGCGTATCGCCACGCAGCTGGAGGCCGAAACTGGCGTCTTGAACAACCGCGCGATGACGCCCCTTAGGGTCGCGCAATACGTATCGGCGCTTTTCAGGCGCTCCATCGGCGGGAGCGGTTACATCATTCTGCCAGGGGGGCTGATCGTCCAGTGGCTGTCCGTTGCCGTCACAGGCACTAACCTATCCGTCACCGCATCCCTGCCGACTACCTTCCCCAACGCTGCGGCAGGCGCATTATCCACACGCCGGTCGGCAACGCCGATTACAGCGAACGACGCCAGCGCGACTGACTTGGCATTGGGTCAGGTCACAGTCCGGCGCGCGGTTTCGCCCGACACTTCTGCAACATACTTCGTCGTCGCTATCGGGTGGTAAAATGAGCCTCTACATCAAGTTCAACGATGGCCGCGCCGAATTCTTCGACAGCCGCTTGATGCCGCCCCCGGAGGGTGCAGCGCCGATTTCCGCAAAGGACCACGCGGCGCTTATGGCTGCGCAAGGTTCGGGGAAGGTCATCATAGCGGATGCGCATGGCAATCCGATGATCGCCGATCAGGCATCTGTATCACCGCCTGTCCCCGACGTGGTAAGTCGGTTCCAGGCCCGCATGGCCCTGCGTAACGCAGGGCACTTCGATGCAGCCGAGGCGGCGATCCGATCCAGCGGTAATGACCTGCTGATTGAAGCGTGGGACAGCGCGGTGGAGTTCCGCCGCATGTCACCGTCGATCCTGACACTTGGGACCGCACTGGGCCTGTCGAAAGCCGATATCGACAATCTGTTCCGCGCGGCTGCGCAGATCACCGCCTGACGGCGGCTCACTCGCTCACAACACAGGAGGCACAGATGCCACTAGAGCGTTACCACGGCGTCCGCGTGACGCAGAGCGCGGACGAGCTGGTCGTCGCGCGCCCCAAATCCACGAGTGTGATGGGCATGTTGATGTCTATTCCCACCGCCGATCTGCCTGCTGGCGTGGCGTTCAACCGGCCGATTGCCATTCGCAAGGCATCTGATGCGGCGGATCTGCCTGAGTCCGTTCAGGGCGAGATCGACACGGCACTGGATAATGGCGCCAGCACGATCATCGTGGTGCTCACCGATGCCGGTGATGAGGATGCGGAGCGCACTGCCAACGCGGTCGGCAACGCCACGACCAAGACGGGCGTCCATGCCTTCAAATCGGCTGCTATGCTGGGCTTGCCGAGGCCGAAGCTGCTTGTTCTGCCGGGCTTTCGTGCCGCCTCTGAGGCGCCTGCCAATGCGGTCATCGCTGAGGCTATCGTCGTTGCGAACGATCTGCGCGCGCAGCTTTACGTTGATGGCCCCGGCACGACCATCGCGGCGGCCAAACTCGCGGTGCCTCTGATCGGGGCGCAGAAGCGGGTTTGCATCTCCGATGGACCGATCCTGAAATCCGACGATGGCGTGACCGTGGCGCACCCGTCCAGCACGGCTTTCGCCGCCGTGCAGTCCATGCTGGACCAGCAACGCAGCCCGGCCTGGGCACATACCAATGTCCTGCTGGAAGGCATCGTTGGAGTGTCGTTGCCGGTCGAATATGGAACCGAGGCCAGCGAACTGAACGAGGCCGGGGTCAACACGATCATCAACCGGGGGGACGGCTTCCGCACCTGGGGTCCGATGACCGCTGCTGTCGGCACGATCTGGGAATTCGTGAACGTGGTCCGGGTGACGGATATGGTTCACGAAAGCCTTGAGGACGCCTTCATCGCCTATATCGGGCGTCCGATGACCAAGGATAACTTGGACCTGATGTCGATGACGGGCCGGGGGCTGCTGAAACAGCTTGAGGTCGAGGGTGTGCTGCTGCCCGGTTCGCAGTTCGGCCTGTCTACCGACAACCTGCCGGAAACCGGCGTGCAGGGCATCGTCAAGTTCGCGATGGCTTTCGAGGTTCCGGCGCCGATCTATGACCTGCGTATTCAGGCACATCGCCAGATCAACGTCGCCTATACGGCCCTGTTCAATTCCGTCACCGGTCGGTTCGAAACCGACGACGCCCTGTAAGGAGGGGTCATCATGGCAAAGCTGCCAGCCTATATCCTCAAGGACTGCACGATTGTGGCGAACGACCGCAATCGTATCGGCCAGGCCAACGAGATCACCATCCCGGTGCTGGAAAAGACCACCGAGGAAATGCGCAACGCGGGCATGATCAAGCCCCGCGAGGTGTTCATGGGCTACGAGGCCACCCGCGCCAGCTTCAAGGAAACGGCCTTCGACCCGGCGATGATCGAACTGCTTGGCGTCGGCAAGAACGACAAGTTCATTGCCAGGGGCTACCTGCAATCCGAGGACGGCACGGAACATGCAGCCCGCTTCGAATTCTTCGGCGATGTGCTGAAAATGGACGCGGGAAGCTGGGAGCCTGGCGGGCGGGCCGAGACGGAATACGAGATCACTGTCCACAGCGGCACTCTGTTCGTCGACGTGAACGGGACGGAGCAGGAGATCTTTGCGTTCGATGACTTCTCGGTGCGGGTCATGGGTAGGGAGCAGATGCCCGGCCGCCGCCGTGCGCTGGGGATGATCTGATGACCGATATCGTGGAATTCCGGCTTGACTGGCCGGTCGAGTTCAAGGGCGAGAAGATCGAGGCTCTGACCTTCCGCCGCCGCAAGGCCAAGGATCTTGTGGCGATGGATGCCGTCAAGGGCGACATGGCAAAGACCATGGCGATGTATGCCAGCATGTGCGGTAAGCCCCTGCCGGTGATCGAGGACATGGACGCCGACGACTTCGAGCGGATGGTGGAAGCCACCTTGCCGCTGATGGGAAAGACGGCGGCGGCGATGGTGGAACGTCAGGCGAAGGGGCCGGTTTCGCACTGATGGTCGCCGCCTGCGGCCGGTATCTGCACCAGCCCATCAATGACGTGATGGACTGGGACACGGACCTGTTCTTCCTGATGTTCGACCAGATAAGCCCGCTCTTGAAGGGGGAGGGGAGCTAGGTCACTCGGCAGGGTGGCGGTGATGCTTATGATCGTCAGGCTTATCTGTCGCCTTGACGATCAACGCTATGACGACAGCGACGGTCAGGGCGGCGGCAGGGACGATTATGTCGAACGCAGTCATGGTTCAATCCTTCCGCAGGAAGCCTAGAATATACTGTGCAACGCCGTGAATTGCGAGTCCGATCCCGGTCCAGCCTGCAAGCGCCGTGTAGGAAGGTGATCCGGTCTCAATGACCGGCCGCAAGATCGCGATGCCGATCAGGCCGATGCTGATGGCGTTGAGGAAGTTGGCGGCAAGCTTTAGGCGCTCGTTGCGGATCAGGGGCATGTGGAGGGTTACTTCTTCTTGGCGCGGTATGCCGAGGAGCGGGGATTAGTTTCGTCCGCGTCCGCTTTCAGGAGAAGCTCTCTTATCTGGGCCTTCAACTCTTGGGATTGCGCGAAGAGGCCCTTCAATTCTTCTGCAATCGCAGCCCGCTCGTCTCCCGGCGGCAAGGTTTCCTGCCGACGAACAAGAGGCTCGATCACAGCCCAGATAGCGGCGTCCTGATCCATAAGTCGGAAGAATTCTTCTCGGAAGCTTGCTTCAGGAGCCGGGAAGGCTTTCTCAAGTGTGGCAACGATTTCTGCATTCATTGATCGACCATTTGCTTCAGCAGCAAGCTTGATCCGGTCGCGGAGACCGTCAGGAAAGCGAACCGTATACTGTTCTGCGCCTCTACCAACTGTTGCCATCAGCCTTGTCCCTCTTTTGACCGCATTACTGTAATGTTTTCTCTTGACCTGCAATCGTATGACGGTAATGTAGGGTTACGGTAACTCTATGAGCGAGGCTATGACAGAAAGGCAGTTGCAACAACCGACCAGTGTTCGCCTACCCGCAGATATGAAGCGGGATTTGCGGATCATGGCGGCGATCCACGAGCAGACGCTTAGCGATGAGATTGTCATCCGCCTGCGTCGGTCTTTGAGTGAGGAGAAACAACAAGAGGCAGCGGGGGGTGAGTTTGGCGACCAAGCCCCCGCTGCCGGGAACGAAAACGCCGCGTTCGAGCGCGGCGCTGTCTGATCACACCGGTTACAAAGGAACCGAGATGACTATCCATGAACGTAACATGAGTGGCGAAAAAATCAACGCCGTGCAGCCCTTCCTGTTTGAGGAGGAGCATTTGGTGCGGGTTGTGGACCAGGACGACAATCCGTGGTTCATCGCTAAAGACATCTGCGCCATTCTGGGCGTCGGCAATGTCAGCAAATCGCTCGAAAAGCTGGATGAAGATGAAAAGGGTGTCACTTCAAGTTATACCCTTGGCGGCAATCAGGAGGTTCTGATTGTCTCCGAAGGTGGTCTCTACACCCTGATCCTGCGTTCGCGCGGTGCAACTACCCCTGGAACCGTGCAGCATCGGTTTCGCAAGTGGGTGACGGGCGAGGTTCTGCCTGCGATCCGCAAGACTGGCTCCTACGGTGTTGCCAAGCCAGAGACGCCGAAGATCGATGAAGCGTCAGACGTGGGCATGAAGATCCGGATGGTGAACGCTTGCCGCCCGATCTTCGGCAATCAGGCTGCGGCGCAACTGTGGTTCTACCTCGACCTGCCGGACATGCCGGCGATGCACCCTGATCCCCGACAGATCAACCTATTCGACTACTCGCAGATCAAGTCAGCGGGAGACGAGGCATGAGAGAACTCTCATCCACGGATCTGAACACGGTCGTGGATGCCTTCCGCGTTATCCAGCTTCTGTCGGAAACGATCTGGCAGGCAGCAGCGGGAAGCGACCGGCTGAATGAGGCAGCAATTCGCCAAGTCGAAGAAGACGCGGCGATCATTGCGGACAGGATGAATGCCGCGATTGGCGTTCTGGACGCACAATATCCCGGACTGAAAGAACTGATTGCGCTTTCTGACAGAAGGGCGGTCAAGCGGGCCGAGGAAATGTTTCAACAGCAGGCGGCTCAACAACCTCGTCACTAAACTGAACGGCCCCCGGCGCGTGTGGAGCGCGACCGGAGGCCTAACCTCAATCTGAAAACGGGAGATCAGATCATGGCTTCTGCCAAATCTAATCGCGCGCCTGCGCAAATCAACCGCCGCCGTCTTCTTTCCGCCATCCCTGCCGTCGCCGTCCTGCCCGCCGTGGCAGCGGTTCCGGCGCTGGCTGAGACTGAAACGCCGGTGCAAGCCTTGTTCCGTCAGTGGCTGGTCTTGGACGAGGAAGAGCGCCGCGCCTGGAACGAAGGCTGGCCTGAGGAAGAGCAAGACGCCGCGACCGACCGCAAGCTGGCGGTTGAGCGGCAGATGCGGGCCGCGCCGAAGCACGACCTGACCGATGTTGCCTTGGCTCTGTTCGCCACCAGCGACTGCGGAGCGTTCAACATCGATACTGACGTGCGCCTGGAATACCGCGCGCAAGCCCGCTCGCTGATGGCGGCATAACGAAACCGGCCCTCGGGTCGTGGCAGGGGCGGGTGATCGCCCCTGTTGGTCATATTAACGGCGCGGCTTCTTTGCAGGCTTCGACTTCTCCGCCCAGAATGCATCGTATTCGCCCGAAGCGATGTCTTTGGTCGTTTGCTCAATGTCGCTGATTGCGCCTTCTATATCTGAATGCGCATCCTCAAGTCCGTCTAAAAGCTTCTGATAGCGGCTATCATCGTCGTTTTCAAAATACAGGCTGTCCAAAATGCGTTCGCACTCGGAAATCATGAATTCGATCTTGGCGAGGGTAATTCTGAGAGCGGACAGATCGGGCGGGGACGCTGGTTTTGCCTTTTTGGCAGACTCTTCATAGGAATGCGCGAGGCGAAGCGCGGCTCTTCCTTGCGACTTGACGCGAGGCAATTCTTCCCGCGCGCCGGAAAACATTGACTCCACTTGTTCACGGGTCCGAGCGTGAAAATCTTCCCCAATCAGTTCGGCGGCGAAAACCAGATGATCCGGTATAGTTCGTTTTGGCTTCGTCGGGGCCGCGCTAGGCGGCAGTTTGGCGGCAGGAAACAAATCGGCCCGGCTAGGGCCTTCACGCCTCTCGCGCTCCAAAGCCGCAGGTGATCGTCGGGGACGCTCCTCTCGCCTCGTGCGAAGCACAAGGTAGATAACGAAAACCACTAATCCGATTACGGCGAATGCTTCCATGCCTAACCGTAGGCAGTGGATGCTTGATTCGCCTAGCGGATCTTTCCGTGCCTGAAAAATTCCGTTCTATCGAGGTGCCGCATGGCTAAAGTCCTCCAGTCTCAACTGATCCTGTCCCTTGTGGACCGCGTGACGGCTCCTGCACGGGGCATTCAGGCGCAGATGGATCGTCTGAATGCGCGAACGAAGGCCGCGAACGACGAAGCCAACCGGATCGGTGGAAAGTTGGCCGTTGCCTCGGCGCAGATGGCTGGTTTCGCCCTAGCCGTTTCCCAGCCGATCAGGGCTGCGATGGACCTTGAGGACAAGATGGCCGATATCGGCAAGGTCTCCGATATGAATGCCGATGAACTCAAAGCATTTGAGGGTTCGCTGCGCCATCTTGCGCGCACAGAAATTCCGATGGCCGTAGAGGAACTGGCGGCACTCGCTGAGTCCGCTGCGGCGTCAGGCATTGCCGACCAAGATCTAGAGAAATTCACACGTCAGGTCGCAAAGTCGGCGGTCGCGTGGGGGGTGTCGGGTGATTACGCGGGGGAGTCGCTCGCCAAGATCAAGTCGGCTCTAGGCATGACGATTGATGAAACGGCGCGATATGCAGATGCCGTCAATTTCTTGGCCGATACGTCAGCATCGGAAGCCCCGGACTTGATCGAGTTTGCCCGCCGTGTAGCTGCTGATGGGAAGATCGCTGGATTTACAAACGAGCAAGTGCTGGCCTTGGGGTCAAGCATGATTGCCATGGGCGCGCAGTCCGATGTGGCTGCCACGTCGCTTCGCAATGCCCAGAAGGCGCTGACGCGCGGTCCAAGCGCCACGAAGCGTCAGGACGCAGCTTTCCGAAAGCTGGGCCTGCATGCAGATGATGTGGCGAAGGCTATGCCGACCGACGCCATGGGTCAATTTCTAGGCGTTCTTGAGCGGATCAATGCCTTGGATCAGCACGAGCGCATCGCTACCATGTCCGACCTGTTCGGCGACGAAGCCCGCGCGCTGATGCCGCTGCTGAGTGAACTGGACAAGGTTCGCGAGACGACGGCTGCCGTTGCTGACGAGACAAATTACTTGGGCAGTGTTCAGAAGGAATTCACGATCCGGTCTAAGACCGGCAGATATGCCTTGCAGCGGTTCAGAAACCAACTGCGCGATGTGGGGATCACCGTCGGCCAGTCGCTGCTGCCCGGCATGAAGGAAATCTTGGACCGGCTGGCCCCCATTATTTTGGCTGTGGGCAAGTGGACCGAAGAAAACGGCAAACTGACCGCGAAGATCATCGCTGTGACCGGCGCTGTTATGGGGCTGCGGGTGGCTTTGCTGGCGCTGCGGTTTGCCGGGCTGACTGGCAAAGCTGGTGTGCTGAACCTATTGGCAGGAGGCATGAACACCGTTGGCCGGGCAGGGTTCGCAGTTTATGACGCGGTTGCCTCTGTCGCCGCCCTCCGCCGATCCTTGCAGGCATTGGAAGCGAGGCGGGCGACCGATGTCTTTGGCAGCATCGCTGTTGGGCTTCAAAAAGTTAGCAATCCAGCGAAGCTATCAGGCATGGAGAGGCTTAGTGCCCTGTTGCGCGGTTTAGCGGGCGTGACCGGACTGACCGCCGTAGCCAAGGGTATTGGTGCTATCGGGGTCGTGATGGCGACCATCAGTGCACCGGTTTGGATCGCCGCTGCGGCGGCAGTTACTGCTGTTGGATTGGCTTGGCAGTTCTGGGATCGGATCAGTGCCATCGTCTCGGGTGTAGCGTCTGCAATAGGAGAGCGGCTTCGGCCCGAAATGGAAAGAATTCGGGAATGGATGAAACCGCTTGAGCCAGTTTTAAAATGGTTCGGCGAGACGTGGGATACTATTGCCTCGGCAGTGGGCAAAGCCGTTGAGGCGGTCAAGGGCTTCGCTGGCAGCCTATTTTCCCGTGAAATTCTGACGGACGGGGAAGTCGCTGACATCAGTGCGAGAGCCGCGCAGATAACGACCAACATCATCGCAAAGTTGGATGCCATCACCGCCGCTGTTTACGAGACCGCTGGACGCCTTCTGACCCTCGGCGGTGAGATGATCCAATCTCTCTGGGACGGCATGAAGGCGAAGCTGCCTGAACTGATCGAATGGGCCAAGTCGATCCCTGACCAACTGGAAGCAGCAATCGGCGGCACATGGATGGGTATCCTGTCGGGCGGTCGCAGCGGGCAGCCTGACTTGGGCACCTACAATCCCGCGACCGGAGCGTTCGAGCAGGCCAAAGCCATGGGTGGTCATATGCGCGCCCGCGTTCCCACGCTTGTGGGTGAGCGAGGCCCAGAGGCCATCTATCCGTCGCGTGCTGGCTGGGTGGCCCATGCGAACAAGGTCAAGGCGCTGTCAGAAATGTCACGCCGTATCCGGCCCGCGCCGATGCCGCGCCCGGTCCAGTCCGGTGGCGGGTCGCGTCCAGTCAACGTGACCTTCGGCAACATCGTCGTTCAAGGCGGAGCGAACGCAAGCGCCCGCGACATTTCCCGCGAAATCGGCCGAGAAGTGCAGGCTGAACTGCGCGGCACATTCACGGATCCTTACTGATGGCCGGTCCTGTCGTCATGTCGCTGGGCTTCTTCCAGTTCCAGGCACGGGGCTTCTCGTTCGACGGCCGCCGCCGGGATCAGGACACGGGCTGGGTCTCTACCCCCGTAGCCGGCGGCTTTGACCGCCTGCAATGGACCGGGGGCAGGGGGCGCACGGAAACTATCAGCGGCGCGCTGTTCGATGAGTTCGGCGGCGACTGGTCCCTTGAGGGGATCAAGCTGGCGGCAAAGCAGGGCCAGCCTCTCACGCTGGTCAGCCTGGGCGGTGCGCCCTTCAATGCATTCGGTGTCTTTGTGGTAGAGCGTATCTCAGAGGACCACGGCTTCATCGACCAGAACGGGCGCCCGATGAAGAACGCCTACACCATCGACTTGCGGGGCTATGAAGGGGAAATGAACCTGATGACCGCCGCAGTCGGAACCGTGCTGCAGTTGCTATGACAACCGTAGTCAGCATCGCGGGCGAAACCGTAGATCTGATCTGCCGCCGTCACTACGGCGATGAGAGCGGCTTTGCCGAGGCGGTCTATGACGCCAACCGGGGCCTCGCCGCGATGGGCGCGATCCTTCCGGCCGGGGTGGTGATCGTGCTGCCCGAGGTTGTGGCGGCTGTGCAGAGCGATCCTGTCATCCGGCTCTGGGACTGACCGATGAAGCCGCAATGTGTTGTGACCGTGAACGGCAAGGCCGTCACCGGGGATTTTCTGCGCCGTCTCTCGGAATGCGAGATCACCGATAGGGATGGGGTTTCGTCGGATGGGGTGCGGCTGCGGCTGGACGACAATCCGCCTGCTGAAATGCCGCAGCCCGGCGCACGGATCGAAGTGTCCATGGGCTATGAAGGCAACCTCATTCAAATGGGCAGCTATGTGGCCGAGGAAATCGAAGTCGAGTGCCTTCCCTATGCCATCACCATCCACGGCAAGGCAGCCGAGATGGGCGGGCCGGTCAAGGAAATGCGGCGGCGGCACTGGGATCAGGTCAGCCTTTCCGATGTGATTGCCGATATTGCCGGTGAGATCGGTGTGCAGCCGGTCGTGGATGCGGCTCTGGGCGGCTTCCACTACGACTGGCTCGGGCAGATTGCCGAAAGCAATGCGGCCTTCCTGGAGCGACTGGCCGAACGGCACGGGGCCTTATTCTCGATCAAGGGCGGGCGTCTGGTCTTTGCCAAGCGCGGGGCAGGGCAATCAGCATCGGGCAAGGCGCTGACAGGGCTGGTCATTACGCCTGCAAAGCTGGTGACGGGATCATGCCGGATCACCTTCTCCACCCGGTCTGTCTATCGTACGGTCAAGGCAAGCTGGATGGACCGGACCACGGGCCGAAAGAGAAGCGTGACAGTCCAGGGCGACAAGGACTCGGACGCGGAATTCGAGATCGGCCAGCCCTTTGCCAATCAGGATGAGGCCAAGGCCGCAGCCAAGGCAAAGGCCGGATCGCTGGGACGGAAAAAACTGGAATTCACTGCTTCCCTGCTTGGCGACCCCACAGTTCGCGCAGGAGCGCCCTGCCAGTTTTTAGGCGTCCGTCCCGGCGTGGATGGCGTGCCTCTCCTGATCGAAGAAGCCATCCACCGATACAGTAAATCTGGCGGCTACACGACCGATATCACCGGGTCGATAAAGGACTAACCTCATGGCATTGGATGAAAAACTGCTGCGGGCCGCTGGCCTGCCGACTTCGCTTATCTCATTGCTGGTCAGCATCACAAAGGCTGCCGAAAGGGCTATGGCTGCTGCAAATACAGCGTCGGTTGCCAATGGGCTGGAGCCGCAAATCGCAGCTGCTATGCAGGTGCTTAATGACCTGCAAGTGGCCCCCCGATTGGCCGAGATTACAGACCGACTTGTGGTAGTGGAGGGCAAAGCCGCGACAATACCCGCTGCCTATGATGATACCGATGTCAAAGCACGACTAGAGGCGGTTGAAGGTGCGCCAAGACTGATTTCGTTGATCAATCGCGATGGTGCGCTTGTGGCTCTGCTGTCCGATGGCACTGAAATTATTGGGCCGGAATTTGGAGAAGATGCTGAGCCTATCGATCCGCCCACGGTGATTGGGAGTATCGCGGATCGAATTTATACCATCGACCAGAGCGTTCCGGCGACCGACTTGCGCACGAAATTCGAAAACGCCACCAGCTATGTAATCAACCCCTCCATCGCACAAGCGGTCATCAACGGCTACAATCTGGAATTCAGCACGTTCGCCACGTTAGCCGAGACAACGTTTTTTGTGAGAGGTGTCAACGCTGGAGGTCAGTCCGATCCCGTAACTTTCAGATTAAGGATTAACGCTCAGGCGCCGATACTGAATTCCCCACTGCCCGACAGATCCCTCGTCGTCAGTGATGCCAATATCATGATCCTGTTGGATGATTATTTCAGTGGAGCGGCGTCCTATTCTATCAGCCCGACAGGCCAGGGCGGCTCCATTAGCGGGCGAAGCTTGTTGCTGTCCGCCGCGACCGAGCGCAGCCTGGAAATGACCATTACTGCCACCAACAGCACGGGGCAGACGGTTAGCGACACATTCTTGTTTGTCGTCGCACAACCCCAGCCCACCCTCCAAGCCACCATCACCCCCGACCCGCTGGTGGCGGGCCAGCCCTTCACCGTCAACTTCAACGCCGCCCCGGACGAAGTGACCAGCAGCGTCACCCTGACCGGCACCGGCACCACGCGCACTGGCACTGCACCGGCCAGCGGCATCGTCACCATCGGCGCGACCAAGGCGGGCTATACGGCATATAGCGCCACCTTCGAAGTCGCCCCCGCCGTCCCATCCGCCGCCAAGACCGCCGACAACAAGGTCATCCTCTCTGGCGTCACGCCGCAGTCGGATCCCTTCGGCTTCGGCATCGGCCAGCATCCGACCTATGGCGGGGCAGCTGTCACTGTGGCAAACCCTGCTGACCTTGGCGACGGTCCTGTGTGCCTGATCGCCCCTGTCATCAGCGCCGCCGGGTCGGTCCTGACCGCTCTCCCCGGCCTTTGGGGATCGCTGCACAGCACCGCGACCATCCTCGGGGAATGGTATCGAGGGGGCGTCGAAACGGACGCGACCTCGCTGACCTATAATGTCGGCCCCGCCGATGATGGCGCAGTCATGACCTATCGCGAGATCGCCACGGACGCGGAGGGGGCATCTGATCCGGTGCCCAGCAACGGTATCACTGTCTCCGCGCCACAGCCCGCCTCTTACACCTCGGCGGGCACGGGGTCGGTCTACAATACCGCGTCCCAGACCCAGCACACGATTGCTGCCGTGCCGCTGGGCGCGGCCAGTGCGGATCGCTACATCGAGCTTGACCTCAACGCCTATCTCATCACCGACGGCACCGCCGTCATCACCGGGGTCAGCATCGGGGGCGTGGCCGCGACGCAGCGGGCGGCCCAAGCCAACGGCAACGAACCCCGGCTCCGCACCGGCTTGTGGCGGGCAGCGGTCCCCAGCGGCACGACCGGCGATGTGGTCATCACCCTGGACAAGCCGTCCGCCCTGATCGCGGGGTGCCATGCTTTCAGGGCGATCCGCATGATTTCGGGCACGCCGACCTTCGGCAATATCAGCCCCGGCGCCGGGGCTGTCCTTTCCACCACGGTGGCGACCGCTCCTGGGGACCGGATCATCTTCACAATCGGGTCCAATGGCGGAGCCGCCTCGGGCGGATGGTGGGGTAGCCCTGTCGGGCATACCGAGGTGGTGGATTTTGCCGGTGCGCCGAGCAAAGGCGATGCTGTCAGGACCAACCTCTACATCGGCGTCGCGACAGTCGCGCCCGGCGATACCAGCCCCCGCACCCTGTCCGTCACCTCCCAGGGCGCAGTCCTGACCCGCGCCACCCACATCGTCCGCAAAGTCACGGAGATCGTCTGATGCCCATGTATTTTCACAGCGCGCTGCTTGATGGGGCACCCTTCCAGGTTACGCCGGGTGCCGGGATGACTGGCGGTGCTGTCTCGGTCGATGCGTGGGGGGATGAACCGGAACCCCCGCAGTCCCTGACCGTCCGGGCTGGCAAGATGGACGCCTTGCCCGTCACCCTCGCAAGCGTGACGAATGGGCTGCTGTCCGCCCGCGATGACGGAGGATCGTATCTCAACCTCAACGACCTGCCGGAAGACGTGGCCCGGATCGACGGACTGACGCCCGCTGGCGACCCGGTGGTGATGGAGGTTCTGCCCCGTCGCCAGAAGGCCGGATTTGCGGACGGACGGCACTGGATGCTGCCCATCGACAAGGCCACAGGCCGGATCAAGTTCGAACTGGGTCGCAAGGGCCGGAAGTTCTATGTGACCAAGCGTCCTCGGAACGACCCCAGCGGAAAGGGTGGCTACACCAAGCAGGACATCGCCACGGAAACCGGCTTGCCCCTGGCGACGATCACCGATGCGTGGATCATCGCCAGCACGATCTACGGTCGATCCGCCGACAAACCGTTGGAGATGGACACCGGTTTCGCGGTCTGGGGTGCTGCGACCAACAACATCAGCGGGACGAACTCGTTCAAGGGCGATCAACTGTTCTTGGAACGCGGCTACAACTATCGGGACGGCGCCTGGAGCAACGGGATGAACTACATCTCGCGCGCAGCGTCTGGGGAAGGCCCGCTGCACCCTATTCTCGTTTCGTCCTATGGCGTTGGCGCTGCCCCGGTAATCGACCGTATGGTTGCTAGTTTCCAGAACACCACCAATGCAAACTGGTTTGCGTTCCAGGATGTGGATGTCGATCTGGTGCGCTTTGTTTCACCATTCGAAGTGATCCTTAGCCATGTCGAGGCGCGTGGCCCCGTCGCTTCGGGCGCCTCGGGAACCTTCTCCTTTGAGGGAGGGGGGCATCGGACACTGTATAGATGCAAATCCATCAACGCCTCGACAGAACCGATCCCTGGTGCAACGGTCTGGTCTTCCCCGTCATCGCATGTGGTCGGCATCTATGGCTCTGCTCTTAAATCGTTGCTGGTCCTGGAAACCTTTGTAGAGCAGGCTGGCTGGCGCGACGGCTACAATCCGAATAGCGACAGCACCCAATTCCCGATGCCGCACAACCAAAAATCCCATGGTGCCTATCTGCAAAACGATTTTCATAGCGTGTCTATCCGTCGATCTATGTTCACAAGATCCTCGTCTCTGGGTGTACAGATGCGGGGCGGCGGGACGCTTGAAGACACCCTTCTGCTGGATCAGAACGTGGTGATGAACAGCCTGGGTCGGAGCAAGGTGAACGGTGTCATCGATGTTTCCGGCTCGGGCAACTATCCATTGGTCATGGGCTTGGTCGCGACCTCGGCGGCATACAAACGGTCAGCGGCGATTGAGGGAGGGTTGGATTGGGGTATCGACATGTGGGCGAGCTTCGACGGCTCGATCTTCAACTCGATCCTGATGCACCGCGCGGACCCCAACAACGCCACTGAAATTGCAGCCAAACCGCCAAGTGGCGAACCCGCATTCAAGGTCGAAACAAACGGGCACGACCGGAGCGGGCTGCGCATCCATAACTGGTACGGTCCCCAGAACAATGCTGCCCAGTTCGGCGTGTCTGCCGTGACCCTGGACGCGATCACGATCCAGCGCCACGCCGCGGCGGCCATGGGTGTATCGAGCGCGACCATCGAGCAATATTGCCTGTGGCTGCGAACGCTGACCCCGGCCCAGTTGCAGGACCGCCTGGCAGCGGTTCTGGAATATTTCCGCACCCCTTGGGGCCTGCACATCCCCAGGCGCGTCAACGCCTCAACCTGCGTGTTCAAGCCGGATCCTCGCTGCTCGGGCGTCCTGTGGGCGGAACGGGCGAACTGGTCCACCCACGATACGGCAGGGACCATCGACGGCGACAGCGCCGAACTGCGCGGGGTGGCGGTGCGCTTCGGCGAGTTGACGGTCAGCATGGCGGCGGTAGACGGACAGGGCGGATCACTGGAACTGTCGTCGGGCAAGCTGACAACGGCGAGTCTGTCCAACCTAAGCCAGGTCAAGACGATCCTCGCGGGGCAAATCTGGATCGGCGCGCAGACCGCTGTCGGCAGCTATATCGCTGAAAGCGGGCGGATCGCCTGGACCGGCGGCGCGTCGGGTCACAACCTGACGGTGGACGGCCAGTATCCCGAAGTGCTTCTCGGGCCGAACCATACCATCGCCTCGGGCAAGGTTCTGGACATCCGCTGTGGCGCCCAGGGCGCCGTCGGATGGGACGGCACGGGGACCGCGACCCTGACCATCGCCAGCGGCGGCACGCTGCGGCTGCGGAATTATGCAGGCGCCTATGGCGCGCGGATGTCCAAATTGGAGCGGTTCCGGTCGGGCGCCTTGGGTGACGGCGAGACCGATCCCTCCGTCACCGTGTCGCTGGTCCTGGCGGCTGGATCAATTGTCGAGGTGGACACGACTGGCCTGACTGCGGGCACTTATGATCTGACCGGGTCGGGCATCACTGTCACGAACAACGGGGCATCCCTGCCCGCAGGGGTGACGGTCACAGGCGGCAAGCTGGTGCTGACCGTCAGCTAACGCGGCGGCGCCTTCGCATCAGCGCGAGGGCGCCGATCCCCAGTGGCAAGAGGGCCGCAGTGGCGGGCAAGGGAACAGGGGCGGGGTCCGCGACGACCGTGAAATAAGAGTATTCGTAGTCATAGCCGTAGCTGTATCGGCCGTCATCGGAATACATCGGGAAAGGGAGCGAAGTGGACCAAAGTTCGACCATTAATGTTGACCCGGTTTCGACGCCGCCAGCTACCTGCCACTTGTCGTCCCAGGAAAAGAGGAACTTGGTCGGGTCGATGTAATTGGTTTTGGTGCAGTCCCAGACGCCGAACTGGCAAACCGGCGTGCGGCCGCCGTTCCCGTAATAAGGATCGTCTTCGACGGGCTGGTCAGGGTGAACCATGGTCGCGACAAAATGGATCACCTCACCGACAGGTATTGCGCCAAACAGATAGCTTTTCATGCCGGGCAGCATGTCGTCGGCGGCGAAATCCCCCGTGACAGTTGTGTCGGGATCGCCGGTGGTTTCGTGAAAGGCGCTTGTGAACGCAGTGCCTTCATATCGCAACCACAGGTCATAGCTGACAGTCGTCGCCGCCTCTGCCGCCGACCCCACCCCGACCACCACGGCAGCCGCCGCGCACAATGCCCTGATACCCAATGCAACCTCCTAAATCGCGAATCATCACCGTCGCGTGACCATCGGATCATCGCAGCGCGCTTGAGTCTCGGGGAAAGCGCGGGTGCCGCTGCAACGTGTGGGTGAAAACCGATCCGGAACAGGATGCTGCACCAGGTCGCGTGATCGTCGGCAGGAAGTGTCGCGACAGGCCGAGGTGTGTAGGGGCACTGGTAACAAACACCCGTCGCGACATGGAGACGTTAACCAATGCTGCGGTGCGGCGTCTCGGTGAAACTGTGTGTGACAGTTCCCGCACCGGCTGATTTGACCGGTCAATCAAGCAAATAGCAGGAAAAGATTTATGCAGGATGATCCGAACTGCGGGTGCGCGAATGGACCCGGTTGAAGTCGCCGAGAAGCTGGCAAACGGCAGCGTCGTCACGGTTCTGGCCTTCGCGGTCGTCGCCCTGTCTATTGTCGCCATCGTCCTGTTTCGTCGCATCAACCAACTGCACGATCAGCGTGTGCAGGACATGCGCGAGATGGGTGCCGAGGCCCGGAAGCTGCTGGAACAGACCAACCTTGCTCTCGGCGCGCTGGCGGAGCCGGTGCGAGAGGCGGTGCGCGAGATGAGGGGGCGGAAATGATGGGTCTCATCCGTCAACTGCTCGGGTGCAGCCGCCGCGCCGCGCAGGCCGACGAACTCAAGCGGCAGCACCAGGAAGAATTTCAGAAGGGGGAGCGGCAAGTCCGGGCGAAGGTGATCGTCCTGGAGCGGCTCGTCGCCGAATTGCAGAAGGACACCACCGCATGGCACAGGTAATCGGCGCGCTCGCCATCATCAACACCATCGGCTACCTGGCCGTGATCTGGGCTTTCCGGGCCAGCTTCCGGGAACTGAAATCGGCGACATGGTGGTTTGCGATGGGCTTCGCGATCCTGGCGGGGGCGATTATCGCGCGGGGCCTGTGGTGGGACGTGTCCATGCCCTTGCTGCGGCTCTGGGCACCCGAAGCGGCTGCGTGGTGGACAGAGCATGTCGGCCGCTACATCAACATCCTGTTCAGCCTGATGAAGATGGCGGCGTTCTACTGCGCCCTGAAATGCCGCCAGATGCTGATCCCGGAAGATGAGCGGCATCTGTGGCCCCTCTGGAAAGCCTGGCTGCACCCCACGAAGATCAGGCTGCTGCCGTGGCGCTGACCCATTGGCAGGTGTCCTGCTGGATCAATAGGGCGCTCTGCGGCCGACGCGGTATGCCCCTGTGCGCCAGGGTCTATGCCCGCCCTCCGAGCCTGTGGCGCACGGCATTCCTGCGGCTGATGGGGCTGGCGTTCCGCGACCCCGGACACTGCGAAAGCGTCTGGCGCAGGTGGCGGGCGTTGCAGGTCTATGAGCCTCGGCCAGTGACCGGTAGGACAGGCCCATCGGCAGGGTATTAGGGCAGCAGCCCGAACAGTCCCGTCGCGACAGGCCGGGCGATGAACCACCCCGCAGCCGCCCAACTGGCTGCGAGGAATGCGGCTGCGATGATCGGTTTCAAAATCGGTATCAGGTTTGTCAGCAAGTTGATGAGTTTATTGGACAGAAGTCACCATCAGACTCGCACCTGATCCCTAATATTTGGTTAGCAGACTGCCATCACGCGCAGGATGCTCGCACGACGCTGATAAACAACCGGGCGGCTCAACTCGTTAACCAATCACACACGCCGCCCGGCTGTTGAGGGGTATCAAATCTACTCTGACGTGCGCGTCATCTTGTCCTTTTGGACAGCCATTCGCCCGCCCTGACCGGCGGGCTTTTTCGTGGAGCCATCATGCAACGGATCGTCCTGCATCACACAGCAGGGGGGTTGAAACCCACTGCCTTCGACAAACAGCACTACCACCGGCTGGTGGACGGCGACGGAGAAGTCCAGGCTGGCCTGCACCCTATCAGCGCCAACGCGCCCGGCAGGCAACTTACGGCGGGCCGCTATGCCGCCCATACGCGCGGCCTGAACACAGGCAGCATCGGCGTCAGCATGGCCTGCATGGCGAATGCCCAATGGCACGATCCCCGCGCCTGCAAAGCATTCCCGACACCTGTTCAGGTGGAGGCGATGATTGCCGAGGTCGCCCGCCTCTGCCGGGCCTACAGCATCCCCGTGGACCGGCGCACGGTCCTGTCTCACGCGGAGGTCCAGACAACGCTTGGCATCGCCCAGGCGGGGAAATGGGATTTCGACTACGACCCCTTCGGCATCCTGGACAGCCGCGATCCGGTCAGGATCGGGGACATGCTGCGCGACCGGATCAGCGCGGCCCTCGGCGATGTGGAGCCGCAGGCCCCGCGCGGGCCGATGCCGGTCATCCGCCGGGGCAGCAAGGGCGAGGCAGTTGCCATGGCACAGCGCGCGCTCGGCTTGGCGGCTGACGGCATCTTCGGCCCCGCCACAGAGACGGCGGTGGTCGCATTCCAACGGAAACACGAACTGCTGCCGGATGGGATCGTCGGAAGGGCGACATGGGCGGCACTTAACCTGGAGAACTGACATGCAGACCATCATCACCGCCGCGACTCCCCACCTGCTCGAAATCCTCGGGCTGATCCTGACCGCCATCATCGGCTGGGCAGCGTCCAAGGCCCGCCAGAAATGGGGTCTGGATATCGAGGCCAAGCACCGGGATGCGCTGCACGAGGCGCTGATGACGGCGGCGCGGCTGGCAATCGGCCGGAACCTGACCGGACAGGCAGCTATCTCGCTGATCCTCGACTACGCCAAGCGAAGCGTGCCGGATGCTCTGGACAAACTCAGCCCGCCCGCCGTGGTCATTGAGAACTTGGCGCAGTCCAAGTTGGAAAAGGCAGCAGTCGAGGCAGGCAAGGCGATTGGCAAGGCGATCAAGGCTGGCCGATGATGCTGACCATCACACCCGAGCGCATGTCCGAGGCGCTCATGAAATGGCACTTAGGGCCCGGAAGCACCGGCAACGCGCTTGTGCTGCATCGCTTCACCGGCGAGGATACTGGCTCTCACCACAGCCATCCCTTCGACTGCCGCAGCTATATCTTGCACGGGGGGTATGACGAGGAGGTGCTGCATCCTGACGGGCGGGTTGAATTGCGGCAGCATCAGCCAGGCGATGTGGTCAGTATCCCCCATGACCATGTGCATCGGATCGTTCACCTACCGGAAGGCGAGTGCCTGACGCTCTATGAGGTGCTGGGGCCGAAGGTGCAGGAGCCGGGGTTTTTCCAGTGGCGCGATGGGGTCATGTGGCAGCGCCGCTGGCATGAGTCGGAGTTTTCGCCGATGACCGCGTGAGACTTCGCCCGCGCTATCACCGGCGGCTCTTGCCGAATCGTTCCCTTTCCGTTCCACTGTCGGGATGGAGCAAGCCACTTTCTCTCATATCTACTGCGGGTGCGGCTACAGGGGAATGGTGGGCACGTCTCGGTGGCTGCACCGCGATGAGATGCTGCGGCGATTTCGGTGTGGGAAATGCGGCCAGCGACCGATAGGTGTTTCCTCCATATCGGTGCCGGTGCTGCATCCGCCGCAGATGACTTGGGAGACGGACGTGCGGGGCGTGGCGGTCCATCAGGTGTAATCAGCACTCCGAATAAGCTCCGCAGCTATACCTCGGCCAATCCTGCGCGTGTCCGGCGGCGACCATGGCAGGTGTCCCGCATCCAGATTTTGCGGGTCACTCTGGCTGTCGTTTATTGGCGGCAATGGCTGGGGTGGTAGGCCCGGAGGGACTCGAACCCCCAACCAAGGCGTTATGAGCGCCCTGCTCTGACCATTGAGCTACAGGCCCAGCGGTTTCCGGTTAATCGCGCGCGCCCGCTGGGTCAAGCGCGATCACCGTTGCCCCGGTTGGCGCCATCCGCTATCGGGGGCGCAAATCCAGCCGGGGGCCGCCATGACCAAGAACGGGATCAGCTATCGCGACGCGGGTGTCGATATCGACGCGGGCAATGCGCTTGTCGAACGCATCAAGCCCGCCGCCGCCGCGACCGCGCGTCCCGGCGTGATGGACGCGCTTGGCGGCTTCGGCGCGCTGTTCGATCCGCGCGCGGCGGGATACGACGATCCGGTTCTGGTCGCGGCGACCGACGGCGTCGGCACCAAGCTGCGCATCGCCATCGATACCGGCCATCTGGACGGCATCGGCCAGGATCTGGTCGCCATGTGCGTGAACGATCTGGTCTGCCAGGGGGCGGAACCCTTGTTCTTCCTAGATTATTTCGCCACGGGCAAGCTGTCGATAGACGAAGGCGTCCGCGTCGTCGAAAGCATCGCGCGCGGCTGCAAGGCGGCGGGCTGCGCCCTGATCGGCGGCGAGACGGCCGAGATGCCGGGCATGTATCACGACGGCGACTTCGACCTGGCCGGTTTTGCGGTCGGCGCCATGCAGCGCGGCACGGCGCTGCCCGCCGGCGTGGCCGAGGGAGACGTGCTGCTGGGCCTTGCCTCGGACGGGGTACATTCCAACGGCTATTCGCTGGTGCGCAAGGTGGCCGAGCGCGCGGGCCTTGGCTGGGACGCGGCCTCGCCGTTCAGCGATGGCGATCTGGGCGCGGCGCTGCTGACGCCGACGCGGCTTTACGTGAAACCCGCTTTGGCGGCGATCCGCGCGGGCGGCGTCCATGCCTTGGCCCATATCACCGGCGGCGGCATCACCGAGAACCTGCCGCGTGTCCTGCCGAAAGACCTGGGGGCCGAGATCGACCTGTCCTCCTGGACCCTGCCGCCGGTCTTCGACTGGCTGGCGCAGGCGGGCGGGATCGACCAGGCCGAGATGCTGAAGACCTTCAACAGCGGCATCGGCATGATCCTGGCCGTTGCCGCCGACCGAGCCGATGCGCTGGCCGATCTGTTGGCGGAGCAGGGGGAAACCGTGCGCCGCCTGGGCCGAGTCACGGCGGGGCAGGGCCTGCGCTACAGCGGAGCGCTTGCGTGAAGCGGGTCGCCATCCTGATCTCGGGGGGCGGATCGAACATGGTCCGCCTGGTTCAGGACATGCAGTCAGAGGACCATCCAGCCCAGCCGGTGCTGGTGGCGTCCAACGATCCCACCGCCGCCGGTCTGGCGAAAGCCGCAGCCCTGGGCGTGCCGACCGCCGCCGTGGATCACCGCGCCTTCAAGGGCGACCGCGCCGCGTTCGAGGCCGCGCTGCTGGAACCGCTGCTGGAGTCGCGCCCGGACATCATCTGCCTGGCGGGCTTCATGCGCATCCTGACCCCCGGCTTCATCGACCGCTTCGAAGGCAGGATGCTGAACATCCATCCTTCTCTTTTGCCCAAATACCCAGGCCTGCACACCCATGCCCGCGCCATCGAGGCGGGCGACACCGAGGCAGGGGCCACCGTCCACGAGGTCACGACCGATCTGGATTCAGGTCCGATCCTGGGCCAGGCGCGCGTTCCCGTCGAACCGGGCGACACGCCAGAAACGCTGGCCGCCCGCGTGCTGGAACGCGAACACCAGCTTTACCCGCTGATCCTGCGCCGGTTCGCCACCGGCGCCCGCGAACGTTTCGACATCTAGCCCCACAGGGCTGTCAGCGCCGCGACCGGATCCTCGGCCGACCAGATTTCGGGACCGATGGCGATGAAATCGCTGACCGGCGACAGCTGCTCCAGCAAGGCGCGGGTGATCGCGCCCTCGGCCACGACCGGAACCTCGATCGTCTCGGACCACCACTGGAACACGTCCAGATCCACGGGATCGCCCCGATACAGGGCCGATGCGCCCACCGGGCCGAAGCTGACGTAATCCGCCCCGGCCTCGCCTGCGGTCATGCCGTCGTGGCGCGACGACCCGCAGAAGGCGCCGACGATGGCATCCGCGCCCAGTTCCTTGCGCGCATAGCGCACGGCCTTTGCGCCATCCGTCAGATGCACCCCGTCCAACCCGTGCCGCTGCGCCAGCACCACATGGTCGTCGATCACCACCGCCACGTCGCGGGCATGGGCGATCTCTCGGGCCAGGTCGGCCAGGCGGCCCAGCTCGTCCTCCTCGGCGCCCGCGCGGATGCGCAGGCAGGCCACCGGAAAGGCGTCCATCACCGCCGCAAGCTGCGGTCCCAGGGCCGAGGCCTGGGCACCTGCGGGCGTCATCAGGTAAAGCTGCGGGGCGTCTTGGGCGTCTGGCATGGCGGCACTCCTTTCGCTCGCCCATAGCGCAGCTTGCCGCCCGCCGCCAGACGGACTATCTGGCCACCATGCACAGCAATCGCCAGCCCGTCGTCATCCTCGTCCGCCCGCAGATGGGCGAGAATATCGGCGCCGCCGCCCGCGCCATGCTGAATTTCGGCCTGACCGAGATGCGGCTGGTCGATCCCCGCGACGGCTGGCCGAACCCGCGCGCCATCGCGATGGCGTCCGGCGCGGCGGGGCAGGTTCTGGACCGCGCGCGCATCTATCCGACCCTGGCCGAGGCGATGGAAGGCATCGACTTCGCCTTCGCCACCACCGCGCGGGGACGGGAACTGTCGAAACCCGTCCACACCCCCGCCACCGCGATGCAGATGGCGCGCGACCATGACGGCCGCTGCGCGATCATCTTCGGCCCGGAACGCACGGGGCTGGAAAACGACGACGTGGCCCGTGCCAACGCCATCGTGACGGTGCCGGTGAACCCCGACTTCCCCTCGTTGAACCTGGCGCAGGCGGTGCTGCTGATGGGATATGAATACGGCCGCGATCTGCTGCCCGCCGAGCCGTCCCCCCACCACGCCCGCCCCGAGGCCATCGCCTTGGCCGACCGGCTGGAGATCGAAAAGCTGGGCGATCATTTCGAGGAACGCCTGACCGAGGCAGGCTTCTTCTTCCCCGAGACCAAGGCCGCCTCCATGCGGTTGAACCTGCGCAACATGTGGTCGCGCCTGGCCCTGACGCGGGGCGACGTGCGCATCCTGCACGGGATGCTGCGGCAGTTGACCCGGCGCTGACCCCCACCTACCCTCTGCCCGACCTGAAGGAGCAAGCGATGGCCAAGCGCCCCGTTTTCGAGGAAGTCCTTGACCCCACCGCCAGCAGCCGCCCCGTCGCCCGGACCGGCATGATCGACGCCGCCCGCAATGGCGCCTCTCGCGGCGCGCGGCGCGCGATCCGCATCTGGATGATGGTGCTGTTCGTGATGGTCCTGGCGATGATCGCTCTGGGCGGGGCCACGCGGCTGACCGGATCGGGCCTGTCGATCGTCGAATGGGCGCCGGTGACGGGCACCATCCCGCCGACCACACAGGCGGAATGGCAAGCGGAATTCGAGGCTTACAAGCAGATCCCCCAATATGTCGAGGTCAACCCGGACATGGATCTGGCGGGCTTCAAGCAGATCTACTGGTGGGAATGGTCGCACCGCCTGCTGGGCCGCCTGGTCGGCCTGGTCTGGGCGGCGGGCTTCGTCTTCTTCCTGGCGACCAGGCGCATCCCGACCGGCTGGACGCCGCGCCTTCTGGGCCTTGGCGCACTGGGCGGGCTGCAAGGGGCCATCGGCTGGTGGATGGTCAGTTCCGGCCTGACCGAAGGCATGGTCCGCGTCGCCTCTTATCGCCTGGCCACGCATCTTGGCCTTGCCTTCGTCATCCTGGGCCTGATCGTGTGGTATGTCCTGCTGCTGGGCCGGACCGAGGCCGACCTGCTGCGCGCCCGCCGCGCCGGGGAAGCCAAGCTGTTTTCCATGTCCACCGGCCTGATGCACCTGGCCTTTTGCCAGATCCTGATCGGCGCGTTGGTCGCGGGCATCGACGCCGGTCGCACCTATACCGGCTGGCCGACCATGGGCGGGGAATGGATCCCGTCGCTGATCTGGGATGCCGCGCTTGGCTGGCGCAATCTGTTCGAGAACCCGGCCCTGGTGCAGTTCGTCCATCGCATGGTGGGATATCTGCTGGCGATCTTTGCCGTGGTCGTCTGGCTGCGCGCCCGCCGGTCGCCGCATCCCGTGACGCGAGGGGCCTTTACCGTCATGCTGGTGGCCGTTGCGGTGCAGGTTGGCCTGGGGATCATGAACGTGGTCCATGCCTCGCCCTTGGCCCTCGCGTTGACGCATCAGTTGGGCGCGGTGGCGCTGTTCGCGCTGATCATCCGGGCGCGGCATCACGCGCGTTACCCGCATGAAACTTCGGTCAGGGGGACCATTCGATGACGGCCATCAACGACTTGCTTGCCTTTCAACGCCAGACCGAGGCGCTGTCTTCGATTGCCGAACGGCTGGGCTGGGACCAGGAAACCGTGATGCCGCGCGGCGCGGTCGAACAGCGGGCCGAGGAGATGGCCGCCATCGAAGCGGTGCTGCACGAACGCCGCACCGATCCGCGCATCGGCGAATGGCTGGAGGTCGCCGAGCCGCAGACCGAGGCCGAGTCCCGTTCGGTCGAACTGATCGCCCGCGATTTCGGCCGGGCCAGCCGCATCCCGGCGCGGCTGGCGCAGGAACTGGCGCGGACGACATCGCTGGCGCAAGGCATCTGGGCCGAGGCGCGGGCCAAGGACGCGCCCGAGGATTTCCTGCCGACGCTGGATCAGGTGCTGATGCTGAAGCGCGAGGAAGCGTCCGCCCTGGCCGAGGGCGGCGATTTGTATGACGCGCTGCTGGACGATTACGAACAGGGCATGACGGGCGCGGAAATCGCCGCCCTGTTCGACGCCATGCGCCCGCGTCTGGTCGCGCTGCGCGAACAGGTGTTGGGTGCGGACAGTCAGCCGCAGCCGCTGACCGGCCATTTCCCGCAGGAAACCCAGATCCGGCTGGCCCGCATCTGCGCGACGGCCTTTGGCTATGACTGGACGCGGGGGCGGATGGACATCGCCGTCCATCCTTTCAGCAGCGGCCGCTGGCAGGACAGCCGCATCACCACGCGGGTGGTGGAGACCGATCCCTTCAACTGCCTCTATTCCACCATCCACGAGGTCGGCCATTCCAGCTATGAGCTGGGCATCGACCCGGATTACGCCTTCACGCCGCTGGGCCGGGGCGTGTCGATGGGCGTCCATGAAAGCCAGAGCCGCATCTATGAAAACCAGATGGGCCGGGGCCGGGCCTTCACCGGCTGGCTGTTCCACCGCATGTCCGACGCCTTCGACGGGCTGAACATCGCCGATGCGGATGCCTTCTATGCGACCGTGAACCGCGTCACCCCCGGCTTCATCCGCACCGAGGCCGACGAGGTGCAATACAACCTGCACATCATGATGCGCTTCGACCTGGAACGCGACCTGATCGCCGGGCGCCTGGGCGTGGACGACCTGCCCGAGGCCTGGAACGCCCGTTTCCTGCGCGATTTCGGCGTTGTGGTGGACCGCCCGGCGAATGGCGTCTTGCAGGACGTGCATTGGGCAGTGGGCCTGTTCGGCTATTTCCCGACCTATGCCCTGGGCAACGTCTTTGCGGGCTGCCTGAACCGGGCGATGCGCGATGCGGTGCCGGACCTGGACGCCTCGCTGGCGGCGGGCGATGCCGCGCCCGCCGTCGAATGGCTGCGCGAGACCGTGCAGCGCCATGGCGGGTTGAAGCGCCCGCGCACGCTGATCGAGGAGGCGACCGGCGGAGATGTGACGCCCGAGCCGCTGCTGGCCTATCTGGAACAGAAGTTCGGGCAGATTTACGATTTATGACGACAAAGGCCGGGCACAAGGCCCGGCCTTTCGCCTACCTGTTCCCCCACAGCGGCGCGTGGCGGTTCACGTCTTTATACAGCAAGTATCGGAACGGCCCCGGCCCGCCCGCATAGCAGGCCTGCGGGCAGAAGGCGCGCAGCCACATGTAATCGCCCGGCCCGACTTCGACCCAGTCGCGGTTCAGGCGATAGACGGCCTTGCCCTCCAGCACGAACAGGCCGTGTTCCATCACATGGGTTTCCGCGAAGGGGATCGATCCGCCCGGCTTGAAGGTCACGACGGTGATATGCATGTCGTGGCGCAGGTCGGCCGGGTCCATGAAGCGCGTGGTGCCCCAGGCGCCGTCCGTGTCGGGCATCATGGACGGCGCGATGTCCTGTTCCTGGGCGATGATCGGGTCGGGGCGGCTGACGCCCTCGACCGGCTGCCAGCGCTTGCGCCACCAGTGGAACCCGGTGTTGCCGGGGGTGGTGTTCTTCACGGACCAGACGGTGCCGGGGGGCACATAGGCGAAGCCGCCCGGACGCAGCAGGTGCTCGGCGCCATCGATGGTGACGGACATCTCTCCGCCGGTGACGAACAGGGCATGCTGGATTTCCGGGTCGTCGTCAGGGTTGTCCGATCCGCCGCCCTCGGCCAGTTCGACGATGTACTGGCTGAAGGTTTCCGCGAAGCCCGACAGCGGCCGGGCGATCATCCACATGCGCATCCCCGTCCAGCCGGGCAGATAGCTGGTCACGATATCGCGCATCACGGTGCGGGGGATGACCGCATAGGCTTCGGTAAAGACGGCCGTATCGGTGGTCATCCCGGTCTGCGGCGGCAGGCCGGCGACCGGCCCGGCATAGGGTACGCGGTTGGGGTGGGCGACGGGGACTTCGGCGATGTCGCCGGTCGGGGCGCCGGCGGGGGGAAGATCGTTCATTTCAGGGCCTCTTTCAGGCGAAGCTCGCCGATGCGCGCGACCTGGCGTTCGGCCTCGGCGCGTTCGGTCGGGGTGTCGTTGTCGATGCGGGCCTGCATGGCGCGCATGATGCCCGCCTTGTCGTGGTCGCGCACGGCGATGATGAAGGGAAAGCCGTGCTTGGCGACATAGGCGTCGTTCAGGCGGGTGAAGGTCGCGCGTTCCTCGTCGGTCAGGCTGTCCAGACCGGCGCTGGCCTGTTCGGCGGTGCTGTCGGCCGTCAGGCGCTTGGCCTGCGCCAGCTTGCCCGCCAGATCCGGGTGGGCGTTCAGAACGCCCAGCCGTTCCTCGTCCGAGGCGCTGCGGAACACCTGCGCCATGCGCGCGGCAAGCCCCGCCGCGCTGTCATGGACCGCGCCCATCTCGCCGTCCCAGACGCGTTCGGCGATCCAGGGGGAGTGTTCGTAGATGCCGCCGAATTTCTGGACGAAGCTGTCGCGATCCATCTCGGACGGGCGTTGGCGCGGCTGCCAGGGATGCACCTCGGCCCAGTGGCGCGCGATGTCCAGGCGGCTGGCGAACCAGACGCCCTCATGCGCGCGGCAGTGGTCCAGGAACCGCTGGATCGCCATGGCCCGGCCCGGACGCCCGGCAAGGCGGCAATGCAGGCCGACGCTCATCATCTTGGGCGCGCCCGCCTGGCCTTCCGCATAAAGCACGTCGAAGCTGTCGCGCAGGTAATCGAAGAATTCGACCCCGGTGCCGAAGCCTTGGCCGCTGGAGAACCGCATGTCGTTGGCGTCCATCGTATAGGGCACCATCAGCTGCGGTCGGCCATTGTGGACATGCCAATAGGGCAGGTCGTCGGCGATGGTGTCGGCCAGGTATTCGAAGCCGCCTTCCTCGCAGCCAAGCGCCACCGTGTTCATGGACGTGCGGCCCTGATAGAAGCCGCGCGGGCGTTCGCCGGTGACGGCGGTGTGCAGGGCTATGGCCTGGGCGATGTGGTCGGCCTCGACCTCGCGCGGGATGTCCTTGTAGTCGATCCATTTCAGCCCGTGGGTCGCGATCTCCCATCCGGCGGACTTCATCGCGGCGACCTGTTCGGGGCTGCGTTCCAGCGCGGTGGCGACGCCATACACGGTGACGGGGATGTCCTTCAAAAGCCGGTGCAGCCGCCAGAACCCGGCCCGCGCGCCATAGTCATAGATCGATTCCATGTTCCAGTGCCGCTTGCCCGGCCAGGGCTGGGCGCCGATGATTTCGGACAGGAAGGCCTCGCTGGCGGCGTCGCCATGTTCGATGCTGTTCTCGCCGCCTTCCTCGTAGTTTACGACGATCTGCACCGCG
This sequence comes from Paracoccus sp. 22332, assembly GCF_052045125.1. Lineage (NCBI taxonomy): Bacteria > Pseudomonadati > Pseudomonadota > Alphaproteobacteria > Rhodobacterales > Paracoccaceae > Paracoccus > Paracoccus sp. 22332. Next base: position 173,638 of record NZ_JBQEOI010000002.1, read on the forward strand.
ATCCGGGCGCCGCCGGGCCATTGCGGGTCGGGGGTTGTTTCTCCATATCCTCGCAGGTCGCGGCTATAGCGCATCGGGCATCCTTTCCGTGGCGGCATTGCCACAGCAAACCGCGCGACGGCCTGCGCGGCAAGCGGGCAGTGGCACAATTCTGTATCAACGAATCGGAAAAGATCACCTGCGCTTTCAAATGACCATTGAAAGACTTGCGGGCTGGGGCCGATTGTTGCGTCCGTCACGGCCCCCATAAGCTGCGCGCATGGCGGCCGGAGGAAGCCGCGCGGGAGGGAACCCATGGAACGCTACTTCAAGCTGTCGCAGCATGGCAGCACCGTCAGGACCGAGGTGATCGCCGGAATCACCACCTTCCTGACGATGGCCTATATCATCTTCGTCAACCCCGACATCCTGTCGACCACGGGGATGGACCGCAACGCCGTGTTCATCGCCACCTGCCTGGCCGCCGCCATCGGCTCGGCGGTGATGGGGCTGTGGGCCAACTGGCCGATCGGCATGGCGCCGGGCATGGGCCTGAACGCCTTTTTCGCCTTCACCGTGGTGGGCGCCATGGGCTTCACCTGGCAGCAGGCACTGGGCGCGGTCTTCATCAGCGGCATCATCTTCCTGATCCTGTCGGCCACCGGCATCCGCCGCTGGCTGGTGGCGGGGATCCCGCTGTCGATGCGCAGCGGGGTCGCCGCCGGGATCGGCATGTTCCTGGGCATCATCGCGCTGAAATCTTCGGGCATCGTGGTCGGCAGCGAGGCGACGCTGGTCGCCCTGGGCGACCTGACCAACGCCGGCACCCTGCTGGCGATCCTGGGCTTCTTCATCATCGTGGCGCTGGACGCGCTGCGGGTGACGGGGGCGATCCTGATCGGCATCCTGGTGGTCACGGTCGCGTCGATCCTGCTGGGCGTCAGCCAGTTCGGGGGCGTGATGTCGATGCCGCCCTCCATCGCGCCGACTCTGCTGCAACTGGATATCGTGGGGGCGCTGCATTACGGCATCTTCCACGTCATCCTGGTCATGGTCCTGGTCGAGGTCTTCGACGCCACCGGCACGCTGATCGGCGTCGCCAAGCGCGCGGGCCTGCTGAAGGAAGGCCCGGCCCATACCAATCCCGGCCTGTCGCGCGCGCTGATGGCGGATTCGACCGCGATCACCGTCGGCTCGATGCTGGGCACGTCGTCGACCACCGCCTATGTCGAAAGCGCGTCGGGCGTGCAGGCGGGCGGGCGCACCGGCCTGACGGCCCTGGTCGTGGCGCTGCTGTTCCTGCTGGCGATGTTCTTCGCGCCGCTGGCCGGATCGGTGCCCGCCTATGCCACCGCGCCCGCGCTGCTGTATGTGGCGACCCTGATGGTCCGCGAACTGGCCGAGATCGCCTGGGAGGACGTGACCGAGGCCGCCCCCGCCGTCCTGACCGCCCTGGCGATGCCCTTTACCTATTCCATCGCCAACGGCCTGGCCTTCGGCTTCATCAGCTATGCGGTGATCAAGCTGCTGACCGGCAAGGCGTCGCAGGTGCACCTGGCGACCTGGATCGTGGCGGCGCTGTTCGTGATCAAGTTCGCGTTCTTCGGGGGGCATTGATAGACAGCTTCGGCAGACAGGTCCGGGCGGGAAACGGAAACGCATGCGTTTCCCGCCGCTTCCCGACATTGCCCCAAAGACGGTGCCGCCCCATGACCACGGAAGGCCGACGCCCGTCCAGGCGGGGCGGGCGACGGGCCGGCCTGTGAGGCCCATGCCCGGCGGTTCAGGTGGATATGGCGCGCCATGGCGAAGGCGGCGGCGGAATCTGGTCCCTCTGAAGCTCAGCCCCCCATCGCCGCAGACAGTTCCGCCGCCGCCGCCGCCACGACCGCACCCAGCGTCTTGACGTGTTCGTGCCCGATCCGGTGGGTCGGGCCGCTGACGCTGACGCCTGCGATCGCCTCTCCGGTCAGGTCGAAGACCGGGGCGGCGATGCAGCGCATTCCGCGCGATTTTTCCTCGTCGTCGAAGGAAAAGCCGCGGGCGCGGATGCGGGCCATGTCCTCGGACAGGGCATCGGGCGTGGTCAGCGTCCGGTCGGTGAACCGTGTCAGGCCGGGACCGTCCAGATAGCCGCGCAGAATCTCGGGGCGGCCGAAGGCCAGCAGCGCCTTGCCGATGCCGGACGCGTGCAGGGGCGACCGGGTGCCGGGCGGAAAGAAGGCGCGGATGGTTTCCTGCGTTTCGGCCTGGCTGACGAACAGCACCGCGTCGCCGTTCAGGATCCCCAGGTTCGCGGTTTCGCCGGTATGTTTCATCAGGGCTTGCAGGATCGGGCGGGCGCGTTCGACGATGCCCGACCGGCGCATGAAGGCAGACCCCAGCCGGAAGGTCGCGGGGCCGATGTTCCAGGCCTGCGTGGCCGGGTCGCTTTCCACCATGCCGCGCGCCGCCAGCGAATGCAGCAGGCGATGCACGGTCGAGGGCGACTGCTCCATCCGCTCGGCGACCTCGCTCAGCGTCAGGCCGGGATGGGCGGCCAGCAGATCCAGCATGTCCAGCGCGCGGTCCAGCACCTGCACCGTGCCGCCTGTGTCCTTGGCACTGCGGGGGCGGCCCCTGCGGCGAGTGGGTTCTGACATTTTCGTCCCTTCCTAAAGAATACATATCCGAAAGCGCGAAAATCGTGGCGGCACCTTTGAAAAATGCCAAGTCCCTGAACTGCGCCGCTATTTCGGCTTTTATCGCCAAAATGGAAATGTTTTCCAGAAAAATTGTGGCATCTGGCCGCAGGGGGTATCCTGCGCTTATCAGAGGAGGAACAGCCATGACCAGCCAGAATCCCGTGTTCATTCCCGGCCCGACCAATATCCCAGAAGTGCTGCGCAAGGCCGTGGACATGCCCACGATCGACCATCGCAGCCCGGTCTTCGGGCGGATCCTGCATCCCGCGCTGGAGGGTGTGAAGAAGGTGTTGAAGACCACGCAGGGGCAGGTCTTCGTTTTCCCTTCGACCGGGACCGGCGGGTGGGAAACCGCGATCACCAACACCCTGTCGCCCGGCGACAAGGTTCTGGCGACCCGCAACGGCATGTTCAGCCACCGCTGGATCGACATGTGCCAGCGCCACGGGCTGGACGTTCAGGTCGTCGCCCAGGAATGGGGCGAGGGCGTTCCCGCCGACCGTTTCGAGGAAATCCTGACCGTCGACAAGTCGCATGAAATCAAAGTCGTCCTAGCCACCCATAATGAGACTGCGACCGGCGTGCGCAGCGACATCGCCGCCGTCCGCCGCGCCCTGGATGCGGCGGACCACCCGGCGCTGCTGTTCGTGGACGGGGTTTCGTCGATTGCGTGCTATGATTTCCGCATGGACGAATGGGGCGTCGATATTGCCGTGACCGGCAGCCAGAAGGGCTTCATGCTGCCCCCTGGCCTCGCCATCGTCGGCTTCTCGCCCAAGGCCATGGCGGCGGTCGAGACCGCGACGCTGCCGCGCACCTTCTTTGACATCCGCGACATGGCCAAGGGCTATGCCGCTAACGGCTATCCCTATACGCCGCCGGTCGGGCTGCTGAACGGGCTGAACGTCGCCTGCGACATGCTGCTGGACGAGGGGCTGGAGAACGTCTTCGCCCGCCACCACCGCATCGCCGAGGGCGTGCGCCGCGCGGTCGGGGCCTGGGGGATGCAGCTTTGCGCCAAGCGCCCGGAGCTTTATTCCGACAGCGTGAGCGCGATCCACACGCCGGAAGGGTTCGACGCCAACAAGATCGTCAGCCACGCGCTGAACGCCTATGGCGTGGCCTTCGGGACCGGGCTTGGCAATGTCGCGGGCAAGGTGTTCCGCATCGGCCATCTGGGCAGCCTGACCGATGTCATGGCTCTGTCGGGCATCGCCACGGCGGAAATGGTCATGGCCGATCTGGGCCTGCCCGTGACGCTGGGCAGCGGTGTGGCCGCCGCGCAGGACCATTACCGCCACAGCGCCGCCGCCCTGCAAAAGGCCGCGTGATGAGGGACGCCATGGATATTCCCACTTACGAGGACATGCTGGCCGCGCATGACCGCATCCAGCCCTATATCCGCCGCACGCCGGTCCGCGTGTCGGATTACCTGAACGACCTGACCGGCGCGCAGCTGTTCTTCAAATGCGAGAACTTCCAAGAGCCGGGGGCCTTCAAGGTCCGCGGCGCCGCCAACGCGGTCTTCGGCCTGGACGAGGCGCAGGCGGCCAAGGGCGTTGCCACGCACAGTTCGGGCAACCACGCCTCCTGCCTGTCCTATGCCGCGATGCGCCGGGGGATCCCCTGCAACGTCGTCATGCCGCGCACCGCGCCGCAGGCCAAGAAGGACACGGTGCGCCGCTATGGCGGGGTCATCACCGAATGCGAACCGTCCACGTCTTCGCGCGAGGCGACCTTCGCCCAGGTTCAGGCGGCGACCGGCGGCGATTTCGTCCACCCCTATAACGATCCGCGCGTGATCGCGGGGCAGGGCACCTGCGCGCGCGAGTTCATGGAGCAGACCGACGGGCTGGACATGGTTGTGGCGCCCATTGGCGGCGGCGGCATGATCTCGGGCACCTGCCTGACGCTTTCGACGCTGGCGCCCGAGGTGAAGGTGATCGCGGCGGAACCAGAACAAGCCGACGACGCCTATCGCAGCTTCAAGGCGGGCCACATCATCGCCGACGACGCGCCCAAGACCATCGCGGACGGGTTGCTGGTGCCGCTGAAGGATCTGACCTGGCATTTCGTCAGCAACCACGTGTCCGAGATCTACACCGCATCCGACGCGGAAATCATCGACGCGATGAAGCTGATCTGGAAGCACCTGCGCGTCGTGATGGAGCCCAGCAGCGCCGTGCCGCTGGCGACCATCCTGAAGAACAAGGACGCATTCGCCGGCAAGCGCGTCGGCATCATCATCACCGGCGGCAATGTCGATCTCGACAAGCTGCCCTGGATCTAAGGAGCGCCACCATGAACGCACCCGTGAACTTCGACAATCTGGAAGTCGGCTTCGACGTGCCCGCGCTGCCGGGCATGGATGAGGCGGATATCCAGACGCCCTGCCTGATCCTGGATCTGGACGCGCTGGAGCGGAACATCAAGAAGATGGGCGATTACGCCAAGGCGCATAACATGCGCCACCGCAGCCATGGCAAGATGCACAAGTCGGTGGACGTGCAGAAATTGCAGGAATCCCTCGGCGGCGCCGTGGGTGTCTGCTGCCAGAAGGTCAGCGAGGCCGAGGTCTTTGCCCGTGGGGGCATCAAGGACATCCTGGTCAGCAACCAGGTCCGCGATGCGGCCAAGATCGACCGTCTGGCGCGGATGCCCAAGCTGGGCGCGACCGTGACCGTCTGCGTCGATGACGTGGCGAACGTGGCCGATCTGTCGGCGGCGGCGCAAAAGCACGGCACCGAACTGGGCGTCTTCGTGGAGATCGACTGCGGCGCGGGCCGCTGCGGCGTCAAGACCACGCCCGAGGTGGTCGAGATCGCCAAGGCCGTCGCCGCCGCGCCGAACCTGACTTTCAAGGGCATCCAGGCCTATCAGGGCGCGATGCAGCACATGGACAGCTATGACGACCGCAAGGCCAAGCTGGATGCGGCCATCGCCCAGGTCAGCGATGCCGTCGAGGCGCTGAAGGCCGAGGGGCTGGAGCCGCAGTTCGTATCCGGCGGCGGCACCGGCAGCTATTATTTCGAAAGCAATTCGGGCGTTTACAACGAATTGCAATGCGGCAGCTATGCCTTCATGGACGCCGACTATGGCCGCATCCACGACAAGGACGGCCGCCGCATCGACCAGGGCGAATGGGAAAATGCGCTGTTCATTCTGACCTCGGTCATGTCCCACGCCAAGCCGCATCTGGCGGTGGTGGACGCGGGCCTCAAGGCGCAGTCGGTCGATAGCGGGCTGCCCTTCGTCTATGGCCGCACGGATGTGAAATACATCAAGTGCAGCGACGAACATGGCGTGGTCGAGGATCCGAACGGCGTTCTCAAGGTCAACGACAAGCTGCGGCTGGTGCCGGGCCATTGCGATCCGACCTGCAACGTCCATGACTGGTATGTGGGCGTCCGCAACGGCAAGGTGGAAACGCTGTGGCCGGTTTCGGCGCGTGGGAAGGCCTATTGATGTGGGTCGTTCCTGAATCCGAGATCGCCGGGCTGATGACCCCCGAGGCCGCGTTCGACGCGGTCGAGGCGGTCTTTGCCGCCATGGCGCGGGGCGATGCCCGGAACTTTCCGGTGGTGCGCGAGGCCATCGGGCACGAGGATGCCCTTTACGGCTTCAAGGGTGGCTTCGACGGGGCGGGCATGACGCTGGGGTTGAAGGCCGGGGGATATTGGCCGAACAACGCGGGTCACGGGCTGATCAACCACCAGTCCACCGTGTTCCTGTTCGACCCGGATACGGGACGCGTGTCGGCAGCGGTCGGAGGGAACCTGCTGACCGCCCTGCGCACGGCGGCGGCAAGCGCGGTCTCCAGCANCCAAGGTGCTGGGCATGATCGGGGCGGGCCACCAGTCCGCCTTCCAGATGCGCGCCGCCGTGCGCTTCGGCAATTTCGAGAAGGTCATCGGCTGGAACCCGCATCCCGACATGCTGACCCGCCTGGCCGACACCGCCGCCGAACTGGGTCTGCCGTTTCAGGCCGTGGACCTGCCGACGCTCGGCGAACAGGCGGACGTGATCGTCAGCATCACCTCGGCCTTCGAGCCGCTTCTGCTGGACGGTCACGTCAAGGGTCCGACCCATATCGCGGCCATGGGCACCGACACCAAGGGCAAGCAGGAACTGGATCCCGCCCTTGTCGCCCGCGCGCGCCTGTTCACCGACGAAGTTGCCCAATCCGTCAGCATCGGTGAATTCCAGCACGCGGCGGCGCAGAAACTGATTTCCGAAAGCGATGTCATCCCCTTGGGTCGGGTCATTACCGGCCAGAACGAGGGACGCGGCAATGCAGAGATCACCATCTTCGACGGCACCGGCGTGGGCTTGCAGGATCTGGCCGTCGCGAGGGCCGTGGTCGAACTGGCGAAAGAACAGGGAAAGGCCACCAAGGTCGAGATCTGAACAAAACAAGGCAGCCGTGGAAAGGGAGGTCCGCAATGTCTGATGCAACCTATCAGGGGGGCGTTCATCCGGTGGATGAACTGCTGCCCGCGCCCAAGCTGCTGACGCTTGGGTTCCAGCATGTGCTGGTCATGTATGCGGGCGCCATCGCGGTGCCGCTGATCGTGGGCCGCGCGCTGAACCTGCCGCCCGAGGAGGTGGCGTTCCTGATTTCCGCCGACCTGTTCGTCTGCGGCATCGTGTCCATCATCCAGAGCCTGGGCGCGACCCAGTGGTTCGGCATCAAGCTGCCGGTGATGATGGGCGTGACCTTCGCCTCGGTCGGGCCGATGGTGGCGGTCGCCACCTCGACGCCGGGGCATGAAGGCGCGCGGGCGCTGTTCGGCGCCATCATCGCGGCGGGCGTGATCGGCATCGTCATCGCGCCGTTCATATCGAAAATGCTACGGTTCTTTCCGCCGGTGGTGACGGGCACGCTGATTCTGACCATCGGCATCAGCCTGATGCCCATCGGCATCAACTGGATCTTCGGCCTGCAAGCCGGTCCGACCGCTCCCAAGATCGTCGACCCCGAAGCCGCCGCCTGGCTGGACGCGGCCCGCGCGGCGGGCAATGTCCCCGCCAGCGTGACCCTGGCGCCGACGGTGCAGAACCCGCTTTATGCCGCAGGCCAGAACATCCTGATCGCGGTGCTGGTGCTGGGCACGATCCTGCTGGTGTCGAAATTCGCGCGCGGTTTTCTGTCGAACATCGCCGTGCTGGTGGGCATCGTCGTGGGCGGCGTGGTCGCGGCGGCCCTGGGCATGATGAGCTTCGACAAGGTGGGCGCGGCGGAATGGTTCGCGGTCATCAAGCCGTTCCATTTCGGGATGCCGACCTTCGACCCGATCATGATCGCCACGATGGTGCTGGTCATGCTGGTCACGCTGATCGAATCCACGGGCATGTTTCTGGCGCTGTCCGACATCTGCAAGAAGCCGCTGGAGCAGAAATCCCTGGCCGCCGGTCTGCGCGCGGATGGTCTGGGCACGGTGATCGGCGGGATCTTCAACACCTTCCCCTATACCTCCTTCAGCCAGAACGTCGGCCTTGTCGGCGTGACCGGCATCCGGTCACGCTTCGTCTGCGTGGCGGGGGGCGCGATCATGATCGTGCTGGGGCTGATCCCGAAGATGGGGGCGTTGGTGGAAAGCTTGCCGACCACGGTTCTGGGCGGCGCGGGGCTGGTGATGTTCGGCATGGTCGCGGCGACCGGCGTGCGGATCCTGGCGCGGGTCGATTTCGCGACCAACCGGCACAACCTGTTCATCGTCGCGATCTCGGTGGGCATGGGGATGATCCCGCTGGTGGCGCCGAACTTCAACCAGTGGATGCCGCATGCGATCCACCCGCTGATCCATTCCGGCATCCTGCTGGCGGCGATCACGGCGGTGATCCTCAACTGGTTCTATAACGGCGCGGCCCATGTGGACGAAGCCGCGATCCGCGAGGCGGGCCATGTCGCGGACCACTAGGACGCTGATCCGGGGGGCCGAGGTCGTCGTCACCATGGACGACGCCCGGCGCGAGATCCGGGGCGGCGATGTCCTGATCGAGAACGGAAGGATCGTCGCGGCGGGTGAGAACCTGCCGCACGACGGCGCCGAGGTGGTCGATGCCTCGGGCTGCGTGGTCACGCCGGGGCTGGTCAACACCCACCACCACCTGTTCCAGACCCTGACGCGCGCCGTGCCTGCCGCCCAGGACGCGGCGCTGTTCGGCTGGCTGCGGACGCTTTATCCGATCTGGGCGCGGATGACGCCCGACGACATCCGCCTGTCGGCCGAAGTGGGGCTGGCGGAACTGGCCCTGTCGGGCTGCACCTGTTCGTCAGACCACCTGTATCTTTATCCCAATGGGTCGCGCCTGGACGACAGCATCGAGGCCGCGCAAAAGATCGGCATCCGCTTCACCGCCACGCGCGGAGCCATGTCGATCGGCGAAAGCAAGGGCGGGTTGCCGCCCGACGCCTTGGTCGAGGACGAGGCCGCGATCCTGCGCGACAGCGAACGGGTCGTGGACGCCTTCCACGAGCCGGGCGAGGGCGCGATGGTGCAGGTCGGCCTGGCACCCTGTTCGCCCTTTTCGGTCAGCCGCGAGCTGATGCGCGACGCGGCGATCCTGGCGCGGGAAAAGGGCGTCCGCCTGCACACCCACCTGGCCGAGAATGACGAGGACATCCGCTATTCCCTGGACAATTTCGGGATGCTGCCGGGCGATTACGCGGAAAGCCTGGGCTGGACCGGCGACGATGTGTGGCACGCCCATTGTGTGAAGCTGTCCCCGCCGGAAATCGACCTGTTCGCCCGCACCGGCACTGGGGTCGCGCATTGCCCCTGTTCCAACGCGCGGCTGGCCAGCGGCATCGCCCCGGTCCGGGCGATGCGGGACGCGGGGGTGCCGGTCGGCCTTGGCGTGGACGGATCGGCCAGCAACGATTGCAGCCATCTGGGGCTGGAGGCACGGCAGGCCATGCTGGTCGCGCGGCTGCGCGACGGTCCCGCCGCGATGGGCGCGCGCGAGGTGCTGGAAATCGCGACGCTGGGCGGAACGCGGGTGCTGGGGCGGACTGATATCGGGGCGTTGAAGCCGGGGATGCAGGCGGATCTGGTGCTGTGGGACGTGTCGGACCTGCCGCTGGCGGGGCAATGGGATCCGGTCGCGGCGCTGGTCTTCTGCGCGCCGGTGCGGCCGCGCGCGGTCTATGTCGCGGGTCGGGCGGTGGTTGACGATCACCAGCTGCTGACGGCCGACCCGCGCGATCTGCGGGCGCGCGCCGAACAGGCCGTGGCGCGTCTGGCGGGGTAGCAGGGGGGCTGTCTGCCCCCCACGCACCTTGCGCGTTCCCCCCGAAGATATTTGTCCAAGGCAAAGGGCATTTTCTACGGAATCTTGAGACTACCTTGCTTATGGTCCCTCTCGTGCGCGCATAAGGGGATCGGTTATCAGGAAAACCACGATAATGAGGGGAGGGCGATGATGCCAGGATACCTGACCACCCATGTGCTGGACACGGCACGCGGCAAGCCTGCCGAAGGGATGGAGGTAGTGCTGTTCCGTCTGGACAACGGGCAGCGGACCGAGCTTGCGCGGCTGCGCACCAACCACGACGGACGCACCGACAGCCAGATCCTGCCGCAGGCGGATTTCGCGACCGGCACCTATGAGCTGGAATTCCACGCCGGGGCCTGGATGGACGCAACCGGGGTGGAGCCGGAAAGCCCGCGATTCCTCGACGTGATCCCAATCCGCTTCGGCATGTCGCAGGACGATCATTACCACGTCCCGCTGCTGGTCTCGCCCTTCGGCTATTCGACCTATCGGGGAAGCTGAGCGATGCTGCACCTGATCCCCGACCATATCGTCATCTGGGAATGGCTGGCCTTCGCCATCCGCTGGACCCATGTCATCACCGCCATCGCCTGGATCGGATCGTCCTTCTATTTCGTGGCGCTCGACCTGGGCCTGACCAAGGCGCCGGGCCTGCCCAAGGGGGCCCATGGCGAGGAATGGCAGGTCCATGGCGGCGGCTTCTACCACATCAACAAGTACCTGGTCGCCCCGGAACGGATGCCCGAGCATCTGACCTGGTTCAAATGGGAAAGCTACATGACCTGGATCAGCGGCGCGGCGCTGCTGATGGTCACCTATTGGGCCGGGGCAAACCTGTATCTGATCGACACGGCCAAGGCGGATCTGGCGACCTGGCAGGCGATCCTGATTTCGGCCGGGTCGCTGGCGCTTGGCTGGCTGATCTATGACACGCTGTGCAAGTCCAAGCTGGGCGAGACGCCCACGGTGCTGATGCTGCTTTTGTTCGTGGCGCTTGTGGTGATGGGTTGGGGCTATACGCAGGTCTTCACGGGCCGCGCGGCGCTGCTGCATCTGGGGGCGTTTACCGCGACGATCATGACCGCCAACGTGTTCTTCATCATCATGCCGAACCAGCGGATCGTCGTGGCGGATCTGAAGGCCGGGCGCGCGCCGGATCCGAAATACGGCAAAATCGCCAAGCTGCGGTCGACGCATAACAACTATCTGACGCTGCCGGTCATCTTCCTGATGCTGTCGAACCACTATCCGCTGGCCTTCGCCAGCCAGTACAACTGGCTGATTGCGGCGCTGATCTTCCTGATGGGGGTCACGATCCGACATTTCTTCAACACCATGCACGCCCGCAAGGGGATGCTGTGGTGGACCTGGGCGGTGACGGTCGTGCTGTTCATCATGGTGATGTGGCTGTCCTCGGCCGGGTTGAACCAGGACACCCTGGAACAGGCCGAGGCGCGTCCTCTGACCCCGGTCGAAACCCGTTTCGCCGAGGCCGAGGGCTTCCAGCAGGTCAGCGACATCGTGCTGGGCCGCTGTTCCATGTGCCACGCGCGCGAGCCGGGATACGAAGGGATCCTGCACGCGCCGAAGGGCGTGTTCCTGGAAACCCCCGCCGACATCGCCAAACACGCGCGCGAAATCTATGTCCAGGCGGGGCTGACCGATGCCATGCCGCCCGCCAATGTCAGCTTCATGGAACCGCAGGAACGGGCGCAGGTTATCCGCTGGTTCCGGTCGGCGGGTGGGGCCAGCCTGGCGGGGCTGTAGCGGACCGGAATGAACCATGGCCTCCGCGAGGGGCCGTTTTCATCAGAACACCTTTTTCAGTTCCCGCACCGCGAAATCCGCGAACATCCTGACCTTGGGATCCTGCAACCGCCGGTGCGGGGTCAGGCAGCCGAACTGGGCGGGCAGGGGGCGGTTCCGGGGCAGAACCTCGATCAGCCGGCCTGCCTGAAGGTCCGCCGCGACCTCGTACAGCGGGCGGTTGGCGATGCCTTCGCCGCCAAGCGCCCAGGCGGTCAGCACGTCGCCGTCGTCGGTGTCGAAGCGCCCGCCGACCATCATCTTGCGCGGCCCGTCCTCGTCCTGAAGCACCCAGAAATATTCCGGGCTGCGCGGATAGCGCAGCAGCAGGCAGTTGTGGCCCGCCAGATCCTCTGGCACCTGCGGGGTGCCGCGCTGCGCCAGGTAATCGGGCGAGGCCACCAGGACGCGCGGGCAATCGGCGATCTTGCGCCATTTCAGCGCCGAATCGGTGGGTTCACCCAGAAAGAAGGCCAGGTCGATGGCGTCTTCCACGATATTGACATTGCGGTCCGACAGCCGCAGCCGGAAATCCACGCCAGGGTTTTCGGCGCAGAAGGGCGGGATCAGCGGCGCGATCAGCCGCCGCCCCAGCCCCAGCGGCGCGGTCAGGCGGATCACCCCCTGCGGACGGCCCGAGAAACTGGACACAAGCGCCTCGGCCTCGTCCAGCGTGTCGATCACGCGCCGGGCGTTGTCGTAGAAGGCGCGGCCGATCTCGGTCGGGGTCAGCTTGCGGGTGGTGCGGTTCAGCAGCCTGACGCCGAAGCGGTTTTCCAGATCCTTGATGCGATTCGAGGCAACTGCCGGGGAAAGCCGCAGATCGCGCCCGCCCGCGGTGATCGACCCCAGTTCGACTACACGGACGAACACGCGCAGGCTTTCAAGATAGGACATGGGTGATAGGCCGCTTTCAAGGATTCGTGTAAAGTCTTCCGGGTCGGCACGGATTTCGCAACATTTATTTTCGCCATACCTTTCCTACGGGTCCACAGCCACAAAGGAACGCCATGACACCCGCGCTGCGCTTTTTGCTGAACGGCCGCCCGGTCGAACTGACCGCAGTCGGGGCGTCCGACACGCTGCTGGATTTCCTGCGCATCGACCGCCGCCTGACCGGCACCAAGGAAGGCTGCGCCGAGGGCGATTGCGGCGCCTGCACGGTGCTGGTGGGGCGGCTGGCCGACAACGGGCTGGTCTATGAGCCGGTGAACGCCTGCATCCGGTTCCTGGCGTCGCTGCACGGCTGCCATGTGGTGACGGTGGAACATCTGCGTGGCCCCGATGGCGGGCTGCATCCGATCCAGGCGGCGATGGTGGAATATCACGGCAGCCAGTGCGGCTTCTGCACGCCGGGGATCGTGATGGCACTGTACGGGCTGTGGATGTCGAACCCCGACGCGGGCGTGACCGAGATCGAAACGGCGCTTCAGGGCAACATCTGTCGCTGCACGGGGTATGAACCGATCATCAAGGCCGCCCTGGCCGCAGGCCGCGCGGGCGGGCAGGCGGCGGATGCCCTGGCGGTCGAACGCGAGGCGGTGGCCGCAACGCTGCGCGACATGACGGGCGAACGGATCGAACTGTCCAAGGGCGGCGAACGCGCCATCATCCCCGCTGACGCCGACGATCTGGCGGCGGTGCTGGAGGCGGAGCCCAAGGCCACGATCATCGCGGGCGCGACCGATGTGGGCCTGTGGGTCACGAAGTTCATGCGCGACATTTCCCCCGCCGTATTCATCGGACATCTGATGAAGGGCAAGCGCGTCGAGGATGGCGAAATCCGCCTGGGCGCGGGCGTGACCTACAGCGAGGCCGCGCCCCTGATCCGCCAGCATATTCCCGCCGCATACGATTACTGGCTGCGCATCGGCGGCTGGCAGGTGCGCAACATGGGCACGATCGGCGCGAACATCGCCAACGGATCCCCCATCGGCGACACGCCGCCGCTGCTGATCGCGCTGGCTGCGCGGATCGTGCTGCGCAAGGGCGCGGCGCGGCGCGAGGTGGCCTTGCAGGATTACTTCATCGAATACGGGCGTCAGGACCGCGCGCCCGGCGAATTCGTGGAGGAAGTCGTCATCCCGATCCGCCCGGACGCCCGGATCGCCGCCTACAAGATCAGCAAGCGCCGCGACAGCGACATCACCGCCGTCGCCGCCGGTTTTTGCCTGACGGTTGAAAATGGCACCATTACGGATGCCCGCGTGGCCTTCGGCGGCATGGCGGGCATCCCCAAGCGCGCCGCCGGGGCCGAGGCCGCGCTGACCGGCCAGCCGTTCGCGGCGGAAACCTTTGAAGCTGCCGCCCGTGCCGTGGCCGACGACTTCCAGCCGCTGTCCGACTGGCGCGCCAGCGCCGATTACCGCCGCACCGTGGCCGCCAACCTGTTCCGCCGCTTCTGGCTGGAGCAATCCGAACCGGGCCTGCCCGTCCGCCTGACCCAGGCCGTAGGAGCGTGACATGAAAGACGACACCACCATCCGCGGACAGGCGCATCAGGACACCATCCACGACAGCGCCATCAAGCACGTAACCGGCCGCGCCGACTATACCGACGACCTGGCCGAGCCCTATGGCTTGCTGCACGCCTATCTGGGCCTGTCGCAATGCGCCCATGGCAAGATCACGGGCATGGATTTCAGCGAAACCCTGGCGATGCCCGGCGTGGTCGGCGTCCTGACCGCCAAGGACATTCCCGGCGTCAACGACGTGTCGCCGAACGGCAAGAACGACGACCCGATCTTTGCCGAGGACGAGGTGCTGTTCTGGGGCCAGCCGGTCTTTGCCGTGATCGCGGAAACCCGCGACCAGGCGCGGCGCGCGGCGCACAAGGCGCGCATCAGCTATGACGTGCTGCCCCATGCGCTTGACCCGATGGCCGCGCGCGATGCGGGGATGGGCTATGTGACCGATCCCCTGACGCTGAAACGCGGCGATGCCGATGCGGGCATGGCCGCCGCGCCGCATGTCATCAAGGGCCGCTTCAATATCGGCGGGCAGGACCACTTCTACCTGGAAGGCCAGATCGCCATGGCCATTCCGGGCGAGGACGAGGACGTGACGATCAACGTCTCGACCCAGCACCCGTCCGAGGTGCAGCACATGGTGGCCCATGTCCTCGGCTGCCGGAACAACGCGGTGGTGGTGAACGTGCGGCGGATGGGGGGCGGCTTCGGCGGCAAGGAAACGCAGATGAACCTGTTTTCCTGCGTCGCGGCCATCGCCGCGAAACGCTGGAACCGCGCCGTCAAGATCCGCCCCGACCGCGACGACGACATGACCGCCACCGGCAAGCGCCACGATTTCGTCGTGGATTACGAGGTGGGCTTCGACGACGACGGCCGCATCCGCGCCGTCCAGGGAGACTGGTATGCCCGCTGCGGCTTTTCGGCGGATCTGTCCGGCCCGGTGACGGATCGCGCGCTGTTCCATTGCGACAACGCCTATTACTATCCCGATGTGCGCGTCAGCAGCCATCCGATGAAGACCCACACCGTCAGCAACACCGCCTTCCGGGGCTTCGGCGGGCCGCAAGGCGTGATCGTGGCCGAACGCATGGTCGAGGAGATCGCCTATGCCCTGGGCCTTGATCCGCTGGAGGTGCGCAAGCGCAACCTCTATAAGAACGGCCAACTGACCCCCTATCACCAAGAGGTCAACGACCAGATCCTGCCCCGCATCTTCCAGGAGCTTGATGAGAGCAGCGATTACCATGCCCGTCGCCGGGCCGTGCTGGACTGGAACGCAAAGGGCGGCGTGATCCGCAAGGGCATCGCGCTGACCCCGGTGAAGTTCGGCATCAGCTTCACCGCGACCTGGTTCAACCAGGCGGGCGCGCTGATCCATGTCTATAACGACGGGTCCATCGCGCTGAACCATGGCGGCTGCGAGATGGGGCAGGGCCTGAACACCAAGGTTGCCCAGGTCGTGGCCGAGGCCTTCCAGTGCGACATCGGCCAGATCAAGATCACCCGGACGACCACCGAAAAGGTGCCGAATACCTCGGCTACGGCGGCGTCCTCGGGGACCGACCTGAACGGCATGGCGGCGCTGGACGCGGCGGAACAGATCAAGGCGCGGCTGGTCGACTTCGTGGCAGAACGCTGGCAGCAGCCCAGGGACGCAATCCGCTTCGTGCCGGGCCATATCCGCGCGGGCGATCACGAAATCCCCTTCACCGAGGTGATCGCGGCGGCCTATATGGCGCGGATCCACCTGTCGGCGGCGGGCTTCTACAAGACCCCCAAGATCCACTGGGACCGGGCGACCGGACGGGGACGGCCCTTCTATTACTACGCCTATGGCGCGGCGGTGTCCGAGGTTTCGGTCGACACGCTGACAGGGGAATATGTGATCGACCGCACCGACGTGATCCACGACGTGGGCCGGTCGCTGAACCCCGCCATCGACAAGGGCCAGGTCGAGGGCGCCTTCGTCCAGGGCGCGGGCTGGCTGACCACCGAGGAATTGTGGTGGGACGACAAGGGGCGTCTGCGCACCCATGCGCCGTCCACCTACAAGGTGCCGCTGGCATCGGACCGGCCGCGCGTCTTCAACGTCAAGCTGGCCGACTGGTCGGAAAACAGCGAATGCAGCATCAAGCGGTCCAAGGCCGTGGGCGAGCCGCCCTTCATGCTGGGCATCAGCGTGTTCGAGGCGATCAACATGGCCGTGGCCTCGTTCAGCGATTACCGCGAACACCCCCGGCTGGACGCCCCGGCCACGCCTGAACGCGTGCTGATGGCGATCGAGGCGCTGCGCGGATGATCCGTGTCCGGGTCATATCGGCCCGCGGGTCCACCCCGCGCGACGCCGGGGCCGAGATGATCGTCGGCCCTGACAGCGTGAATGGCACCATCGGCGGCGGTCAGCTGGAATACATGGCCATCGACCGCGCGCGGCAGATGCTGGCCGCCGGAGAGGCCGAGGCCGGGATGGACATCCCCCTGGGGCCGGAGATCGGCCAATGCTGCGGCGGCCGGGTGGTCCTGCATCTGGATCGCCAGGGGCCGACGCCCGAAGATCGCTCCGACGTGCTGGTGTTCGGCGCGGGCCATGTCGGGCGCGCCTTGGCGCTCGCGCTGCACCCTTTGCCGGTCAACGCCACCCTGATCGACCCGCGTCCCGAGGAACTGGCCCGGGCCGCCCCCGGCATCTCTACAAAGTTGACCCCCTTGCCCGAGGCCGAGATCCGCGCCGCCCGCACCGGCAGCGCCGTTGTGATCCTGACCCATGACCATGCGCTGGATTTCCTGCTCGCGGCCGAGGCGCTGTCGCGGGGCGACCTGTCCTATGTCGGCATGATCGGCAGCGCCACGAAGCGGGCCCAGTTCACCCGCTTCGCCAGGGCCAAGGGCATCGACCCCGCGCCGCTGGTCTGCCCCATCGGCGCGGGCTTCACCCATGACAAACGCCCGGCGGTCATCGCCGCCTTCACCGCCGCCGAACTGATCACGCGACTGACCGCAGCTTCTTCTTTGAAAAAATACCCATGCAACAGTTGATCCGGGGCCGCGTCCTCGACTTCCACGCCGACCCCCATGATACCGCCGACAACCACCGCTATCTGGAAGACGGCGCCATCCTGGTCGCGGACGGCCGCATCCTGGCCGTGGACGACTACGCCGCGCTGGCCCGCGATGGCGTGGAGGAACTCGACCACCGCCCGCACCTGATCCTGCCGGGCTTCATCGACACGCATATCCATTTCCCGCAGGTCCAGGTGATCGCCAGCTGGGGCGCCCAGCTTCTGGACTGGCTGAACACCTATACCTTCCCCGAGGAAGCGCGCTTCAACCAGCAGGGCCACGCCCCCGCCATGGCCGATGCCTTCCTGAACCTTCTGACGGGTCACGGCACCACCACTGCCGTCGCCTTCTGTTCGGTCCACCCGGATTCGGCCGAGGCGCTGTTTTCCGCCGCCCATGCGCGGAACATGGCCATGGTCGCGGGCAAGGTGATGATGGACCGCAACGCGCCGCCGGAAGTGCTGGACACCCCGCAGCGGGGCTATGACGACAGCAAGGCGCTGATCGTCCGCTGGCATGGCACCGGACGGCAGCGTTATGCGATCACGCCGCGCTTCGCGATCACCTCGACGCCAGAGCAGATGGCTATGGCGGGGCAACTGGTCCGCGAGCATCCCGATTGCCACGTCCAGACCCATCTGTCGGAAAACCTGGAGGAAATCGACTTCACGCTGAGCCTCTATCCCCAGGCGCGCGACTATCTGGACATCTACGAAACCCACGGCCTGCTGTCCGACAGGCTGCTGCTGGGCCACTCCATCCACCTGCGCCCGCGAGAGATCGCGCGCATGGCGGAAACCGGCAGCCGGGCGGTGTTCTGCCCGACCTCGAACCTGTTCCTGGGATCGGGGCTGTTCGACGAAGGCGGGCTGCGCGCGGCGGGCGTGGTCAGCGGCATCGCCACCGATGTGGGCGGCGGCACCAGCTATTCGATGCTGCAAACCCTGAACGAGGGCTACAAGATCCTGCAACTGCGCGGCCAGAAGCTGACGCCGCTGTCGGCTTTTCACTGGATCACGCGTGGCAATGCCCGTGCCTTGGGAATGGAGGACCGGATCGGCACCCTGGCGCCCGGCAGCATGGCCGATCTGGTGGTTCTGGACAGCCGCGCAACCCCGGCGATGGCGCTGCGGATGGAACGGGCCGAGACGTTGGAGCAGGAACTGTTCGTCCTCCAGATCATGGGCGATGATCGGTCCGTCGCGCAGACCTATGTGGCGGGACAGGCGATGAAAACCGCGGCTTGAGCGCCGCGCGGGCTTTTCCGGCGCGCGCGGGCAGGCTATCCCTTGGCGCAAATCAGCCTTCGAGGGACAGCCTTCCATGACCAAGATCACCCCCGTCCTGATGGCAGGCGGTTCGGGCACCCGGCTGTGGCCGGTATCGCGCAAAAGCTTTCCCAAGCAATTCGCGCCTCTGGTGGGGGACCGGACGCTGTTCCAGGCCTCGGCGCTGCGGCTGGCGGGACCGGATTTCGCCGATCCGGTGGTGATGACGAATGCCGATTTCCGCTTCATCGTGGCCGAGCAGCTGGACCAGGCGGGCATCCAGCCCGGCGCCATCGTGATCGAGCCTTCGGGGCGCAACACGGCGCCTGCGATCCTGGTGGCGGCGCTGATGGTCGCCTCGAAAGACCCCGAGGGGCTGCTGCTGGTCGCGCCGTCCGATCACGTCATCCCGGATGCCGCCGCCTTTGCCCGCGCCGTCCGTCAGGGCGTCGAACCGGCCGCCGAAGGCCGGATCGTCACCTTCGGCATCACCCCCGACCGGCCCGAAACCGGATACGGCTATCTGGAACTGGCCGGGCAGGGCGACGGCCCGCAGCCGCTGGCGCGCTTCGTGGAAAAGCCCGACACCGCGACGGCGGCGCAGATGCTGGCGCAGGGAAATTTCCTGTGGAACGCGGGCATTTTCCTGTTCAAGGCCGGGGTGATGATCGACGCGTTCCGCGCCCATGCCTCCGAATACCTGTCCCCCGTCCTGGCCGCCCTGGACGAGGCCAAGGACGACATCGGCTTTCTGCGGCTGGCCAAGGGTCCGTGGGACAGCCTGCCGGACCAGTCCATCGACTATGCGGTGATGGAAAAGGCCGACAACCTGACCGTTGTGCGCTTCTCGGAACGCTGGTCGGATCTGGGCGGCTGGGACGCCGTGTGGCGCGAGGCGCTGCTGGAGGCGCCCTCGGACAACGGCGTGGTGACGGACGCCCATTCCACCGCCATCGACTGCCATGACGTGCTGCTGCGGTCGGACAGCGAGGATCTGGAGGTGGTGGGCATCGGGCTGACCGACGTGATGGTGGTCGCCACCGCCGACGCGGTGCTGGTCGCCGACAAATCCCGCGCCCAGGACGTGCGCCACGCCGTCAGCGCGCTGAAGGACAAGGGCCGCAAGCAGGCAACGGCCTTTCCGCGCGACCACCGCCCCTGGGGCTGGTTCGAGACGCTGGCCCTGGCCGACCGATTCCAGGTCAAGCGCATCGTCGTGAAGCCCGGCGCGGCCTTGTCGCTGCAAAGCCATGTGCATCGGTCCGAACACTGGATCGTGGTGTCGGGGACGGCCAAGGTCACGGTGGACGACAAGGTGACTCTGGTCACGGAAAACCAGTCGATCTATGTGCCCTTGGGCGCCGTCCACCGGATGGAGAATCCCGGCAAGGTGCCGATGGTCCTGATCGAGGTGCAGACCGGCAGCTATCTGGGCGAGGACGACATCATCCGATACGAGGATGTCTATGCCCGCAGCAGCGCGGATTGACCGGCAAGCCGGGGCGCTTCGCCCCCCTCGGGCCTGCCGGCCCCTTCCTCGCTGAAAAAGGTCCACCGGACCTTTTTCCGGGCGCTCGGAAGCCCAGAGGATATTTGGACCAAGGCAAAGGACATGCCTCGCATTCATAATCTTCTGTAGGATTATGAATTTGTCGTTGCGGGCGGGGCGCGCTATATCTGCGCCTTCTGGCAAGGATGACATGATGACCGGCAGACTGACCCCGTCCCCCGCCTTCGAGGCGCTGAACCGGCTGGCCGCCGAACGGATCCTGATCCTGGACGGGGCGATGGGCACGCAGATCCAGCAGCTTCGGCTGGGCGAGGACGATTATACCGGCCACGGGTCGGGCCATGCCTGCCGCCATCGCTCGGACCATCCCCAGCAGGGCAACAACGACCTGCTGATCCTGACCCAGCCCGAGGCGGTCAAGGAGATCCACTACCGCTATGCGATGGCGGGCGCGGACATTGTGGAAACCAACACCTTTTCCGCCACCACCATCGCCCAGGCCGATTACGGGATGCAGGCGGCGGTGCGCGACCTGAATGTCGAAGGCGCGCGCATCGTCCGCCGCGCCCTGGACCGCGCCACCGCCCAGGACGGCAGGCCGCGTTTCGTCGCGGGCGCGATCGGGCCGACGAACCGGACCGCCTCGATCAGCCCGGACGTGAACAATCCCGGCTATCGCGCCGTCACCTTCGAGGATCTGCGCAGCGCCTATCACGAACAGGCGCAGGCGCTGATCGAGGGCGGCGCCGACATCCTGCTGATCGAGACGATCTTCGACACGCTGAACGCCAAGGCCGCGATCTTCGCCTGCATCCAGGCGATGGAGGCGCATGGCCGGGCGCTGCCGCTGATGATCTCGGGCACCATCACGGACGCCTCGGGGCGCACGCTGTCGGGACAGACGCCGACCGCCTTCTGGCATTCGGTGCGCCATGCCCGGCCCTGGTCGGTGGGGCTGAACTGCGCGCTTGGCGCCTCGGCCATGCGCCCGCATCTGGCGGAACTGTCGGCGGTGGCCGACACCCATATCTGCGCCTATCCGAACGCGGGCCTGCCCAACGCCTTCGGGCAATATGACGAAGGCCCCCAGGATACCGCCGTGCAGGTTGCCGATTTCGCGCGAGAGGGGCTGGTGAACGTCGTCGGCGGCTGCTGCGGCACCACGCCCGACCATATCCGCGCCATTGCCGAGGCCGTGGCCCAATACAGCCCCCGGAAGGTTCCCGAATATGCTTGAACGCCAGTTGCGCCTGTCGGGCCTGGAACCCTTTGTCCTGACCCCCGACATTCCCTTCGTGAATATCGGCGAACGCACCAATGTCACCGGCTCCGCCCGTTTCCGCAAGCTGATCACCAACCGCGACTATGCGGCGGCGCTGGAGGTCGCGCGCGACCAGGTGGAGAACGGCGCCCAGATCATCGACATCAACATGGACGAGGGGCTGATCGACTCGCGCGCCGCGATGGTCGAGTTCCTGAACCTGCTGGCCGCCGAACCCGACATCGCCCGCGTCCCGGTGATGATCGACAGTTCGAAATGGGAGGTGATCGAGGCCGGGCTGCAATGCGTGCAGGGCAAGCCGGTCGTGAACTCGATCAGCATGAAGGAGGGCGAGGAGCAGTTCCGCCAGCAGGCGCGCCTGTGCCTGGCCTATGGCGCGGCGGTCGTGGTCATGGCCTTCGACGAACAGGGCCAGGCCGACACCTGCGCCCGCAAGATCGAGATCTGCGCCCGCGCCTATCGCATCCTGACCGAGGAGGTCGGCTTCCCGCCCGAGGACATCATCTTCGACCCCAACATCTTCGCCGTGGCGACGGGGATCGAGGAGCACAACAACTATGGTGTGGACTTCATCGAGGCCACCCGCTGGATCCGCCAGAACCTGCCCCATGCCCATGTCTCGGGCGGGGTGTCGAACCTGTCCTTCAGCTTCCGCGGCAACGAACCCGTGCGCGAGGCCATGCACGCCGTGTTCCTGTACCACGCCATTCAGGCGGGGATGGACATGGGCATCGTCAACGCAGGGCAGCTTGCCGTTTATGACCAGATCGACCCCGATCTGCGCGAGGCCTGCGAGGACGTGGTGCTGAACCGCCGCCCCGACGCCACCGAGCGCCTGCTGGAGATCGCCGAGCGCTTCAAGGGCGACGGCGGCGCGCAAAAGCGCGAAAAGGATCTGTCCTGGCGCGAATGGCCGGTCGAGAAGCGGCTGGAACACGCACTGGTCAACGGCATCACGGAATATATCGAGGCCGATACCGAGGAAGCGCGGCTTGCCGCCGAACGCCCGCTGCATGTCATCGAAGGTCCGCTGATGGCGGGGATGAATGTGGTGGGCGACCTGTTCGGCGCGGGCAAGATGTTCCTGCCGCAGGTGGTGAAATCCGCCCGCGTGATGAAGCAGGCCGTGGCCGTCCTGCTGCCCTACATGGAGGCCGAGAAGGCCGCCAACGGGGGCAGCGACCGGCAGGCGGCGGGCAAGATCCTGATGGCGACGGTCAAGGGCGATGTCCACGACATCGGCAAGAACATCGTCGGCGTCGTGCTGGCCTGCAACAATTACGAGGTCATCGACCTGGGCGTGATGGTTCCCGCGCAGAAGATCCTGGAGGTCGCGCGCGAACAGCAGGTGGACGTGATCGGCCTGTCCGGCCTGATCACCCCATCCCTGGACGAAATGGTGCATGTCGCCTCAGAGATGGAGCGCGAGGGCTTTCAGGTGCCTCTGCTGATCGGCGGGGCCACGACTTCGAAGATCCACACGGCGGTCAAGATCGCGCCGCGCTATCACAAGGGCGCCGCGGTCTATGTCACCGATGCCAGCCGGGCGGTGGGGGTGGTGTCGTCGCTGCTGTCGCCCTCGCAGCAGGCGGCCTATGTCGACAATATTCGCGCCGAATATCTGGACGTGGCCGAGCGCCACGAACGCGCAGAGGCCGCCAAGCAGCGCCTGCCGCTGGCCGCTGCGCGGGCCAATGCGTTGAAGGTGGACTGGTCCGGCTATCAGGCGACCAGGCCGCAATTCCTGGGCCCCCGTATCATCGACGATTGGGACCTGGCGGACATCGCGCGCTATATCGATTGGACGCCGTTCTTCCAGACATGGGAGCTGAAGGGCGTCTATCCCCGGATTCTCGACGACGAAAAGCAGGGCGAGGCCGCGCGCAACCTGTTCCGCGACGCGCAGGACATGCTGGCCCGGATCGTCGACGGCCAATGGTTCAGGCCGCGCGCAGTGGTGGGCTTCTGGCCCGCCAACGCGGTGGGCGACGACATCCGCCTGTTCACCGACGACAGCCGCGCGACGCCGCTGGACACGCTGCACACCCTGCGCCAGCAGGTGACCAAGCGCGGCGACCGCCCCAACGTGGCGCTGTCCGATTTCGTCGCGCCCGAGGGTCGGCCCGATTACGTCGGCGGCTTCGTGGTGACGGCGGGACCGGAGGAATCCGAGATCGCCGCGCGCTATGAACGCGCGAATGACGATTACGCGGCGATCATGGTCAAGGCGCTTGCCGACCGCATCGCCGAGGCCATGGCCGAGATGCTGCACGAACGGGTCCGCAAGGATCTGTGGGGCTATGCGTCCGGCGAAACCTTCACTCCGCAGGACCTGGTCGCGGAACCCTACAAGGGGATCCGCCCCGCGCCCGGCTATCCCGCCCAGCCGGATCATACCGAAAAGCTGACCCTGTTCCGGCTGCTGGACGCGGAAAACGCGACCGGCGTGCGGCTGACCGAAAGCATGGCGATGTGGCCGGGCTCCTCCGTGTCCGGCCTCTATATCGGACATCCCGACAGCTACTATTTCGGCGTGGCGAAGATCGAGGAGGACCAGGCCCGCGACTATGCCGCGCGCAAGGGCATGGATCTGGCCGAGGTCGAACGCTGGCTGGCGCCGATCCTGAACTACACCCCACGGAAAAAGGACGAGGCTGCGTAGGCCTCGCCCTTTCACTTTTGCTTAAATATCCCACAGGGGGTCCGGGGGACGTGAAGTCCCCCGGCGTTCGCCACTCAGAACCCCGCCTTGATCTTCTCGAACTCGGCCAACTGCTTCTCGCGCTGCGCCGGATCGTTGGGCGTCTGCGCCAGGACCGGGGCGTCGATCTGGGCCAGGCCCATGGCGACGGCGGGTTCATCGGCAATGGTTGCCATCGCCTCGGTCGAGGTATGGCCATAGCCGATCGTGTCCAGCAGCCCCTTGGCCGCTGACGGTTCCAGCCAGGCGTTGATGAAGTCATAGGCCTTGTCTTCGTTGCCCGGCCCGCCCTTCAGGTTCACATAGCCGCAGAAGAAGGTCGACGATCCTTCGGTTGCCTCGCGCTGGAAGCCGACCGGATAGCCCTCGGCCTGCAACAGCGACAGGACATCGTTCCAGGACCAGGTGACATCCACCGCGCCCGACGCCATCAGCTGCGCCTGTTCCGAGGGATCGGCCCAATAGGCGGCGACGTTCTGGTGCGCCTGGCGCAGCCAGTCGGCGGCCGCCTGGAACTGTTCGTCGGTCACGTCGGTCCAGTCGGTCGTGCCGGTCGCCAGATAGGCCAGCGCCCACACGTCGTCCGACGAATCCGGCAGCGAGGTGCGGCCCTGGTATTTCGGATTGGTAAAGACCTGAAGCGTCGCCACATCCTCGGCCGGGACGGTCTCGGTGTTATAGGCGATGGCCGCCGCGCCCCAGTCGGTCGGGATGAACCAGACGCCGCCGTCATCCTTGAAGACCGGCGAATCCAGGAAGCGCGGGTCGATCTTGTCGAAATTCGGAATTTTCGCGGTGTCCCACGGCTCGATCAGGCCCGCGTCGCGGTATTTGCTGACCATCTGGCTGCACGGATGGGCCACGTCGGCCTTGAAGCCCGAGGCGACCTTCTGGAACGCCTCGTCGTCGTCGCCGTAAAAGGCATAGGTCGGGCTGTCGCCGTGCTTGTCGATATAGGCCTGGAAGATCGACGGTTCCTCGAACCCTGCCCAGTCGAAGACTGTCAGTTCCTTGTCCGCCGCAAAGGCGGGCAGGGCGATCAGGGTGGCGATGGCGGTGGTGGTCAGCAAGCGCATGAAATCGGGCCTTCCTGTTGGGCGGTTCGACCCGAACGCTAGCGGCGGCCAAACCCTGGCGCAAGGGCATCGCGCGGCGCTGACGGGCCGTTGATCACCGCATCCGCAACGCGCCGTCCAGGCGGATCACCTCGCCGTTCAGATAGGCGTTTTCGACGATATGGCCGGCCATGCGGGCGAATTCCTGCGGATCGCCCAGGCGGGGCGGGAAGGTGACTTCCGCCGCCAGCCCGTCCTGCACGTCCTGGGGCAGCCCGCGCAGCATGGGCGTGGCGAAGATGCCGGGCGCGATGGCGCAGACGCGGATGCCCAGTCCGGCCAGATCGCGCGCCAAGGGCAGGGTCATGCCCGCGATCCCGGCCTTGGACGCGGCATAGGCCGCCTGTCCCCTCTGCCCGTCGAAGGCCGCAACGGACGCGGTGTTGACGATCACGCCGTTTTCGGTCCGACCGTTCCTGGCCATCTCGGCCGCCGCCAGCCGCAGCGTGTTGAAGCTGCCGATCAGGTTCACCTCGACCACGCGGCGAAAGGCGTCCAGGTCGTGCGGCCCGTTCCGGCCCACGGTCTTTTCGCCGATCACGATGCCCGCGCAGTTCACGCAGATGTCGATGCCGCCCATCAGCTCGACGGCCCGCGCGATGGCCGCCGCCGCGCTGTCGGCCGAGGTCACGTCGGCCTGCACATGGTCGGGCCGGTCGCCCGCCTCGCGGTCCAGGATCACCACCCTGGCCCCCTGCGCCCGGAACCAGTCGGCGGTGGCGGCCCCCAGGCCCGAGGCGCCCCCGGTGACGATGGCGCGGCTGTTCTTCAGGTCCATCGCGTGCCCCTTATCGGTCCAGCAGGTCCGGCCCGCCGGTGACGGCCGGGTCGGGTGTGCCGATGGCGGCGGCGTCCTTGCCCGCGAAATCGACCGCGTTCAGGATCGTCTGGATGGCAGCGATCCGCGCGCGCCGCTTGTCGTCGGACCGGATCACCGTCCAGGGCGCGATGGGCGAATGCGACAGGTTCAGCGTGTCGTGGATCGCCTGGGTATAGTCGTCCCATTTCGCCAGCCCCTCGACATCGATGCGCGACAGCTTCCATTGCTTCAGGGGATCGGCCTCGCGGTCCAGGAAGCGGCGCAACTGTTCGGCGCGGCCTACGTTCAGCCACAGCTTGACCAGGATGATGCCGTCATCGACCAGGGTCCGTTCGAAGCCCGGCAACTGCCGGAAGAACGCGTTGCGCTGCTGTTCGGTGGAAAAGCCGAAGACGCGTTCGACGATGCCGCGGTTGTACCAGCTTCGGTCGAACAGCGCGATTTCCCCGGCGGCGGGCAGCCAGTCGACGTAACGCTGGAAATACCATTGCCCGGCCTCGCGTTCCGTAGGGGTGGGCAGGGCGACGATATAAGCCGACCGAGGGTTCAGGTTCTCGCGGGTGCGTTCGATGGTGCCGCCCTTGCCGGCCGCGTCGCGTCCCTCGAACAGCACGACCAGCCGCTTGCCGGTCGCCACCACGTCATGCATCATCCGCACCAGTTGCAGCTGCAACTGGCCCATCCGCGCCTCGTAGGTCTTGCGGTCCAGCCCTGCGCGATAGGGATAGGTGGGGTCCAGGATGTCGTCCTTGCCCGCGCCGTCCAGAACCTTCCTGATGTCCTTGGGCGCGTCCTTCAGCGCCTGGGTGATCTTGCCCACCAGGGGCAGAAGAGGCGCGTCGGGCATGTCCTATCCCTTTCCGATGCGGTTCAGGTCGTATTCCGTCGTCTGATAGATCTCGTTGATCCAGTTACCGTAAAGCAGATGGGCATGGCTGCGCCAGCGGTTCGACGGCGTGCGGGTGGGATCGTCGTCGGGATAATAGTTCGACGGCACGTTGATCGGCCTGCCCGAGGCCACGTCGCGGTCGTATTCCTCTTTCAAGGTCGTGCTGTCGTATTCGAAGTGGTTGAAGACATACAGCGCGCGATGGCCCGGATCCTCCAGCAGGCAGGGGCCGCACTGGTCGCTGGCCAGCAGCGTGCGCAGGGCCGGGCGGGCGTCCACATCAGGCTGGCGCACCTCGGTCCAGCGGCTGACGGGGACCAGCACGTCGTCGGAAAAGCCGCGCAGATAGGGGCTGGCGGGGGCCTGGTTGTGGTGGCGGAAGCAGCCGAAGGCCTTGTGGTCCAGCAGGTGCTTGTCCAGGCGGTGGAAATGCCAGGCCATCGCCATGCCGCCCCAGCAGACGCCGAAGGTCGAATGGACATGGCTTTGCGTCCAGTCGAAGACGCGGGTCAGTTCCGGCCAATAGGTCACATCCTCGAAGGGCAGTTGCTCGACCGGGGCGCCGGTGATGATGAGGCCGTCGAACTTCTCTCCGGTGGCCTCGACATCGCGGAAGGGGCGATAGAAGCTGGCCATGTGGTCGGCTGCGGTGTTGCGGCTTTCGTGGTCGGACATGCGGATCAGCTGAAAGTCGATCTGCAAGGGGGTCGCGCCGATCAGCCGGGCGAACTGGTTTTCGGTCTGGATCTTCTTGGGCATCAGGTTCAGCAGCCCGATGCGAAGCGGCCGGATGTCCTGGGTCGCGGCCCGGCCCGGAGACATCACCATCACGCCTTCGTCCGACAGGATGCGATAGGCGGGCAGGTTCTCGTTCAGGGTGATGGGCATTGTCTTATTCCTTGCGGTCGATGGCGCGGGCGATCAGGGCGTCGAAATCCGCAGGACTGCGGACCTCGGCCACCTCCTCGGCCAGGACGGTGACGCCGCGCCGCGCCATCGCCTGATAGCGCGGCTGGCGGTGGGCCAGGGCGCGCGCGTAAGTCCAGCGGATGAAGTCGTCGGGATTGACCTGCGCCGCCTCCAGCCCCTTTTCGACGCGATAGGCGACCCAGGCCTTTTCCAGGAATTCCGGCTGGTAATACATGGGCTTGGGCGCCTTGTCGAAGCGGCGGACCAGTTCGGCGGTATGGGCGTCGGACCCCTTGATCCAGACCATCAACAGATCGCGTTCCAGTGCCGACAGCACCGGATCGGCCGGATCGTCGGGATCCACCACCTCGCAGATCGAGCCGCCCGAATCGCAGACGAAATGCGGGATGGCATAGATGTCGCGGGCGCGGTCCATGAAGTGGCGCGTGTCCAGCAGGGCCGCGATCTCGGCCCGGCGGTGCTGGTTCTGGCGCAGGCAGTATTCGTCGAAGGGCAGGCCGCCGCGCGACGGGCTGCCGGGCTTGCCCAGATAGGTCGACAGCGGCGCCAGGTTGTCGAAGGTGATGTTGCTGGCGATATAGACGCTGTCGGACAGCAGCAGGTCGCGCAGGAAGGGAACCTTCATCGCCTCGCGCTTGAAGTTATCGGCGATGAATTCGCCCATGTAGCGGGTGCCGATGCGGTAATCGACCGAGTAGTGGAACCAGTCGCCCGCCTCGCGCAGCATGTTGGCCAGATAGGTCTTGCCCAGGCCCGACATCCCGAACAGCACGACGCGTTTTGCGCCCGATCCCAACCATTCGCCGCCGCTGCCATAGATCATCGGGTGCCCCTTCGCCTTGCGCCGCATAGGTAATCCGCGCCCGGCCAAAAGCAAAGGCCCCGCCGGAACGGGGCCTTGCCGGGATCGCGGTGGCAGGGGGTCAGAAGCTGTAGCCGATGCGGACGCCCACGCCCCAGACATCGCCGTCGTCGGTCGTGGCGACCGTCCGCTTGTTGCCGGTCTCTCCCACGGCCAGGTCGGAACCGCCGACGCGGGAATAGTTGATCCCCGTAGTGATCTTGATGTTGTCCATCGTATAGATCGCCGCCAGCGTGATCGCCTTGCGCCCGTTGGTCGGCGCAAGGGGCGAGATGATGTCGCCCTTGCTGGGTTCGTAGAGGAACGAGACCGAGCCGGACCAGCTCTCGGTGAACTTGCGGCCAACGCCGATGGTATAGGTGGTGGTATTCTCAAGCTCGACCAGCGGAATTCCGTTGCCGACCGGAATGGGGAAGACCGCGTTGTCGACCAGGAACTCGGACCATTTGACCCAGCGGATCGACCCGAACAGAAGCGTGTCCGCCGCGATGCCGGTCTGACCCTCCAGCGTCCAGCTGCGCGGCGTCTTGACGGTGTAGTTGCCGGTGATGGTATCGGTCAGCCCGCCCGTCGCCGCAAGGATGGCCGAGCCGCTTTCGGTCATGTCGAAGTCGTGGTCGATCGGAGAGTTGTAGGTCAGCGAGACTCGCGCGGCGATGTCCGGGATCTCGTAGGCGGCGCCGATGACATATCCGACCCCCGTTTCGCGGGCGATGTCCAGATTATACGGAACCGGGCCGAGGCTGGAATAGGCCTGCCCCTGCAACCGGACCTGGCCATCGGCCTGCGACCCGCGGATGCCGCCATGGATCGAGAAATTGTTGTCGAAGCGATACCGCGCCAGCGCGGTAAAAGTGGTGGAATCGATCTGGACGCGGGTGCCCCCCAGCACCGGCGATCCGCCGGATCCAGTCGGGTACAGCAGATCCGCCCCGAACGGCTGTTCCATGATGAAGGCGGCCGACAGGTTGTCGTTGAACTGGTGCTTGTAGGCCAGCCCCACGAAGCCATAGCCTTGCGTCACGTCGCCGGTCTTGAAAGAGGCGATATCCCTGCCTTCCACCGTGGGATCGACCCCGCCAAAGCTCAGTTCGGCGTAATTCCCCTGTTCGAACAGCACGGACAGAGACTGCGGCGCCCGTTCGATCCCGCCCGCGACGATCGGGGACGCAGAGATCAGCAGAACCGCGCCGCCAGTCATGATTTTTTTCATAGTTCCCTCCCTTGGCAGCCATGCGGCCGCTGGATTCGAGCTTTACCGCCGATGTTCTACGAATCAATTAATGGTGCAATATGACGCGGCGTCGATGTCCAATGCGCGTGCCCCGCGTGTCTTTGCAGCAACTTTCGGTTGTCCCGGAGCGGGGAATTATCCGAAACAAAAACGCCTCGCCGCACTGGACAAACATCCCGGCCCGTGAAAGGGGAAACTGCCAAACGAACTTGCCGCAAGGACACCCCATGCAGATTCGTGAGGCGCTTACCTTTGACGATGTGCTTCTGGTCCCCGCCGCATCCACGGTCATGCCCTCGACCGCCGATGTGACGACGCGCGTGACGCGCGCCATCGCCATGAACATCCCGCTGCTGTCATCCGCCATGGATACGGTCACCGAAAGCCGCATGGCCATCGCCATGGCCCAGGCGGGGGGCATGGGCGTGATCCACCGCAACCTGACCGCCGAACAGCAGGCTGACGAGGTCCGCCGCGTCAAGCGGTTCGAATCGGGCATCGTCTACAATCCGATCACCTTGCGCGCCGATCAGACCGTGGGCGACGCCAAGGCGTTCCAGGAACGCTTCAACGTCACCGGCTTTCCGGTCGTGGACGACCAAGGCCGTGTCGTGGGCATCGTCACCAACCGCGACATGCGCTTTGCCAGCGACGACCGGACGCCGGTGCGGGCGGTCATGACCTCGGACAACCTGGCGATGCTGACCGAACCGGCCGACCGCCAGCAGGCCATCGGTCTGATGAAGGAACGCCGCATCGAAAAGCTGCTGGTCACCGACGGGCAAGGCAAGCTGACGGGCCTTCTGACGCTGAAGGATACTGAAAAGTCGGTCCTGAACCCCTTGGCCTGCAAGGACGATCTGGGCCGCCTGCGCGTCGCCGCCGCATCGACCGTGGGCGACGAGGGTTATGAGCGCAGCCAGGCCCTGATCGACGCGGGCGTGGACATGGTGGTGATCGACACCGCCCATGGCCATTCCGCAGGGGTCGCCAAGGCGGTCGAGCGGGTGAAGATGTTCTCGAACGAGGTGCAGGTGGTGGCCGGTAACGTCGCCACGGCCGAGGGGACGCGCGCGCTGATCGACGCCGGGGCCGATGCGGTCAAGGTCGGCATCGGGCCGGGCTCGATCTGCACCACGCGGATCGTCGCGGGCGTGGGCGTGCCGCAGCTGACGGCGATCATGGATGCGGCGTCCGCTGCGGGCGAGGTGCCGATCATCGCCGACGGGGGCATCAAGTTCTCGGGCGATTTCGCCAAGGCCATCGCGGCGGGCGCCAGCTGCGCCATGGTCGGCAGCGCCATCGCCGGCACCGACGAATCCCCCGGCGAGGTGATCCTGTACCAGGGCCGGTCCTTCAAATCCTATCGCGGCATGGGCAGCCTGGGCGCCATGGCGCGCGGCTCGGCCGACCGTTATTTCCAGAAGGACGCGGCGACCGACAAGCTGGTCCCCGAGGGGATCGAGGGTCAGGTGCCCTACAAGGGTTCCGCCAGCGCGGTGATCCACCAGTTGGTCGGCGGCCTGCGCGCCGCGATGGGCTATACCGGCTGCGCCACGGTCGAGGAGATGCGCAAGAACTGCCAGTTCGTGCGCATCACCGGGGCTGGGCTGAAGGAAAGCCACGTCCACGACGTGCAGATCACGCGGGAAAGCCCGAACTATCGGCTGGGCTGACCCCGCAAAAGAACAAAGGCCGGTCTGGGACCGGCCTTTTTCGGATCAATCGTCGTCGTTTTCCGGGACATCGGCGATTTCGTCCAGCGACACGTCGCCGTCGTCGTCGTCCTCCTCCAGCAGATCGTCGTCCAACTCGCCTGCGTCGTCGCCCAGATCCTCGTCGTCGTCGACCAGGTCGTCGTCTTCACGGGCGGCGGTCTTTTCGGTGACCAGCGTCTTGCCGCGCGAGTCCGTCAGGCTTTCCAGCGTGAAGGTGTTCCCGCAGGCGGGGCAGGTCATCGGATTGGCGCGCAGGTCGTAAAAGCGCGTCGCGCAGTGCGGGCACAGGCGTTTCGTGCCCCATTCCTCTTTGGGCATGGCATTCTCCTTCCGCCGCGTTTAGGGAATTTCGGTGGTCCCCCTGCCACAGGCATACGGGGGTGTCAAAGGCTTTCGACAGCAACCGGCGGACGGGGCAAGGGCAGGCGCGGGATGGCCGAGGCGTTCACGATCGGCAACGGGATGCGGATCACCTGGCGGCGCTCGGCCCGCGCGCGGCGCATGACGCTGCGGGTGCCGCGCGACGGCGGGCCGGTGGTGCTGACGCTGCCCGTGGGCGCCCCTCTGTCCGATGGCGCCGCATTCGCCGAATCGAAGGCGGCTTGGCTGTTGCAGGCGGCCCAGCGGCGGCCCGCGCCCAGCATCGTGCAGCACGGCGCGGCGGTGCCGGTGGCGGGGATGCCGCTTGTGCTGACCCCGGCCTCGGTGCGCGCCGCGTCGGTCGAGGGCGAGGCGCTGCTGCTGCCCGCGGGCCGTCCGGCGGGGCCGGTGGTGCAGGCGTTCCTGAAGCACCGGGCGATGGCGCACCTGCGCGCGGCCTGCGACGGTTATTCCGTGGCGCTTGGTCGCAGCTATCGGGCCATCGCCCTGCGCGACACGCGGTCCCGCTGGGGCAGTTGCACGGCGGACGGGCGGCTGATGTTCTCCTGGCGGCTGGCGATGGCCCCGCCCGTGGTGCTGGATTATGTCGCCGCCCACGAGGTCGCGCATCTGCGCCACATGGATCATTCGCCGCGCTTCTGGGCGGCAGTGGCGGGGCTGATGCCCGACTATGCGCGCCATCGCGACTGGCTGCGGCGGCACGGGCCGGACCTGATGGTCTGGCAGTTCCGCGATCCCACGGGGGATTGACGGGCGCGCAGTTTGTGATCACAAACGCACCATGAACGCCCCAGCCCGCCCCGCCGATCCTTCCGCCCACGAGAAGCTGTACCGCAACCTGCGCAGCCGGATCATGCTGGGCGAGTTGCCCCCCGGCAAGCCGCTGACCCTGCGCGGCATCGCCCGCGAATACCACCTGTCCATGACCCCCGCGCGCGAGGCCGTGCGCCGCCTGGTGGCCGAGGGGGCGCTGACGCTGTCCGCGTCAGGGCGCGTCACCACGCCCGCGCTGTCGGACGACCGGATCGAGGAACTGGCGGCCCTGCGTGCGCTGATCGAACCCGAACTCGCCGCCCGCGCCCTGCCGCGCGCGCATTTCGCGCTGATCGACCGGCTGGCGCAGATGAACGCGCGCATCGCCGACGCGGTCGAGAACCACGACGCCGTGGGCTATATCCGCTGCAACCTGGAATTCCACCGGATGCTGTATCTGCGCGCGCAGGCCCCGGCGATGCTGGCGATGCTGGAAACGATCTGGCTGCAACTGGGACCGACGATGCGGGCGCTTTACGGACGGGTGAAGCGGAACGAGCCGCCCCGCCATCACCGCATGATCCTGGCCGCGCTGCGGGCGGGCGACGAACCCGCCCTGCGGCTGGCCGTGCGCGCCGATGTCACGCACGGATTGCGGCACCTGACCTCGGGTTAGCGGCGGCCCATTTGCGGCAGGCCCATGCCGCCGAAGCCCAGCGTCGGGATTTCGGAGGGGATGATGCGGGTGTATTTCGTGCCCTCGATTGACGCGCCCGCCATCAGCCCGGCCTGGCCGAAGATCATCGCCACGACCGGCAGCTGCGCGGTGATCGTGTCGGCGCCCAGCGCCATGCCGCCCTGGGGGATCGCATAGAAGGCATTGGCCCCCGCCAGCCAGCCCGGCGAGGCGCGGAAGGACGCAAGCGCGGCATCGGTCTGGAAGATCAGCACATGCGCGTATTGCTGCGCGCCCGCCTGGAAACCCACAGTGGCGCGGGTGGCGGAATAATAGTCCACCGTCGCCCCGCCGATCCTCAGCGCGCCCTGGCCATAGGCGCCGCCGAAGCCAAGCGCGGCCTCGGTCATCAGGGGCATGTAGAGGACGCCCTTGGCGTTCTGCACCAAAGCCTGCGCCGAAGGGTAGTTCTGGACCAGATACTGATGCGTCGCATCGACCCGCGCATCCAGTTCCGCCCCGGCATTGGTGCCCACGGCATTGCTGCACCCGGCAACCGCCAGCGCGGCGGCGCCTCCGGCCAGGACGCCGCGCCGGGTGATCCGGTTTCCATCGTTCATTCTGTCGCCCTCATCTCTGCATGCGCATGGCGCTATCGCCCGAGACCTAGGAGATTTTTCCGGGCCTGTCACCTGCCGGTGATGCGCCATAGCGGCAAGTCGCCCACACACCCCCGCGCCTTCAATTTCGCCCAATAATAAATATAAAACTAATATTTACCCGTAGTGGTTGAAGTTCATCGCTATTTCGTTTTATTTTGACTCGGTTTTTGCTCGTGTTATTCTTTTTATTGGGAATGCGGATATCAGCGGTCAATCCGCATTTTTTTTCTGATGAGTTTCATCGACTGCGTGTGGGAGCAAGTGAGGCATGTTGAAGACGATTTTAACGGCGACCGCCGTATTGCTTGCGGGGTCCATCGGCGCCGCTGCGCATACGGTGACGTTCGGCTGGACCGACAATGGAAACGGCACGATCACCCTGTGGAACGAACATTGGCACGGAGATCAGGTCTTTCCCTGCAGCGAAGGCATCCTGTGTTCGGATAACGGCGGCCTGACCATATCCGGGAACGGCACGAATGATCCCGCTGCCTACGGATTGAATCCTTATACGATCCAATGGGCCGGGACCGTGAATAACCGCGACCGCGACGCGATGATCGCGGACAAGACCTTGACCGGCTACACCGACGATCCCGACAATGAAACCGGGGTCCGTTACAACGACTGGCTTTATACCCAGCCGCTGACGCTGGGCGACGGCTTCTGGTATTTCTTCACCGGCACCAATTGCTGCATCGACACCATGTCCCACCCTGTCCTGGTGGAACTGAAGGGGATCGGCAGCGTGGATCCCGGAACCGGGCCGGGGCCTGTGGATCCCTCGGCGGTTCCCCTGCCGGCGACGCTGCCGCTGGTCGCGGTGGGCCCGGTGTTTCTTGCGGTTCTGCGCCGCCGCCGCAAAAGCGGAAAGCCGCTGGCGGCATGACACATCTGCACGGCTGCGGATTTCGCAGCCGTGCTCCTGTCTCGGGCAGGATGAATTCCCCAGAGCGTTTCGCCCAGGGCCGGATGCGGTCTTTGGATCAGCCTTTGGACGCCTCGGCCACCAGCGGCGCGAAATAGGTCAGGATGCCGTCGCAGCCCGCCCGGCGGAAGCACAGCAGGCTTTCGAACATGGCGTCCCGCGACAGCCAGCCGTTGCGGATCGCGCCTTCCAGCATCGCGTATTCGCCGCTGACCTGATAGGCGAAGGTCGGTGCGCCGAACTGGTCCTTCACGGCGCGGCAGATGTCCAGATAGGGCATTCCCGGCTTCACCATCACCATGTCCGCGCCCTCGGCCAGGTCGCGGGCGACGCAGCGGATCGCCTCGCCCCGGTTGGCGGGGTTGACCTGATAGGTCTTCTTGTCGCCCACCAGCCGCCCGCATGCGCCCACCGCGTCCCGGAACGGGCCATAGAAGCTGGAGGCGAATTTCGCCGCATAGGACAGGATCGCCACATGCTTGTGGCCCGCCTGTTCCAGTGCGCCGCGCAGCGCGCCGATGCGGCCGTCCATCATGTCGCTTGGCCCCAGGATGTCGGCGCCGCTTTCCGCCTGGGCCAGGGCCATGCGCACCAGGGCCTCGACCGTCTCGTCATTCAGGATCTCTCCGTTCACGACGATGCCGTCATGGCCGTTGGCGTTATAGGGATCCAGCGCGATGTCCGTCATCACCGCCAGGTCGGGCACGGTTTCCTTGACGGCGCGGATCGCCTGGTTGCCGATATTGTCGGGATCCCAGGCCCGTTCGCAAGTTTCTGTCTTAAGATCCTGATCTGAATGGGGAAAGATGCAGATCGCCGGGATGCCCAGCGTCGCGGCCCGTTCCGCCGCCCGGCGCGCGCCGTCCAGAGTCAGCCGCTCGACTCCGGGCATCGAGGCGATCTCGCCCTCGGCCCCCGACACCTCGGTCACGAAGATCGGCCAGATCAGGTTGGCGGGCGTCACGTCGCATTCCGATACCATCGCGCGGATCGCGGGGGTGCGGCGCAGCCGGCGCAGCCGGGCGGCGGGGAAGGGGGCGATGATCGGCGTCGGCATGGCGGGTTTCCTTCTTCGGGGCGGCTTTTCCTTTGGCAACTGCCGTTCTAAGGTCGCCCGCGACCAAGGACAAGGAAGCCCGCGTGCCCCAATTCAACAGTCTGATCGGGTTTCTGGACAGCCGGTCGTTCGGCACGGTCTGGTATTGGCTGGTCGTGATCGGCACCTGGTCGCTGACGGGCCGCAGCGTGATCGGCGTCCCGGTCGAGATCCTGTCCCGCGCCCGCGCCGCCCTGGCCGAGGGCAAGGGCGATGCCCCGGTGGTCCTGCACCTGCTGGACTGGCTGTCGCTGGTGCTGCCCCGCTGGCGGCTGGGCAGGCGAGAGGGGGCGTGCTTCCTGGCCGCGACCGGCTTCGCGCTGTCGTCCTTGGCGATCATGGGCATCGGCTATGACCTGGAACTGGCGCTGGCGTCCTTTCTGCTGCTGATGCCGCTGGCGGCGCTGTTCTGGATGCGGATCGCGCTGGCGCGCCGTCTTGTCCCGCTGCTGGAGGCGGCCGAGCAGGGCGCCCAGCCCATCCCCGAGGCGGCTTCGCAGGCGGTCAGGCGGATGGTGATCCACCGGCGGCTGGTCACGGTCCTGTCCATGGCGGCGGTGGCGGTCACGGCGCTGTGGGGCGCGCTGTGGTCGGTGATCCATCCCTATGGGTTCTGACCTTGACTCCGCCGCGCGGCGCTTTACCTCACGCCCATGGCCGAACACCTGATCCTTTCCGGCGCGCCCGAAGGCTATGACGCCGCCCTGATCGCGCGCGAGGCCGCGCGCGGTTCCCCCGTGATCCACATCGCCCGCGACGACCGCCGCATGGCCGCGATGCGCGCCGCCCTGGCGTTCCTGGCGCCCGATCTGGCGGTGCTGGATTTCCCGGCCTGGGACACGACGCCCTATGACCGCGTTTCGCCCTCGCCCGATATCCAGGCGGCGCGGATGGCAACCCTTGCGGGGCTGGCGCAGGGGGCGATCCAGGGGCCGTTCGTGCTGCTGACGACGCTGAACGCGGTGCTGCAACGGGTGCCCGCGCGCGACCTTGTGTCCGGCGCCAGCTTCACCGCCCGCGTCGGCGACCGCATCGACGAGGCCGCGCTGCGCGATTTCCTGGTGCGCATGGGTTTCGCGCAATCGCCCACCGTGACCGAACCCGGCGACTATGCCGTGCGCGGCGGCATCATCGACATCTTCCCGCCCGGCGAATCCGGCCCCGTGCGGCTGGATCTGTTCGGCGACGTTCTGGACGGCGCCCGCCGGTTCGATGCGGAAACGCAGCGCACCACCGAAAAGCTGTCGCGGATCGAGCTTGCGCCCATGTCCGAGGTGATCCTGGACGAGGACGCGATCACCCGCTTCCGCCAGAACTATCGCACGGAATACGGCGGCGGCACCAACGATCCCTTGTATGAAAGCGTCAGCGCGGGCCGCAAGACGGCGGGGATGGAACACTGGCTGCCCTGGTTCCACGACCGGATGGAGAGCCTGTTCGACTATCTGCCCGGCGCCTCGGTGGTGCTGGACGACCATATCGTCCAGGTGATCGACGGCCGGCGCGGCATGATCCGAGAACAGTTCGAGGCGCGGAAGGCCGCGATGGCCGCCAAGGGCCGCAGCGACACGGTCTATAAACCCGTGCCACCCGAGGCGATGTTCCCCTCGGACGACGAGTGGACGGCCTGGCTGGCGGCGCATCGGCTGCTGCGGCTGGCGGTGCTGCCGCA
This sequence comes from Paracoccus sp. 22332, assembly GCF_052045125.1. Lineage (NCBI taxonomy): Bacteria > Pseudomonadati > Pseudomonadota > Alphaproteobacteria > Rhodobacterales > Paracoccaceae > Paracoccus > Paracoccus sp. 22332. The sequence continues at coordinate 211,413 of NZ_JBQEOI010000002.1, forward strand.
GCCGCCGGGGCCGGGGGTGCTGGATGCGGGCGGCCGCGCGGGGCGCAACTTCGCGCCGGAACGTCAGGCGGAAAGCATCAACCTGTTCAAGGCACTGGCCGATCATGTGAAGGCGCTTTCCCAGGACCATAGGGTCATTGTCGCCAGCTTCTCGGACGGCGCCCGCGACCGTCTGTCGGGCCTTCTGGCCGATGAGGGTCTCGCTGGGGCCAAGCACATCGGCGATATCCGCGACATGCCCGACAAGCCGGGCACGGTCGGTCTTGCGGTCTGGCCCCTGGACGAGGGCTTTGTTGCCGAGGGACAGGCGCTTGGCCGTCTTGCGGTGATCTCGGAACAGGACGTGCTGGGCGACCGGCTGATCCGGGGCGCGAAGAAGCGCCGTCGGGCCGACAATTTCCTGCGCGACACCACCAGCCTGACGCCGGGCGATCTGGTCGTCCATGTCGAACACGGCATTGGGCGCTATACGGGTCTTGAGACGATCAAGGCCGCCGGTGTGCCGCATGACTGCGTGGCGTTGGAATATGCGGGCGGCGACCGGCTTTACCTGCCGGTCGAGAATATCGAGCTGCTGTCGCGCTATGGCCACGAGGAAGGCCTGCTGGACAAGCTGGGCGGCGGCGCCTGGCAGGCGCGCAAGGCGCGGCTCAAGGAACGCATCAAGCTGATCGCCGACAAGCTGATGCGGGTGGCCGCCGAGCGCCTGCTGCGCCCCGCCCCGGTGCTGGAGCCCGAGGACCATGACTGGCAGGCCTTCGCCGCCCGCTTTCCCTATTCCGAAACCGAGGACCAGTTGTCCGCCATCGACGACGTGGCCGAGGATCTGGCGGCGGGCCGGCCCATGGACCGGCTGATCGTCGGCGACGTGGGCTTCGGCAAGACCGAGGTGGCGATGCGCGCGGCTTTCATCGCCGCGTCGCAGGGGATGCAGGTGGCGGTGGTGGCGCCCACCACGCTGCTGGCCCGCCAGCACTTCAAGACCTTCGCCGAACGCTTTCGCGGCACCGCCATCGCCGTGCGGCCCTTGTCGCGCTTCGTCAGTGCCAAGGACGCGGCGGCGACGCGCACCGGGCTGTCGGACGGCAGCGTGGATATCGTCGTCGGCACCCATGCGGTGCTGGCCAAGGGCGTGCGCTTCAAGAACCTCGGCCTGCTGATCATCGACGAGGAACAGCATTTCGGCGTCGCCCACAAGGAACGGCTCAAGGAATTGCGCAGCGACATCCACGTCCTGACCCTGACCGCCACGCCGATCCCGCGCACGCTGCAACTGTCGCTGACCGGCGTGCGCGACCTGTCGGTGATCGGCACGCCGCCGGTGGACCGGCTGTCGATCCGCACCTATGTCAGCGAATTCGACAGCGTGACGATCCGCGAGGCCCTGCTGCGCGAGAAATATCGCGGCGGGCAAAGCTTCTTCGTCGTCCCGCGCCTGTCCGACCTGCCCGATGTCGAACACTGGCTGCGCGAAAACATGCCGGAAATCAATTACCTGGTGGCGCATGGACAGCTTGCGGCGGGCGATCTGGACCAGCGGATGAACGCCTTTTACGACGGCAGCCACGACGTGCTGCTGGCGACCACCATCGTCGAAAGCGGCTTGGACATCCCCACCGCGAACACCATGATCGTCTGGCGCGCCGACATGTTCGGCCTGGCGCAGCTTTACCAGATCCGGGGCAGGGTGGGCCGGTCCAAGACGCGCGCCTATTGCTATCTGACCACCAAGCCCCGCCAGCCGCTGACCCCGCAGGCGATGCGGCGGCTGAAATTCCTGGGGTCCATCGACGGGTTGGGGGCGGGCTTCAACCTCGCCAGCCAAGACCTTGACCTGCGCGGAGCCGGCAACCTGCTGGGAGAGGAGCAGTCGGGCCATATCAAGGAAGTCGGCTTCGAACTCTACCAGCAGATGTTGGAGGAAACCATCGCCAAGCTGAAATCGGGCGAGATCGAGGGCACGCCCGAGGACGAATGGGCGCCGCAACTGAACCTCGGCGTGCCGGTCACGATCCCGGAAAGCTATATACCCGATCTGGACGTTCGGCTGGGCCTTTACCGCCGCCTGTCCGGCCTGACCACCAAGGTCGAGCTGGAGGGTTTCGCGGCCGAACTGATCGACCGCTTCGGTCCCCTTCCGCGAGAGGTGAACACGCTTCTGCTGGTGATCCGCATCAAGGCGATGGCGAAGCGCGCGAATATCTCGCGCCTGGATGCCGGGCCGAAGGGGGCCACGGTGCAGTTCCACGGCGACAAGTTCGCCAATCCGGCGGGGCTGGTCGAGTTCCTGACCGATCAGCGCGGCGACGCGAAAGTGGACGGCAACAAGATCTTCGTGCGCCGCGATTGGGCGACGGATGCCGACCGCATCAAGGGCGCCTTCGCCATCGCCCGCGACCTGGCGGCCAAGGCCAAGGCCGCCAAGTGAGCCAGGTCCGCTTCGACCACGGCCACCTTCCCGGCGGCACGCTGTTTGCCGCGCCGCAAACGGTGATCCGCGCCGATACCGCCGCGGGCGTCGGCCCGGCCCTGGCCGCGATCGAGGCCGCGCGGGCGCGTGGGCTGTGGCTGGCGGGCTATCTGTCCTATGAGTTGGGCTACGCGCTGACCCCCAAGCTGGCGCCGCTGATGCCTTCGGATCGCGAGGCGCCGCTGATCCTGATGGGGGTTTTCGACGCGCCGCGCGCCGCCCCGCCCTTGCCCGATCCGGCTGGCGTCGCGATCGGCGCGCCGCAGCCGCTGTGGGGCCGCACGCGATACGACGCTGCCGTGCGGGCGGTGCGCACCTATATCGCCGCGGGCGACTGTTACCAGGTGAACCTGACCTTTCCGATGCAGGCGCGAGTCTCGGGCGATCCGCTGGCGATCCATGCCGCCCTGGCCGCGCGTCAGCCGGTGGGCGAGGGCGCCTTCGTCGATCTGGGCGGTCCGATCGTCCTGTCGCGCAGCCCCGAACTGTTCTTTGCCGTCGACGGTGCCGGCCGGATCGAGACGCGGCCGATGAAGGGCACCGCGCCGCGCGGCGCCGACGCGGCCCAGGATAGGGCGCTGGCTGCGGCCCTGTCGGCCTCGGACAAGGACCGGGCCGAGAATCTGATGATCGTCGATCTGTTGCGCAACGATCTGTCGCGGGTGTGTATGCCCGGCAGCGTCCGGGTGCCGTCGCTGTTTCAGGTGGAAACCTATGCGACCGTCCACCAGATGACCTCGACCGTGACCGGGCAACTGGCGGGGGGCGTCGGTCTGGCGGCGATCCTGGCGGCGCTGTTTCCCTGCGGATCCATCACCGGGGCGCCGAAGATCCGGGCGATGCAGATCATCGCGGAACTGGAACAGGCGCCGCGCGGGGTCTATTGCGGGGCCATCGGCTGGATCGACCCGGCCGGGCCGATGCGCTTTTCGGTGGCGATCCGGACGCCCGTCCTGGAGGCCCCCGACCGCTTGCGGCTGAATGTCGGCGGCGGCATCACCCATGACAGCCGCGCCGGATCGGAATGGCAGGAGGCATTGTGCAAGGCCGCATTTCTGAACCTCTCCCCGCAGACCTGACCGTCATCGAGACGATGCGGGCCGAGCCCGATGGCAGGGTCCGGCTGTGGCCGCTGCATCTGGACCGGCTGCGGCGGGACTGCGCGGCGGTGGGCTTTCCGCTGGACGAGGGGCGGGTCTCGGCGGTGCTGGCCGGGCTGCCGCGCGGGCAGGTTCTGCGGGCGCGGCTGACGGTGGATGCGGCGGGGGCGGTGGCGCTGACGCATCAGCCGCTGGCCGCGAATCCACCCCTGTGGCGGTTGCGGATTGCCGATGTCCGCCTGTCCAGCGGCGATCCCTGGCTGCGGATCAAGACCTCGCACCGGCCCGGCTATGACGCGGCCCGCGCCGCCCTGTCTGGGGCGGTGGACGAGGCGCTGCTGCTGAACGAACGCGGCGAGATTTGCGAAGGGACGATCACCACCCTGTTTCTGGAGCGCGAGGGTCGGCTGCTGACGCCTGCACTGGATTGCGGGCTGCTGCCGGGAGTGTTGCGGGCGTCGCTGCTGGCCTCGGGGCGGGCACGGGAAGCGGTGCTGCGACCCGACGATCTGGAGGACGGGCGCATCCTGATGGGCAATGCCTTGCGCGGACTGATCCCGGCGCGGCTGTCCTGATCCCAAGGCACCCCGCCCCGGAGTGACGCGCGTGCGGCAGCAAAAAGCCCCGCCGCGAGGTGGCGCGGCGGGGCCTGGGTAGCGGGGCGCGGGGTTTATTCCGCGGTCAGCAGCGGCGTCTTGGACTTGCCGATGCGCGGGGCGTCGGGGCCGGTGATGTCGAAGACCGGCTTGTCGTCCTCGATCTTCACGCGGACCACGCCGCCCTTGGTCAGCCGGCCGAACAGCAGTTCCTCGGCCAGCGGCTTCTTGATGTTTTCCTGGATCACGCGGCCCAGGGGACGGGCGCCCATCTTGTCGTCATAACCCTTTTCGGCCAGCCAGTCGGCGGCTTCCGGGGTCAGTTCGATATGGACGTTGCGGTCCATCAGCTGCGCTTCCAGTTGCAGCACGAACTTCTCGACCACATGGACCACCACGTCGCGGGACAGGGCCGCAAAGCTGATGACGGCGTCCAGGCGGTTGCGGAATTCAGGCGTGAAGGTCCGCTCGATGGCGGCGGTATCCTCGCCCTCGCGCTTGTCGCGGCCGAAGCCGATCGCCGCCTTCTGCATGTCCGACGCGCCCGCGTTCGAGGTCATGATCAGGATCACGTTGCGGAAATCCACCTGCCGCCCGTTGTGGTCGGTCAGCTTGCCGTGGTCCATCACCTGCAACAGGATGTTGTAGACATCCGGGTGCGCCTTCTCGATCTCGTCCAGCAGCAGCACGCAATGCGGATGCTGGTCCACCCCATCGGTCAGCATCCCGCCCTGGTCGAAGCCGACATAGCCCGGAGGCGCGCCGATCAGGCGGCTGACCGCGTGCTTCTCCATGTATTCCGACATGTCGAAGCGCAGCAGTTCGACGCCCAGCGTGCTGGCAAGCTGCTTGGCGACCTCGGTCTTGCCGACGCCCGTGGGTCCGGCGAACAGATAGTTGCCGATGGGCTTTTCGGGCTCGCGCAGGCCGGCCCGCGCCAGCTTGATCGCCGAGGACAGCGCCGTGATCGCCGCGTCCTGTCCGAACACCACGCGCTTGAGCGAGGCTTCCAGGTCGCGCAGCACCTCGGCATCGTCCTTGCTGACGTTCTTCGGCGGGATCCGGGCGATCTTCGCCACCACGGCCTCGATCTCCTTGGGGGTGATCATCTTGCGGCGCTTGCTTTCGCTGACCAGATGCTGCGCCGCGCCCGCCTCGTCGATCACGTCGATGGCGCTGTCGGGCAGCTTGCGGTCGTTGATATAGCGGCTTGCCAGCTCCACCGCCGACTTGATCGCCTCGTTCGTGTAGCGCAGGTCGTGGTGCTTTTCGAAGCTGGGTTTCAGGCCCATCAGGATCTTGACCGTGTCGGGGACCGAGGGTTCGTTCACGTCGATCTTCTGGAACCGGCGCGACAGGGCGCGGTCCTTTTCGAAATGCTGCCGGAACTCCTTGTAGGTGGTCGATCCCATGCAGCGCAGCTTGCCGCCCGACAGCGCAGGCTTCAGCAGGTTCGAGGCATCCATCGCCCCGCCCGAGGTCGCCCCCGCGCCGATGACGGTGTGAATCTCATCGATGAACAGGATCGCGTCGGGGTGGTTCTCCAACTCTTTGACGACTGCTTTCAGCCGTTCCTCGAAATCGCCGCGATAGCGGGTGCCCGCCAGCAGCGCGCCCATGTCCAGCGAGAAGATCGTGGCGCCCGCCAGCACATCCGGGGTTTCCCCGCGCGTGATCTTGAGCGCCAGCCCTTCGGCGATGGCGGTCTTGCCCACGCCCGGATCACCCACCAGCAGCGGGTTGTTCTTGCGACGGCGGCACAGAACCTGGACCGCCCGCTCCACCTCGGCCTCGCGGCCGATCAGAGGGTCGATGTCGCCTTTCTTGGACTTGGCGTTCAGGTCCACGCAGTATTTGCCAAGCGCGGTTTCGTCCTTGGCCTCGGGCGCGGCCTCGGCCTGCTTCTGTTCGGGTTCGTCGGACCCGACCACCTTGCGGCTTTCGTTGAAGGACGGGTTTTTCGCCACGCCATGCGCGATGAAGTTGACCGCGTCGTAACGGGTCATGTCCATTTCCTGAAGGAAGAAAGCCGCGTTCGATTCGCGTTCGGCGAAGATCGCGACCAGAACGTTCGCGCCCGTCACCTCTTGCCGGCCCGAGCTTTGGACATGTATCGCGGCGCGCTGAATCACCCGCTGGAAGGCGGCAGTCGGCACGGCCTCGGACCCTTCCACATCGGTGATCAGGGTGGACAGGTCGTCTTCGATGAAATCGACAAGCAGCTTGCGCAACTCGTCCAGGTCGACATTGCAGGCCCGCATCACCTTGACCGCGTCCGGTTCCTCGGTCAGGGCCAGCAGCAGGTGTTCGAGCGTGGCAAGCTCGTGTCGGTGTTCGTTCGCCAGCGCAAGCGCCTGGTGAATGGCCTGTTCCAGGGGGGTCGAGAAACTTGGCACGGTCTTCTCCTGTCAGTCGGCTGGCGGTATGGGCATATCTTGTGCCCACCTGCCCAGACTGTCACGATACAGTTAAGATTTGGTGGAATTCAGTCGGCATCAAGTGCTTTTTCACCGGGACGCCACGATTTTCCCACGGTTGAGGCAGATGTGATGCGTCGCCGCGCGGATTTCAAGCGCGGCCCCGATGACGGCGATTTCGCCTGGCGTTCAGAACGCGTCCTTCATGGCGCGCAGCCGGGCGAAGACCTGGGCGTCCGGGGCGTCCTCCATCCCCAGGCCCGGCCGCAGGGCCGCCACCCGCAGGAACGGATTCGTCTCGCGCTCTTGTGCCAGGGTCACGGGGGCGCAGGGCTGTTCCGCCTGCTGCACCGCGTCCAGCCGGTCGCGCAGGGCCTGGTTGTCGGGATCGACCGACAGCGCGAAGGCGCCGTTGCCCGCGCAATAGTCATGGCCCGAACAGATCAGCGTGTCGGCGGGCAGGGCGTTCAGGCGCGACAGGCTGTCCCACATCATCTCGGCCGTGCCCTCGAACAGGCGGCCGCAACCCATCGCCATCAGGCTGTCGGCGGTGAAGGCATAGCCGGATTGGGGAAAATGGAAGGCGACATGGCCGACGGTATGGCCCGGCACGTCGATGATCTGGACGGGTTCGCCCAGAACCTCCAGCGGCTCGCCCGGCGTAATGCGCAGGTCCAGCGGCGGCAGGCGGTGGGCGTCGGCGGCGGCGCCGATCACCATGGCGCCGGTTGTCTGCACGATCTCGGCCACGCCATCCACATGGTCAGAGTGGTGATGGGTCAGCAGGATCGCCGACAGGGACCAGCCGCGCGCCGCCAGTTCGCGCAGGATCGGCGCTGCCTCGGGGGCGTCGATCAGGACCGTGCCCTCGTCGCCATGCAGCAGATAGGCATAGTTGTCCTTCAGGCAGCGCAGCGTGACCAGTTCCAGCGGCATTGGCAAATCCCCTTGCGTGTGATGAGGTCGAGCCTGTCAAAAGCCGGGCCGGGGCGCAATGCACCACGATATCGCCGACCTTCGCCAGTTCTATTACCAGCGGTCGCTGGGCCGTGTGGTGCAGCGCATCCTGCGCGACCGGCTGGTGTCGCGCTGGCAGCCGGGGGGATGCACGGGAATGACGGTCGCGGGCTTCGGCTTCGCCGCGCCGATGCTGCGGCCCTATCTGGCGGTGGCGCGGCGGGTCACGGCGCTGATGCCTGGCCCGCAGGGGGTGATGGCCTGGCCCGCCGGGATGCCCAACCACAGCGTCCTGTGCGACGAGATCGCCTGGCCGCTGGAAACCGGCAGCGTCGACCGGCTGGTGATCCTGCACGGGCTGGAGACCAGCGACGATCCCTCGGCCCTGCTGGCCGAGGCCTGGCGGGTGCTGGGTCCGGGCGGGCGGATGATGGCGATGGTGCCGAACCGTGCCGGGCTGTGGGCGGCCTCGGACCGCACGCCCTTCGGCCTGGGCCGCAGCTATACCACCGGCCAGATCGAGACCCAGGCCCGACGGGCGGGTTTCGTGCCGGAATGGCACGGGTCGGCGGTCTATATCCCGCCCTCGGACCGGCGGTTCTGGCTGGGCAGCGCGCAGATGTGGGAACGGGCGGGCGCGCGCATCAGCCGCGTCCTGATCGCCGGAGTGGTGCTGATCGAACTGTCCAAGCAGATGCGCGCCCCGATAGGCTCCGGATCGCGGGTCCATGTCCCCAGCCCGCTGGAGATCCTGGACGGGGTCGTGGGGCCGCGTCCCGCGCGCGCCCCGACAGCCGGAAATTTGCAGCATATGCAGAAAAAATGACCGTTAACGCCCGCGAATCGCGCAAGACCTGTCCATAAGGTGAACTGCCGCAGCGCAGCATTATGTCCTATAGGAATGCTGTAACTGGTGACCTGCTGTTAACAAGTCGTCCTGCCCTGCCAGCCCGTCATGGCAAGGGTGACTGCCCGTTTTGTAGATGTTGTCAGTGACGCCCGGCATGGGGTGACGGCCCCAGGGTAACCGCCCCATGCCGGGTTGTTTCCATGCCTTTCTGCGGCAGGCGCGAGGGCCGCCACGCGCCCCTGTCAGCGGCTTTCTCCGACCCGTTCCGGCATATGGAGATCCGAAGGTGGCAATCCCTCACATTTCCGCGTTCTAGCCGGTTGCCCGAGCCGTTTTCACCTGCTAGAGACGCCGCAGATTTCCGAACGGCCCTCCATAAGCCGTGCGACTGCGACCCGCACCCCGCGACAGACCGGCACCCGCCGGCCCGCCAGTGGGGCTTGCGCAAACCGTAAAGGATGACCGTGGCCAACTCTGTTTCCATGTCCCAGAGCATCGCCGGGCGCTATGCGCAGGCCGTCTTCGACATCGCCAAGGAAGACGGGGGCCTGGACGCCCTGGCCCGGCAGACCGAGGATCTGGGCGCGGCGCTGTCGGACAGCGCCGATTTGCACGACCTGATCAGCTCTCCGATCTATACCCGCGACGATCAGGCCCGCGCCATCGGCGCGCTGGCGCAGAAGATGGGCTTTTCGCCGGTGCTGGCCAACACGCTGCAACTGATGGCCAGGAACCGCCGCCTGTTCGTGCTGCCGCAACTGGTGCGCCAGTTGCAGGCGCTGATCGCGGCCGAGCGCGGCGAGGTCACCGCCGAGGTGACAAGCGCCGTCGCGCTGACCGACGACCAGCAGACCCGCCTGCGCGACACCCTGGCGCAGAAGTCCGGCAAGAAGGTCAAACTGAACACCCGCGTCGATGAGGCCCTCATCGGCGGCATGATTGTCAAGCTTGGTTCGCAGATGATCGACAGCTCGATCCGCTCGAAGCTCGCTTCCCTCCAGAATGCTATGAAAGAGGTCGGATAATGGGAATCCAGGCAGCCGAGATCTCGGCCATCCTCAAGGATCAGATCAGGAATTTCGGCCAAGAGGCCGAGGTGGCCGAGGTCGGGCAGGTGCTGTCCGTCGGTGACGGCATCGCCCGCGTCTATGGCCTGGACAAGGTGCAGGCCGGCGAGATGGTCGAGTTCCCCGGCGGCATCCGCGGGATGGTGCTGAACCTTGAAACCGACAACGTCGGGATCGTGATCTTCGGCGACGACCGTTCGATCAAGGAAGGCGACACCGTCAAGCGCACCCGGTCCATCGTGGACGTGCCGGTCGGCAAGGCGCTGCTGGGCCGCGTCGTGGACGGCCTGGGCAACCCCATCGACGGCAAGGGCCCGATCGAGGCGACCGAACGCCGCATCGCCGACGTGAAGGCGCCGGGCATCATGCCGCGCAAATCGGTGCATGAGCCGATGGCCACCGGCCTGAAGGCCGTGGACGCGATGATCCCGGTCGGCCGCGGCCAGCGGGAACTGATCATCGGCGACCGCCAGACCGGCAAGACCGCCATCGCGCTGGACACCATCCTGAACCAGCTGAACTACAACGGCCGCGAAAACGACGGCATGAAGACGCTGCATTGCGTCTATGTCGCCGTGGGCCAGAAGCGTTCGACCGTGGCCCAGCTTGTCAAGAAGCTGGAAGAAACCGGCGCCATGGCCTATACGACCGTCGTCGCCGCGACCGCCTCGGACCCCGCGCCGATGCAGTTCCTGGCGCCCTATTCGGGCACCGCGATCGGCGAATACTTCCGCGACAACGGCATGGACGCGCTGATCATCTATGACGACCTGTCCAAGCAGGCCGTGGCCTACCGCCAGATGTCGCTGCTGCTGCGCCGTCCGCCCGGCCGTGAAGCCTATCCGGGCGACGTGTTCTATCTGCATTCCCGCCTGCTGGAGCGTTCGGCCAAGCTGAACGAGGCCAACGGAGCCGGGTCGCTGACCGCGCTGCCGATCATCGAAACCCAGGCGGGCGACGTGTCGGCCTATATCCCGACCAACGTGATCTCGATCACCGACGGCCAGATCTTCCTGGAAACCGAGCTGTTCTTCCAGGGCATTCGCCCGGCCGTGAACACCGGTCTGTCAGTGTCGCGCGTGGGCTCGGCCGCCCAGACCAAGGCGATGAAGTCGGTCGCCGGCCCGGTCAAGCTGGAACTGGCCCAGTATCGCGAGATGGCGGCCTTCGCGCAGTTCGGGTCCGACCTGGATGCCGCGACGCAGCGCCTGCTGAACCGCGGTTCGCGCCTGACCGAGCTGATGAAGCAGCCTCAATATCGCCCGCTGACCAACGCGGAAATCGTGATCGTGATCTATGCCGGGACCAAGGGCTATATCGACAACGTTCCGGTCAAGGATGTCGTCGCCTGGGAAGAAGGGTTGATCCAGTTCCTGCGCAACCAGAAGTCGGACCTGCTGGACGACATGACCCGCAACGACCGCAAGGTCTCGGGCGAACTGGAAGAAGCTATCAAGGCGGCTTTGGACGCGTACAACAAGACCCGCGCCTGAGAGGGGGAATAGATGCCCAGTCTCAAGGATCTCAAGAACCGGATCGGAAGCGTCAAGAACACGCGGAAGATCACCAAGGCGATGCAGATGGTCGCCGCCGCGAAACTGCGCCGCGCGCAGGAAGCGGCGGAAGCCGCGCGTCCCTATGCCGACCGGATGGCGGCGGTGATGGCAGGGCTGACCGCGAATGCGGCCGGTTCCGCGTCCGCGCCGCGCCTGCTGGCCGGGACCGGCGCCGACCGCAAGCATCTGCTGGTCGTGATGACCTCGGAACGCGGCCTGGCGGGGGGCTTCAACAGCACCATCGTCAAGCTGGCCCGGCAATATGCCGACCGGCTGCGGGGTGAAGGGAAAGAGGTCGCGATCCTGACCGTCGGCAAGAAGGGCCGCGAGCAGCTGAAGCGCGAATACGGCAGCCTGTTCGTCAGCCATGTCGACATGTCCGAGGTGAAGCGCGTGGGTTACGACAATGCCCGCGCCATCGCCGACGACGTGCTGGATCGCTTCGAGGCGGGCGATTTCGACGTGGCGACGCTGTTCTACAACCGCTTCGAATCGGTGATCAGCCAGGTTCCGACCGCCCGCCAGATCATCCCGGCCGAACTGCCCGAGGGCGGAGCGACCGGCGGTGCCTCGGCGCTGTACGACTACGAGCCCGGAGAGGAGGCCATCCTGGCCGACCTGTTGCCGCGTTCGGTCGCGACGCAGGTCTTCGCGGCGCTTCTGGAAAATGCGGCGTCCGAACAGGGCGCGCGGATGACGGCCATGGACAACGCCACGCGCAACGCGGGCGACATGATCGACCGTCTGACGACCGAGTACAACCGCTCGCGTCAGGCCGCGATCACCAAGGAACTCATCGAAATCATCTCGGGCGCCGAGGCGCTCTGACACGTAGGGGTAAGACATGGCAGAGGCCACTGGTAAAATCACGCAGGTGATCGGCGCCGTCGTTGACGTGCAGTTCGACAGCCACCTGCCGGCGATTCTGAACGCGCTGGAAACGCATAACAACGGCAAGAAGCTGATCCTGGAAGTGGCGCAGCATCTGGGCGAGAACACTGTCCGCACCATCGCCATGGATTCGACCGAAGGTCTGGTCCGCGGCGAGCCGGTCAGCGACACCGGCGGCCCGATCACGGTTCCGGTCGGCGACGTGACGCTGGGCCGCATCCTGAACGTCGTGGGCGAGCCGGTCGACGAGGGCGAACCCCTGAACGTCAGCGAACGCCGCGCGATCCACCAGCCCGCGCCGGAATTCGCGCAGCAGGCGACCTCGTCCGAGATCCTCGTCACCGGCATCAAGGTCATCGACCTGCTGGCGCCTTACTCCAAGGGCGGCAAGATCGGCCTGTTCGGCGGCGCCGGCGTGGGCAAGACGGTTCTGATCATGGAACTGATCAACAACATCGCCAAAGTGCATTCGGGCTATTCCGTGTTCGCGGGCGTGGGCGAACGTACCCGTGAAGGCAACGACCTGTATCACGAGATGGTGGAATCGGGCGTCATCAAGCCGGACAACCTGGCCGAGTCGCAAGTGGCCCTGGTTTACGGCCAGATGAACGAGCCTCCGGGGGCGCGGATGCGCGTGGCGCTGACCGGCCTGACCGTGGCCGAACAGTTCCGCGACGCCACCGGAACCGACGTTCTGTTCTTCGTGGACAACATCTTCCGCTTCACGCAGGCCGGTTCGGAAGTGTCGGCCCTGCTGGGCCGGATCCCGTCCGCCGTGGGCTATCAACCGACGCTGGCCACCGACATGGGCGCGATGCAGGAACGCATCACCTCGACCAAGAACGGCTCGATCACCTCGATCCAGGCCGTCTATGTTCCGGCCGACGACCTGACCGACCCGGCGCCCGCCACGACCTTCGCCCACCTGGACGCCACGACCGTGCTGTCGCGCGCGATCTCGGAACTGGGCATCTATCCGGCCGTGGACCCGCTGGATTCGAACAGCCGTATCCTCGACCCCGCCGTCGTGGGTGAAGAGCATTATCAGGTCGCCCGCGACGTGCAGGGCATCCTGCAAAAGTACAAGTCGCTTCAGGACATCATCGCCATCCTGGGGATGGACGAACTGTCCGAAGAGGACAAGCTGACCGTGGCCCGCGCCCGCAAGATCCAGCGCTTCCTGTCGCAGCCCTTCGACGTGGCCAAGGTCTTTACCGGGTCCGACGGCGTTCAGGTGCCGCTGGAAAAGACCATCGCGTCCTTCAAGGCCGTGGTTGCCGGTGAATACGACCACCTGCCGGAATCGGCCTTCTACATGGTCGGCGACATCGAGGACGTGAAGGCGAAGGCCCAGCGTCTCGCGGCAGAAGCCGCGTAAGGGGGCGAAATGGCCGATACCATGCAGTTCGACCTCGTGTCGCCGGAACGGAGCCTTGTCTCGGTCCCGGTGCGCGAGGTGCGCCTGCCGGGCACGGACGGCGACCTGACCGCCATGCCCGGCCATGCGCCCACCATCGTCACGCTGCGGCCGGGTCTGGTCACGGCGATCGGCGCCGACGGATCGCAGACGGAGTTCGCCGTGACCGGCGGCTTTGTCGAGATCGGTCCCGATTCGGTCAGCCTGCTGGCAGAACGCGGCCATCCGCGCGAGGAAGTGACCCAGGCCGTCTTCAACGAGATGATGACCGAGGCGCATCGCACTCGCCGCAATCTGGAAAGCAAGCGCGACGCGGTGGGCGATGATGTCGTCACCGCCGCCGTCAAGCTGCTGGCGGATATGGAGGCCCTGGGCACCCATATCGGCCTGGATCCGAACCAATCGACCGTGCCCGACTAAGGGCTGGTCCGTGGTGACTGAAAGACCCCGGTGCGGATCCCGCTCCGGGGTTTTTTCATGCCTGCGGCGGCGCCCCCGTCCCGCGTTCGCGGTAAGGCGTGCCGCCATACAGCGCCCGGTAGCATTTGGAAAAATGCGACGGGCTGGAAAAGCCCGAGGCGAGGGCGACCTCGATGATCGACATGTCGGTCTGCATCAGCAGGTTGCGGGCGCGGGCCAAGCGCGTTTCCATGTAATACCGCTTGGGGCTGCGGTTCAGGTAACGGCGAAACAGCCGCTCCAGCTGGCGGGTGGACATGCCCGCATCCGCGGCAAGCTGGGCCGGGCTGATCGGGTCTTCCAGGTTGCCCTCCATCCGCGCGATGACGGCAGCCAGCTTGGGGTGGCGGACGCCGATCCGGGTGGGGATCGACAGCCGCTGGCGGTCCTGGTTGGTGCGGATGGTGGTGTGCAGCATCTGGTCCGCGACCTCGGTCGCCAAGGCCTCGCCATACGCCTCGGCGATCAGGTGCAGCATCATGTCGATCGAGGACGTGCCCCCTGCCGCCGTCAGCCGGTTGCCGTCCTTGACGAAGACCGACCGATACAGGTCGACCTGCGGAAAGGCCTCGGCGAAGCCGTCGTGGTTTTCCCAGTGGATCGTGGCCTTGCGCGCGTCCAGCAGCCCCGCCTCGGCCAGGATCCAGGCGCCCGTGCAGACTGCCCCCATCGTCGCGCCGCCGCGCGCCTGCTTGCGCAGCCAGGTCAGCACGGGCCGGGTCGCCTCGCGCGCGATCTCGGTGCCGCCGCAGACGATGATCGTGTCGTCGCGTTCGGCCGTCGTGTCGTCCAGTCCCCCGTCCAGGGCGACCCTGGCGCCGTTCGAGCAGGTGGCCCAGTCCTTGCCTGTCCCGACCAGCCGCCAGGCATAGAGGTTCCGCCCGGCGGCGCGGTTGGCCAGCCGCAGCGGCTCGACGGCTGCGGTGAAGGGCAGCATGGTGAACCGTTCCAGCAGAAGGAAGGTGAACCGGCGGGGCTTTTCGGATGGCATGGGGCTGTCTTCGCGCGTGTTCGCGCCACATCATCAGGGTTTTCCCGCTGCCGCAAGAGGATCCGCCACCTTCCCCTTGCTGCCGTTCGCGTCTATATCAACACGATCATTTCCAAGGAGTGCGTGCCATGACGCAGGAGAACCGCAAGACCGCCACCCAAACCTGGGACAAGGCCGGCTGGCGCGCCTATCCCCGCGTCCAGATGCCTGACTATACCGACCCCGCTGCGTTGCAGGCGGCCGAGGCGCAGCTGCGCCGTTATCCCCCCCTGGTCTTTGCCGGAGAGGCGCGGCGCCTGAAGGCCCAGCTTGCCTTGGCCGCCGAGGGCCGGGCCTTCCTGCTGCAAGGCGGCGACTGCGCCGAAAGCTTTGCCGAATTCAGCGCCGACAATATCCGCGACACCTTCAAGCTGCTGTTGCAGATGGCGGTCGTGCTGACCTGGGGCGCCCAGATGCCGGTCATCAAGGTCGGTCGGATGGCGGGGCAGTTCGCCAAGCCCCGCAGCGCCCCGACCGAGGTCGTCGATGGCGTGGAACTGCCCAGCTATCGCGGCGACATCGTCAACGGCTTCGACTTCACGGCCGAGGCGCGGATCCCCGATCCGCAGCGGATGCTGGCGGCCTACACCCAGGCGGCGGCCTCGTTGAACCTGCTGCGGGCGTTCTCGACCGGCGGTTTCGCGGACATGCACCGCGTGCAAAGCTGGATCGCCGATTTCGTCGGCGGCCCCGAGGCTGCGAAATACCGCGACATCGCGAACCGCATCAGCGACGCGATGGCCTTCATGCAGGCCGCCGGGGTCAATTCCGACACCGCGCATCAGCTGTCCAAGGTCGATTTCTATACCAGCCACGAAGCCCTGCTGCTCGAATACGAAGAAGCCCTAGCCCGCGTCGATTCGACCACTGGCCTGCCGGTGGCGGGGTCGGGCCACATGATCTGGATCGGCGACCGCACCCGCCAGGTGGACGGCGCGCATGTCGAATTCTGCCGGGGCGTGCAGAACCCCATCGGGTTGAAATGCGGCCCGACGACCACGGCGGACGACCTGAAGGCGCTGATGGCCAAGCTGAACCCCGAAAACGAGGCGGGGCGGCTGACGCTGATCGCGCGGTTCGGGGCGGGAAAGGTGGGCGACCACCTGCCGCGCCTGATCCAGACGGTGCAGTCCGAGGGTGCGAACGTGGTCTGGTCCTGCGACCCGATGCACGGCAACGTCATCAAGTCCTCGACCGGCTACAAGACGCGGGCCTTCGATTCGATCCTGCGCGAGGTGCGCGAGTTCTTCGCCGTCCACAAGGCCTGCGGCACGATCCCCGGCGGCGTGCATTTCGAGATGACCGGCAAGGACGTGACCGAATGCACCGGCGGCGTCCGCGCCGTGACAGACGAGGATCTGTCAGACCGTTATCACACCGCCTGCGACCCTCGCCTGAACGCCAGTCAGTCGCTGGAACTCGCCTTCCTGGTGGCCGAGGAACTGCGCAACCGCCGCGAGGCCGCGATCCGGCCCCGGCCCGACGCCGTGGCCGTCTGACCTGCCGGCGGCCGCCCCCTTGCCGGGCGGCTGTCCTCATCTGCGCCGCGGTCAGCAGGGAGCACAGGTCCGGGCGGCAGGATCCGCATTCGTGCCCGCGCCAAGCGCGGCCGATCGCCTCGACCGTTATCGGCTTCTTGCGGCGACTCCTTCCAAGCCGGGGCTCACGCCACCCCCCAGGCAGGCACAGACCACGGTCCCTTTGTCGGACCGCCTGGGCGGTCGGGTTCTGCCGCGACGAACAGCGCCCCCGACATCCTGCCGTTTTCGACAAAGGCCAGGCGCAGGATGCCCCGGCGCTGGTCGCGTATGGCCAGCGGATCGCCCTCGCGCCCAGCATCGCGCGGGCTTCATGGGTCCATTCTGCGGCTGGGCCAGCCCCGCAAGTTTGGCCTGCTGGCCCGAGAGCAGGGGCGCGCCCAGTATTCGCAATCGGCGTGATCGTGCGGGTCGAGACGGCAAAGGTTCCTTTTCCGGACCCTCAATCTCATCGATCACGAGCCACAGGCCATGAGGTTCAGGTTCGTCGAGGAACAGCGAGAGGCCTTCCCGATCGACCGGCTGTGTCGGGTGATGAATGTCAGCCCGCGCGGGTTGCGGGCTTTTTGCCGCCGTCCGACCAGCCGCAGGCAGCGCATCGATGCGGTGGTTTTCAAAGGCAAAAGGGCCGTCAGGGCAGCAAGGCTGCGCGGGCGGCCTTTTTGATGGCTTCGGTCAGCGGCGCCAAGGCCGGTCCGGTGAGGCGGCTGAACTGCCAGTAGAGCGGCACGTCCAGCGGCAGGTCCGGGGCCAAGTCCACAAGGCGGCCCTGGTCCAGATCGTCGCGGATCATCAGTTCCGGGTTCATGCCCCAGCCAAGGCCCAGCCGCGCCGCGTCGGCAAAGGCTTGCGAGGCGGGAATGCGGTGCATCGGCAGCGCCAGCCGTGCGCCCGTCAGCGCCTGCGCCCAGCGGCTTTGCAGCGCGTCCTTGGCATTGAAGCACAGCGATGGCGCCTGGGCCAGGCTGGCGGCGGTCGCGCCGACCGGGAAATGCCGGGCGGCGAAGTCGGGGCTTGCCGTGGCGCGATAGCGCATGGCCCCCAGCCGCAGGCAGTCGCAGCCCGGAACCGGGCGGCTGTTGCTGGTGATCGCGGCCGCCACCAGCCCGCCGCGCAGCCAGTCCAGCGCATGGTCCTGGTCGTCGATGGTCAGGTCCACCAGCCCCGGCACGGCGGCCAAGGCGGGCATGACCCAGGTTGCGAGGCTGTCGGCGTTGACGGCCAGCGGCAGCACGGGGCGCTCTGGCGCGGCCATGCTCAGACCGGCTTCCAGCAGCCGCACCTGATCCAGATGCGCGGCAAGGCGCAGCCCTGGGGCAGTCGCACGGACCGGCGGCCCCCGGTCGATCAGGACGGTCCCCATCCGATCCTCGAGCGTGCGGATGCGTTGGGAGACGGCCGAGGGCGTGACGCGCAAGGCCAGGGCGGCGGCCTCGAAGGATCCGCGGCGGATGACCTCGGCCAAGGCGGCAAGGGCGGGATAGTCCAGCATAAGCGACGCTTCATCAGCATAAGGCGAATTCATTGTAACTGATTGTCCGCCTATGCGACAGGGCGGGCAGGAGGTGCCGTCGATGATGTCCTATGCTGCCGGGCTTGGAACCGGGTTGTCGCTGATTGTGGCCATCGGCGCGCAGAACGCCTTTGTGCTGAAGCAGGGGCTGATGCGGCAGCATGTGTTCCGGGTTTGCCTGTTCTGCGCGCTGTCGGACGCCGTCCTGATCCTGCTGGGCGTCACGGGCATGGCCCGCATCGTCGCCGCCGCGCCCTTGCTGGCCGATGTGATGCGGTGGGCTGGGGTGACGTTCCTGATCTGGTACGGAGCCCGGTCCTTTCGCGCCGCCTGGCAGGGGGGCGAGGCGCTGCGGCCGCAGGGCGGCGGCGCGACGCTGGGCCGGACGCTGGCGGTAATCGCGGCGCTGACCTGGCTGAACCCGCATGTCTGGCTGGACACCGTGGTGCTGCTGGGCGCGGTGTCGGCGCAATGGCCCGATCCGCTGGTCTTCGGGCTGGGGGCGATAACGGGATCGGTCCTGTTCTTCTTCGCGCTTGGCTTCGGCGCGCGGCTGCTGGCGCCGGTCTTTGCCCGGCCCCGCGCCTGGCAGGTGCTGGAGGCGGGGATCGGCGTCGTGATGTGGTCCATCGCGCTGAGCCTGATCGCCGAATGAGCCTTGCGCAGCCGCCGCAAAGCGGTCCAACTGCACGTCATGCAAATGGACATGCAGACGCGCCGGGATCTGGCGGGAATTGGCTGGATGCTGGCGACCGGGCTGTGCTTTGTCGCCGTGAACGGCATCGTGCGATGGCTGGGCGGCGCGGTGCCCGCCCCTCAGGCCGCGTTCATCCGGTTTCTGTTCGGGCTGGTGTTTCTGGGACCAGTGCTGATCCCGGCGCTGCGGGCGGGGTTTCCGCCGCAGGTCTGGCGGATGCTGACGCTGCGGGGCGCGCTGCATGTCCTGGCGGTGATCGCATGGTTCTATGCCATGTCGCGCATCACCGTGGCCGAGGCGACGGCCATCGGCTTCCTGAATCCCATCGTCGTCACCGTGGGCGCCGCCCTGATCATGGGCGAGCGGCTGGCCCTGCGGCGCATCGCTGCGGTCTGCGTGGCGCTGATGGGGGCGCTGATCGTGCTGCGGCCGGGGCTGCGGGAACTGGATCCGGGGCATCTGTCGCAGGTCGCGGCCTCGTTGGCCTTTGGATCGTCCTATCTGGTCGCCAAGCGCATCACCGACCATGTTCCCGCCGCCATCGTCGTCGCCATGCTGTCTCTGACGGTGACGATCGGCCTGGCGCCGGTGGCCTGGGCGGTCTGGGTGCCGCCGACTTGGGCGCAGATCGGCTGGCTGGGGCTGGTCGCGGTCTTTGCCACGGCGGGGCATTACACGATGACGCGCGCCTTCGCCGCGGCGCCCCTGACGGTGACGCAGCCGGTCGTCTTTCTGCAACTGATCTGGGCCAGCCTGCTGGGAGTCCTGGTCTTTCACGAACCCATGGACGAATGGGTGATCCTGGGCGGTGCGATGATGATCGGGGCGATCAGCTATATCACCTGGCGAGAGGCGCGGCTGCGGTCTGCCGCCATCGTGCCCGCCGCCGAGCAGCCATGAAAAACCCCGCCGCGAGGGACGCGGCGGGGTGGTCTTCGGATCAGCGCATCACATCCCGGCGTAAAGCGGGAAGCGGGCGCAAAGCTGGGCCACCTCGGACTTCACCTTGGCCTCGACCTCGGCATTGCCTTCCTCGCCATTCGCGGCCAGTCCGTCCACGACCTCGACGATACAGCGGGCGATCTGGCGGAATTCATCCTCGCCGAAGCCGCGCGTGGTGCCGGCCGGGGTGCCCAGGCGGATGCCGCTGGTGACGAAGGGCTTTTCAGGATCGAACGGCACGCCGTTCTTGTTGCAGGTGATGTGGGCACGGCCCAGGGCAGCCTCGGTCGCCTTGCCGGTGACGCCTTTCGGACGCAGGTCGGCCAGGCACAGGTGGTTGTCGGTGCCGCCCGACACGATGTCGATGCCGCCCTTCATCAGCTCGTCCGCCATGGCCTGCGCGTTCCTCACGACCTGCGCGGCATAGGCCTTGAACGAGGGTTGCAGCGCCTCGCCGAAGGCCACGGCCTTGGCGGCGATCACATGCATCAGCGGGCCGCCCTGAAGGCCGGGGAACACGGCGCTGTTGATCTTCTTGGCGATGTCGGCGTCGTTGGTCAGCACCATGCCGCCGCGCGGCCCGCGCAGGGATTTGTGCGTGGTGGTGGTCACGACATGCGCGTGGGGCAGGGGCGAGGGGTGCTGCCCGCCCGCGACCAGGCCCGCGATATGGGCCATGTCCACCATCAGATAGGCGCCTACCTCGTCCGCGATCTTGCGGAAGGCGGCCCAGTCCCAGACGCGGCTGTATGCGGTGCCGCCCGCGACGATCAGCTTCGGCTTGTTTTCCAGGGCCTTCTGGCGGACATCGTCCATGTCCAGAAGCTGATCCTGCTGGCGCACGCCATAGCTGACGACGTTGAACCACTTGCCCGACATGTTGACGGGCGAACCGTGGGTCAGGTGCCCGCCGGAATTCAAGTCCAGGCCCATGAAGGTGTCGCCCGGCTGCAACAGCGCCAGGAACACCGCCTGGTTCATCTGGCTGCCGCTGTTCGGCTGGACGTTGGCGAATTCGCAGTCGAACAGCGTCTTGGCGCGTTCGATGGCCAGCGTCTCGACGATATCGACATACTGGCAGCCGCCGTAATAGCGCTTGCCCGGATAGCCCTCGGCGTATTTGTTCGTCAGGACCGAACCCTGCGCCTCCAGCACGGCCTTGGACACGATGTTCTCGGACGCGATCAGTTCGATCTCGTCCCGCTGGCGACCCAGTTCCTGGGTGATCGCCTTCGCGACTTCGGGATCGCTGCTGGCCAGCGTTTCGGTGAAGAATCCGGTTTCGCGGGTAGGTGCGTTCATGGGCTCGCGTCCTTATCGTTGGGCCAAGGGGCGGTGGTTTGGCGCCTTCTATCCCAGGGTTGACGGTGCGGAAAGGCACAAATGCGGCAGAATCCGGGATAGGGGCGACAGGGCTTGCATTGCCGGGGCCTGCGTCGGATGCTGCCCGCGCCAAACAGAGGCCGACATGACCGCGACGATCCATTTCACCGCCAGCGAATCCGAGATCGCGCAAAAGGCCCTTGCGGTGCTGACCGACCGCTATGGCGCGGCGGATCTGGATCGGGCGCACGTCGTGGTGGCGCTTGGCGGCGACGGGTTCATGCTGCAAACCCTGCACGCGCTGACCGACCGCGATCTGCCGGTCTATGGCATGAACCGGGGAACCGTGGGGTTCCTGATGAACGGCTATTCCGAAAGCGGGCTGCTGGAACGCCTGGCCGCCGCCGAGGAAACCGTCATCAACCCCCTGCGGATGCGGGCGATCCGCGCCGACGGATCCGTCCACGAGGCGCTGGCCATCAACGAGGTCAGCATGTTGCGCGAAGGCCCCCAGGCCGCCAAGCTGCGCATCCATGTCGACGGCAAGATGCGGATGGCCGAGCTGGTCTGCGACGGTGCGCTGATCGCCACGCCCGCCGGGTCCACGGCCTATAACTATTCCGCGCATGGCCCGATCCTGCCGATCAATTCCGAGGTTCTGGCCCTGACCGCGATCGCCCCCTTCCGCCCCCGCCGCTGGCGCGGCGCGCTGCTGCCCAAGGGCGCCGAGGTCGAGGTCGAGGTGCTGAACCCCGAGCGCCGCCCGGTCATGGCGGATGCGGATTCCCGGTCGGTCCGCCATGTCGTGCGCGTCCAGATCCGCAGCGCGCAGGACGTGCGCCACCGGCTGCTGTTCGACAACGGCCACGGGCTTGAGGAACGGCTGCTGCGCGAACAGTTCGTCTGAACGGGCTGGAAGCGCGGGCCGATTTCTGCTTGAAGATGCGCGACCATCACAGGACGCCCGCCATGACCCTGCATATCGACCTGCACGCCATCGTCGCCAACTGGACCGCGCTGGCCGCCAAGGCCCCCGGCGCCCGGCCGGGTGCGGTGGTCAAGGCCGATGCCTATGGCCTGGGCGCGGCCAGGGTCGCCCCGGCCCTCTATGCCGCAGGCGCGCGGGATTTTTTCGTGGCGATCGCCAGCGAAGGCCGGGCGCTGCGCCCGCATCTGCCCGACGACGCCCGCATCAATATCCTGTCCGGCCATATGGAGGGCGCGGATCTGACCGGCCTGGTCCCCGTCCTCAACAGCCCCGAACAGTTCTTCCGCGACCGGACCATGCGGCCCGGCAAGCCTTTCGCGATCCAGCTTGACACCGGCATGAACCGGCTGGGGCTGGAACCGGGCGAATGGTCCGCGATCCGGGCCGAGGCCTTGGCGGCAGGCCCCGACTTCATCATGTCCCACCTGGCCTGCGCGGACGAACCCGGCCACCCCGCCAATGCCGCGCAGCTTGCCGCCTTCCGGGCCATGACCGATGGCTGCGGCGTGCCGCGTTCGCTGGCGGCGACGGGCGGGATCCTGCTGGGGCCGGATTATCATTTCGACCTGATCCGCCCCGGCATCGGGCTTTACGGCGCGCTGCCCTTTGCCGAGGCGCAGCCGGTCGTTCGCCTGTCCCTGCCGGTGATCCAGACGCGAATGGTGCAGCCGGGCGAATTCGTGGGCTACAGCGCCACCTGGACGGCGGACGCGCCGCGCCGCATCGCCACGGTGGCTGCGGGCTATGCCGACGGGATCCTGCGCTCGATCTCGTCCAAGGGGGCCAGCCTTTATGCGGGCGGCACCGCCTGTCCCCTCGTCGGGCGGGTGTCGATGGACCTGATCACCGCCGATGTGACCGGCCTTGACGATGTGCCGGGGGAACTGGACCTGATCTGTCCCGCCCAGCCGGTCGACCGGGTGGCGGATTTCGCGGGTACCATCGGGTACGAAATCCTGACCTCTCTGGGCCATCGCTACGACCGGATCTATCGGTGAACCCAATCCGGCTGATCGGCCGCGCGGCACTGTCGCTGACGCGCGGGATCGGCGCCGTGGCGCTGTTCACCGTCCGCGGGCTGTTCCGGCTGCGGCCCTTTTACGGCCGCGCCTTCGCCGCGCAACTGGTCCAGATCGGCTGGCTGTCGCTGCCGGTCGTGGGGCTGACCGCGCTGTTCACCGGGGCGGCGCTTGCCTTGCAGATCCATTCCGGCGGCGCGCGCTTCCAGGCCAGCGACGTGGTGCCCGCCATCGTCGCCATCGGCATGGTGCGAGAGCTTGGCCCGGTGCTGGGCGGCCTGATGGTGGCCGCCCGCGTCGCAAGCTCCATCGCCGCCGAAATCGGCACGATGAAGGTCACGGAACAGATCGACGCGCTTGTCACCCTGTCCACCGACCCGATGCGCTGGCTGGTCACGCCGCGCCTGTGGGCGGCCATGCTGACCGTGCCCGTGCTGGTGGGCGTGGGCGACATCATCGGCATCCTGGGCGGCTGGCTGGTCGGCACGCAGTCGCTGGGCTTCAACTCCACCGCCTATCTTGCCAATTCGGCGGCCTATCTGGAACGCTGGGATGTGGTGTCGGGCCTGCTGAAGGGCGCGGTCTTCGGCCTGATCGTCGCAGTCTGCGGATGCTGGTTCGGCATCCGGTCGGGGCGCGGCGCGGCGGGCGTAGGGCGGGCCACGAAATCCGCCGTGGTCGCCGCCGCCGTGGGCATCCTGGCCGCGAATTTCGTGCTGACGGGGCTGTTCTTCGAATGATCCAGGTCCAGGGACTGCACAAATCCTTTGGCGGCAAGCCGGTGCTGGCGGGCGTCGATCTGGCGGTGGGGCAGGGCGAAAGCCTGTGCGTCATCGGCCAGTCGGGCACCGGCAAGTCGGTGCTGCTGAAATGCGTCCTGGGCCTGATCGCGCCGGATGGCGGGCAGATCCTGTGGCGGGGCCGTCCGCTGGAAGGCGGGGCGCGGCCGGCCTTCCTGGCCCGCTTCGGGATGCTGTTCCAGGGGGCGGCGCTGTTCGACAGCCTGACCGTCTGGCAGAACGTGGCCTTCCGTCTGCGCCAGCGGATGCCGGATGCCCAAGCCCGCGCCATCGCCGTGGAAAAGCTGGCCCGCGTCGGGCTTGGCCCGGAAACCGCCGGCCTGATGCCTGCCGAACTGTCGGGCGGCATGGCCAAGCGGGTCGGGCTGGCCCGCGCCATCGCCGACGACCCGGAGGTGATCTTTTTCGACGAGCCGACGACCGGGCTGGACCCGATCCGGGCGCGGCGGATCAACGCGCTGATCCGGGGAATCGTCACCGAAACCGGGGCTACCGCCATCACCATCACCCATGACATGGAGTCGGTCCGCGCCATCGGCGACCGGGTGGCATTGTTGCAGGACGGGCGCATCGCATGGGACGGTCCGATTTCCGGGATGGATCACGCCGCGCCGCTGGCGGGGTTTCTTGGCAACACCCCGCCACTATGACCTTGTGCGAATCCCCCCGGATTGCCACCATGAATGGCAAGACCTGAGCAGGAGAGAAATTTGGGCCTTACGCCTACGCCCCCCGTCGCGACCCCTTCGACCGAAACCCTGCTGGAATTCCCCGACAACCGGCTGCTGATCGACCTGTGCGGCGTGAACGACCGCCACCTCGCCCGGATCGAGGAGGCGCTTGGCGTCCATATCCTGCGGCGCGGCAACCAACTGGCCGTGGTCGGCACCCCCGAGGCGCAGGCCGAGGCCGCGCTGCTGCTGCGCGGCCTTTACGCGCGGCTGGAACAAGGCCGCCCGGTGTCGCTGGCCGAGATCGAGGCCGCCTTGCGCATGGGCGTGGACGACAGCGCTCCCGCGACGCCCGCCGAACAGATGGAGATGTTCGCGGCGGGCGATTACGAATTGCGCACCCGCAAGAAATCCATCGAACCGCGCACCGATGCGCAAAAGGCCTATGTCCGGTCGCTGTTCCAGAACGAACTGGCCTTCGGCATCGGCCCGGCGGGCACCGGCAAGACCTATCTGGCCGTCGCCGTGGGCGTCACCATGCTGATCGGCGGCCATGTGGACCGCATCATCCTGTCGCGCCCGGCGGTCGAGGCCGGGGAACGCCTGGGCTTCCTTCCCGGCGACATGAAGGAGAAGGTCGACCCCTACATGCAGCCGCTTTACGACGCGCTGAACGATTTCCTGCCCGCCAAGCAGATGCAGAAGCTGATGGAGGAAAAGCGCATCGAGATCGCGCCCCTGGCCTTCATGCGCGGCCGCACGCTGTCCAATGCCTTCGTCGTTCTGGACGAGGCGCAGAACGCCACCACCATGCAGATGAAGATGTTCCTGACCCGCCTGGGCGAGGGATCGCGGATGGTCGTGACCGGCGACCGCACCCAGATCGACCTGCCGCGCGGGATGCAGTCGGGGCTTGTCGATGCCGAACGCATCCTGGACGGGGTCAAGGGGATCAGCTTCAACTACTTCACCGCCAAGGACGTTGTGCGCCACCCGCTTGTCGCGCGCATCATCACCGCGTATGACGCAGACGATGCCGCCGCCCTGGCGCGTGGCGAATCAGAGGGACCGCGCGGACAATACGCACCCCGCCGGGCAATGCGAGGCGATGCCTGACGACATCTCCACCGATTGCGTCATCGAGGATGACCGATGGACGTCGCTGGGGCTTGAGGCCCTGGCAGAACGCGCGGTGAGTGCCGCGCTGACCTGGCACGGCATCGGCGGAGAGGTCGTGGTGATGGGCTGTGACGACGCCCGCATCGCCGCGCTCAACGCCGATTTCCGCGGCAAGCCCCGCGCAACCAATGTGCTGTCCTGGCCCTCGGTCGAGCATGTGCCCCATGAACCCGGCGCCGCCCCCGATCTGCCGGACGAAGACGAGCTGGGCGACATCGCCATCGCCTATGACACCTGCCTGGCCGAAGCCGAGTCGCAGGGCAAGCCGGCGGCCGATCACGTCACCCACCTGCTGGTCCACGCGACCCTGCATCTGCTGGGCTATGACCACCAGAACGACGCCGATGCGGAAACAATGGAAGCCGCCGAGCGTTCGATCCTGGCGGGCCTGAATATTCCCGATCCCTATCACGAGAAGGTCTGATGAACTCCGAGTCTCGATTACCCGGCCATCCCCTTGGTGCCGATGCCGCCTCCGAGGCGGACGGTGTCGGAGGAGAGGGACGGGATCTTCCCAGTTCGCGCGGTTTCCTGGGGCGGTTCTTCGACGCCCTGAAAGGCGCCGAGGATGAGGCGGACGGCGACGACAGGCGCGCCCAGATCGCGCCCGGCATGGTCAACCTGCGGCGGATGCGCGTCGACGATGTGGCCGTGCCCAAGGCCGAGATCATCGCCGCCGCTGAGACCAGCAGCCTGGACGATCTGGTCGCGCTGTTCCGCGAACACGGGTTTTCCCGCCTGCCGGTCTATGCCGAGACATTGGACAGCCCCTTGGGGATGATCCACCTGAAGGATCTGGCGCTGAAGCACGGTTTCGGCGCGAACGGAGAATTCCATCTGCGGCCGATGCTGCGGCCCTTGCTGTATGTGCCGCCCTCGATGTCGATCGGCGTGCTGTTGCAGCAGATGCAGCAGAAGCGCATCCACATGGCCCTGGTCATCGACGAATATGGCGGCGTGGACGGGCTTGTGACCATCGAGGATCTGATCGAACAGGTCATCGGAGAGATCGAGGACGAGCATGACGATGCCGAGGGCAGCCTGTGGGTGCTGGAAAAGCCCGGCCAGTGGCTGATCCAGGCCCGCGCGCCCGTCAGCGATGTCGAGGCCGAAACCGGCCTGCCCCTGATCGGCGAGGACGAGGGCGAGGATATCGACACGCTGGGCGGACTGGTCTTTGCCTTGGCGGGCCATCTTCCCGCGCAGGGAGAGGTGATCCCCCACGCCTCGGGCGCGGAGTTCGAGGTGGTCGATGCCGACCCCCGCCGAATCAAGCGGGTGCGGCTGCGCCTTCCGGCGGCGATGGCGGCGGACAAGGTCCGCCCGCATCACATCCCCCAGCCGGATCCGGGCCAGGACGGTTAGCGCGCGGACTGGAACAGGTCCAGCGCCGCCGACAGGAAGGCGGCGCGGCGGTCGGGAGTGCACATCATCACCTCGTGCCGCGCGCCTTCGACCGTCATCAGCGATGCCGAGGGCCAGCGGGAGACCCTGTCGCGGATCGCCGCTGACGACACGATCCTTTCCCGGCTGCCCAGGCTGACCACGGCCGGAATATCGGGCGAGGGCAGGCGCGACAGGCGCAGGCATTCGTTCAGCGCCTTGCCCACCCAGTCGAAGCTGGCCCCGCCCAGGGTCATGTCGGGCCAGGCCGCCGCCTGGCGGACCATGCGGCACCATTCGTCGGCATCCTCGGTCAGCAGGTTGGCGCTGAAGCTTTCGTCCAGCACATAGGTGCCCAGGGTGCCGCCCCCGCTGCCTGGGGCCAGGCGCGCGCCGCGCCCCAGCCGTCCCGCCAGATAGGTCATGCCCACCGCCAGCCCGTGCGGCATGGGCCGCAGGCTGATGCCCCACATGGGCGCCGAAAATGCGGCCGAGGCGACCGGCAGATCCTGGTGCAGCGCCGCAAGGCCGATGCAGCCGCCCATCGAATGGGCCAGCAGGTGCCAGGGCCGGGGCAGGGCCAGTTCGGTCGCGGCGACGATCACTTCCACCACGTCGCGCTGATAATCCGCGAACTGCCCGACATGGCCCAGCCGAACATCCGGCAGCAGCCGGTCGGACAGCCCCTGGCCGCGCCAGTCGATCGCCAGCACGTCATATCCCGCCACCGTCAGTTCGGAAGCGATGCCCGAGTATTTCTCGATATATTCGGTGCGGCCGGGAAACAGCAGCACGGTGCCCAGGCTGTCGGTCGCGGCGGGCCAATGGGCCAGCCGCAGGGTCACGCCGTCGTCGGCCTGCGTCCAGAAGGCCCGCGCCGGGGGCCGGGAATCGCCGGGCAATTGCCTGAACGGAGCGGGCCGGCCGGGCATGGGGATCAGGACAGCGCCTGGCCCAGTTGCATGGCGACACCCATCGACCCGTCGATCCTCAGCTTGCCCATCATGAAGGCGGTGGCCGGGTTGACGCTGCCGTTCAGGATGCCTTCGAAGGTGTCGCGGCTGGCGAACAGCGTCACCTCGGCCTCTTCGTCGCCTGCGCGAACGCCGTTCTGGTCGATCATGATCGCGCCTTCATCCTCGATCACGAATTTGGCGGTCGATCCGAACGTGCCGATCTTTTCGTTCAGCTTCTCGACGGCCGCATTCACAACATTGCTCATCTTTTTTCCAGGTCTTTCGTTTCGGGTGGGCTGGCGCCCGGCAAGCGGGCTGGATAACATCATTCATATGCGTCCCGTCCGCCACATTATCCATAATGTCGTCGCGGCATTCCGCCACGGAATAATTACCTTTTTCGTCATTTCCGCAACCGCTTTGGCGGCCGGGGCCCAGGATCGCCCCGATATGGACGATCTTTTCCGCCGCCTGGCCGAACCTCAGGGCGAATCCTGGCGCATCGCCGAATCGGACATCCTGCGCGAATGGTCGAAATCGGGATCCGCCGCGATGGACCTGCTGTTGCAGCGGGGCGAGGAAGCCCTGGACCAGGGCGATACCCAGGCTGCCATCGGCCATCTGACCGCGCTGACCGACCACGCCCCGGATTTTCCGGCGGGCTTCTATACCCGCGCCGCCGCCTATGCCGCCGCCGGGCAGTTCGGCCCCGCCTTCCAGGATCTGTCCCGGACCCTGCAACTGGAGCCGCGCCATTTTCCCGCGCTGACCCAACTGGCCATCATGCTTGAGGAAACCGGCGATACCGAACGCGCCCTGGCCGCCTTCCGCGAAAGCCTGGCCATCCATCCCCACCAGCAAGAGGCGATCGATGGCGTGGCGCGTCTGGAACGGCAGCAGGACGGCACCGATATCTAGGCCATGACAATTCATGAACGCGGCCGCGTCACGGCCATCCTTGGGCCGACCAATACCGGCAAGACGCATTACGCGATCGAGCGGATGCTGGCGCACCGCACCGGCGTCATCGGCCTGCCCCTGCGCCTGCTGGCGCGCGAGGTCTATGACCGCATCGTCAAGGCGCGCGGCCCATCGGTCGTGGCCCTGGTCACGGGCGAAGAACGCATCGTCCCCGACCGTGTGCAATACTGGGTGGCCACGACCGAGGCGATGCCCGACATCGCCGCCGATTTCGTCGCCATCGACGAAATCCAGCTTTGCGCCGATCCCGAACGCGGCCATGTGTTCACCGACCGCCTGCTGAAGATGCGCGGCCTGCACGAAACGCTGTTTCTGGGCAGCGACACGATGCGCCCGGCCATCGCCGCGTTGATCCCCGGCGTGCAGTTCCAGCGGCGCGACCGGCTGTCGCGGCTGTCCTGGTCGGGGTCCAAGAAGCTGTCGCGGATGCCAGCGCGGTCCGCCATCGTCGGCTTCAGCGTCGATGACGTCTATGCCATGGCCGAGCTGATCCGGCGGCAGAAGGGCGGCTGTGCGGTCGTCATGGGCGCGCTGTCGCCCCGCACGCGCAATGCCCAGGTCGCTATGTATCAGGCCGGAGAGGTCGATTACCTGGTCGCCACGGATGCCATCGGCATGGGCCTGAATCTGGACATCCGGCATGTGGCCTTTTCCGCCACGCACAAGTTCGACGGCCGCCGCGTCCGCCCGCTGTTCCCGCACGAGATGGGCCAGATCGCCGGCCGGGCGGGGCGGCACATCGAATCCGGCACCTTCGGCGTGACCGGAGAGGCCGCGATTCTGGACGAAGGCCTGATCGACGCCATCGAGAACCACCGCTTCGCGCCGATTCAGCGGCTGACCTGGCGCAACTCGGACCTGCAATTCGGCACCATGGACCGCCTGGTGGACAGTCTGGAATCGCCGTCGGGCCACGCGCTGCTGGGCCGGGGCCGGGACGCGGACGACGTGCAGGCGCTGAAATCGCTGCGCGACATCCCGGAAATCCGCGACCGCGTGCAGGGCGGGCAGGATGTGCGGCTTTTATGGGACGTGTGCCGCGTGCCGGATTTTCGCGGGATCTCGCCTGTCGAACATACCAGCCTGCTGGCGCGAATCTTCGGCTTCCTGCAAGATGGGGCCATTCCGTCGGACTGGCTGGCCGCCGCGATCCGGCGGATCGACCGGACCCATGGCGATATCGACGCGCTGTCCAAGCGGCTGGCCTATATCCGCACCTGGACCTATGTCGCGCAGAGATCCGGCTGGGTGCAGGACGAAAGCCATTGGCGCGGCGAGACTCGCGCGGTAGAAGACCGCTTGTCGGACGCGTTGCACGCGGCGCTGACCCAACGATTTGTGGACCGGCGCACCTCGGTGCTGCTGCGCCGGCTCAAGCAGAAGGAGAGCCTTGTGGCCGAAGTGAACGATAAGGGCGAAGTGACGGTCGAGGGCGAATTCGCCGGCCGTCTGGAAGGCTTCCGCTTCCGCCCCGACCAGACCGCGACGGCGGACGAGGCCCGGATGCTGAACCGCGCCAGCTACGAGGCGCTGCGCCCGGAATTCCACCTGCGCGCCGACCGCTTCTACAACGCACCGGATACCGAACTGGATTACACGGAACAGGGCGGGCTGATGTGGGGCACCGCCGCCATCGGCAAGCTGGTGCGCGGGGCCGACGCCCTGCATCCCGGCGTCGAGGTCTTCGTGGACGAGGAAGCGGGCCCCGAGATCGCCGAGAAGGTCAAGCGCCGCCTCCAGCACTTCATCGACCGCAAGGTGGCGGCCTTGTTCGAGCCTCTGCTGACCCTGCAAAAGGACGAGGCGCTGACCGGGCTTGCGCGCGGCTTCGCCTTCCGGCTGGTGGAATCGCTGGGCATCCTGCCGCGCGACGGCGTGGCGCATGAGGTCAAGGAACTGGACCAGGAAGCCCGCGGCGCGCTGCGCAAGCACGGCGTCCGCTTCGGCCAGTTCACGATCTTCATGCCCGCTCTGCTGAAACCCGCGCCGACCCGGCTGCGGCTGGTGCTGTGGTCGCTGGCCGAAGGGCTGGACACCTTCCCGGAAAGCCCGCCGCCCGGCCTGGTCACGATCCCGCATATCGCCGAGGTGCCCGAACAGCACTATACGCTGTCGGGATACCGTCCGGCTGGCGAACGGGCGATCCGCATCGACATGCTGGAACGGCTGGCCGATCTGCTGCGCACCCAGGACACGCGCAGCGGGTTCGAGGCCAATCCCGACATGCTGTCGATCACCGGCATGACGCTGGAGCAGTTCTCGAAGCTGATGGAAGGCCTGGGCTATGCCGCCGAGCGTGGCGAGCGAGCCAAGGTCAAGACGGCCGAGGTTCCGGTCGCAATGCCCGCGCCGGAAGGCGAGGCGTCCGACGCCCCGCTGACCGAGGAGGAAAGCGTCCTCGCCGCCGAGACCCGCGCGAAATGGGAGGCCGAGCAGGCCGAGAAACGCCGCGCCGAGGCCGAAGCATCGGGCGAGGTGATCGAGGAAGCCGAGCCCGAGATGGAGGTATTCTATACCTTCCGCTGGGCGCCGAAGCCGCGCCCGAACCGCCGTCCGCAGGGCGATGGGCAGGGACGCCGGGGCGGCCCGCGCCGCGACGGCGCAGGTCAGGACGGCGCCGCAGCCGACCGTCCGGAACGGGGCGACCGCTCCGCCCATCAGGGCGACCGGCAGGATCGTCCCGAAGGCGGGCGCCCGAACCGCGAACGCCGCGACAAGCGCGATCACGGCGAGGGCGGCGGCAAACCGCGCGGCAAGGACAACTTCAAGAAGGGCGGCAAGCCGCAGCACAACAAGCCCGCGACCTTCTCGTCCCGGCCTGAAAAGAAGGCCGATCCCGATAGCCCCTTCGCCATCCTCGCGGCGCTGAAGGACAAGAAGTGACGGACAGTCCCGACGGGCTGCGACTGGACAAGTGGCTGTTTTTCGCGCGGGTCTTCAAGTCCCGCGCGATTGCCGTCGAACGGATCGAGGGCGGGGGCGTCCGCGTGAACGACCAGCCCTGTAACAAGCCGGGCAAGCTGGTCCGGCCGGGCGACCGGGTCGTGGTGTCGGCCTTTGGCCAGGTGCGCGCGTTGGAAATCACCGCGCTTGGCCAGCGGCGCGGCCCCGCGACCGAGGCCCAGGCTCTGTATCACGACCTGGACGAACCCGCCTGACGGATCCCGTTCGGATGCGCCCGGCCCGCCGGGAACGGCGTTTTCCGCTTGCGCGCTTTCACGAAACGGCAGTCTTTTCCAAAGCTGCGGCCTTGAATGATCGGACACCGGGGCGTAACTAGCCCTCGGAAGGAATGGAGCCTCTGATGACCTATGTCGTGACCGATAATTGCATCATGTGCAAATACACCGACTGCGTCGAGGTCTGCCCCGTGGACTGCTTTTATGAGGGTGAAAACACCCTGGTAATCCATCCCGACGAATGCATCGACTGCGGCGTTTGCGAGCCGGAATGCCCCGCCGATGCGATCCGCCCGGATACCGAACCGGCCATGGAGGAATGGGTCGAGTTCAACCGCAAATATTCGGAACTGTGGCCGGTCATCACCCAGAAAAAGGATCCGCTGCCCACCGCCGCCGAGATGGACGGCGTTCCGGGCAAGTTGGAGAAGTATTTTTCCGAAGCGCCGGGCGAGGGCGACTGACCGTCGCGATTCGCTGGCTGCCGCCGCGTCAATTTTTCGGCATTCCTGCCTTAAGTAATTGAACTTTAATAAATTTAAGGCGGAACGCCAGCCGGGGAACAATCCCCACAGGATGCTTTTTTTAGCGTCTTATTTATGCTATATTCAGGAAACATTCGCATCTGATGGGAGTCAGAGGCCCAAAGGATGTGCGCCCCGAACTGCCGATTTCCTGCTTTCTGCCGAGCAGGGATGACATCACGATCAAAAAACGCACCGAAGGTGGCTTGCGCCGCTTTCGGTTCTTTGTGTCCTTCTCAAGGCACTACCAAGAGGAAGCCAGATGTCCAAGACCAAGAAAAACGAATTCCGCCCCGATGATTTCGTCGTCTATCCGGCCCATGGCGTCGGCCGCATCGTCTCGATCGACGAACAGGAAGTCGCGGGCCTGCGGCTGGAGATGTTCGTCATCTCTTTCGAGAAGGACAAGATGACCCTGCGCGTTCCGACCGCCCGTGCCTCGGAAATCGGGATGCGCAGCCTGTCGACCCCCGACCTGATCGACCGCGCCCTGGAGACACTGAAAGGCAAGGCCCGCGTCAAGCGCGCGATGTGGTCGCGCCGGGCGCAGGAATACGACCAGAAGATCAACTCCGGCGACCTGATGTCCATTGCCGAGGTGGTGCGCGACCTGCACCGCAATGACGATCAGCGCGAACAGTCCTATTCCGAACGCCAGCTGTACGAAGCTGCCCTGGACCGGCTGACCCGCGAAGTCGCGGCGGTCAAAGGTCTGGACGAGGGTGCAGCCCAGAAGAGCGTCGAGGAAGTGCTGCTGTCCCGCGCCGCCTGATTTCAGAACTATTGTCAGGGGCGGCCCGCGCGGCCGCCCTTTTGCTGTCCGCCTTCCCAGGGGCCGCCCGTGACGGAAACGCTGTCCTTTGCCGCCGAATCGCCGCTGGCCGACGACCTGGCCCTGCTGTTCCAGCGCCACACTGCGGACATGCACGCCGATACGCCGCCCGAATCCATCCACATGATGCCGCGCGAGACGCTGGTTTCGCCGCAGATCGACTTTTTCGTGCTGCGCCGCGCCGGTGCCCCTGTGGGCATGGCGGCGCTGAAGCGCCTGGATCTCCGGCATGGAGAGATCAAGTCCATGCACATCCTGGCCGAAGCACGGGGCGGGGGCCTGTCGCGGCTGATGCTGGACCGGCTGATCGACCATGCGCGCCGGGTCGGGCTGACGCGGTTGTCGCTGGAAACCGGCGCGCAGCCCGGCTTTGCCGCCGCGCGGGGTCTGTATGCGCGCGGCGGTTTCGTCGAATGCCCGCCTTTCGGGGCCTATCGTCCCGATCCGAACAGCGTCTTCATGACCCGCACGCTGTGACTTGCGCATCGGCCTGCGATCCCGCAAAACATCGGCCTGACGGTCCCGTAGCTCAACTGGATAGAGCAGCCGACTTCTAATCGGCAGGTTGAGGGTTCGATTCCTTCCGGGATCGCCAGTCTTTCCGCCCTAGTTGCGCGGCGAATCCCCGTGATGTTCGCGCATCGATTCGATGTCGCCCAGGCTGCCGGGATGGGGCTTGTGGCGCGCCCGGTTCCAGATCCAGGTCGCGGCCCACAGCACCACGCCCAACCCCAGCAGCCAGCCTGCGATGCGGTACTGGTCCATCTGCGCCGCGCTGCGCGCCCAGGGCCCGGCCAGGAAGGCGCAGGTCACGGCGCCGATCCAGGGCGTGACCGCCGGCGCCCGGAAATGGTCGTGCCCCGCAGGCTGGCGCCGCAGCACGATCAGCGAGATGTTGACCACGGTGAACACGCACAGCAGCAGCAGAGAGGTCGTTCCCCCCAGCAGGCTAACCGCCGGAAGGTTCGACCGGGTGACGACGAAATAGATCAGCCCGAAGGCCAGGGCCGTGGTGAACAGGATCGCCACCCAGGGCGTGCGGCGCGTGTGATGGACCAGGTCCAGCCCGTGCGGCAGCACCCCCTGGCGGGCCAGGCCGTACAGCAGGCGGCTGGCCATCAGCATGTTGATCAGCGCGGAATTCGCCACCGCGAACATGCCGATGAAGGGAAAGATCGTGTCGAAGGGCAGGTTCGGCGCGCCCGCGCGGACCACCTGCGTCAGTGCCGACCCAAGGTCGGGGTTCGACAGGTCGCCGACCGGCACCAGGGCCACCGCGCAGATCGACACCAGGATATAGATGACCCCGGTGATGCCCAGGCCGGTCAGCATGATGCGGGGGAAGATGCGGACGGGATCCTTGACCTCTTCGGCCATGTTCACGGAATCCTCGAATCCGACCATGGCAAAGAAGGCCAGCGCGGTCGCGGCGGTCAGCGACAGGAAGGCGCCCTTTTCCTGGGACGAATGAAAGACCATCACCTCGGAAAAGTCGGCGCGGCCCTGGGCCATCGCATAGAAGCCCACGAAGATGATCATCAGAAGCCCGGTCAGTTCCACGCAGGTCAGGACGACGTTGGCCTTGACGCTTTCGCCCACGCCGCGCAGGTTGATCGCCGCGACAAGCGCCATGAAGCCAAGCGCGATCAGCAGGATCCCCGCGCTGCCCTTGGCGAAGCCAAGCCGGAAGCCGTCATTCAGGAACCCCGCGAAGGCGTTCGACGCGGTCGAAGCCGAAGTGATCCCCGAACACATCACCGTAAAGGCCACCAGGAAGGTCAGGAAATGGACGCCGAAGGCCCGGTGAGCATACAGCGCGGCGCCCGCCGCCTGGGGATAGCGCGTCACCAGTTCCAGATAGGACATCGCGGTGATGGTGGCGACCAGGAAGGCCACCAGGAAGGGCGCCCAGGCCGCGCCGCCGACCTCGGCCGCGACGGTGCCGGTCAGGGCATAGACCCCGGTCCCCAGGATGTCGCCGACGATGAACAGCAACAGCAGTTTCGGCCCCATGACGCGATGCAGTTCCGGCTGATGCGTGGCCGGCGCGGCGGTCCCTACGTGAGTGTCTGGCATGTCCCACCTCCTTGACATCACATTAATGTCAAGTCTGTGCCTCCGGTTGCATCGCGGCAAGCGGAATCGCCGGGACTGGGCGCACCAGTTCCGATCCGCGCGCTCGCAGGCTGTCGGTCAGAAAGGCGATGACCGCCCGCTCGCGGCGCATCGCGCGCACGTCGCGATGGCAGGTCAGCCAATAGCTGCGGGTCAGCGTCACCTCGTCCGGCAGGACGATCCGCAGTTCGGGATATTTCGACGCGATGTAATGCGGCAGCACCGCGATCCCCAGGTGATTGCGCGCCGCAGCCAACTGGTTGAAGATGCTGCTGCTTTTGATCGAGGCGCGGATCCCCGGCAGGATTTCGTTCAGATAGTCCAGGCCGGGGGCGAAGATCATCTCCTCGATATAGCCGATGATGCGGTGCGGACGCAGGTCGTCGCGCCCGGCGATGGGCGGATTGTCGGCCAGATAGGCGTCGGTCGCATAGAGGTGCAGGGTATAGTTCGCCATCCGCTCGGATCGGTATGGCCCGTGGGAGATCGGGTCCAGCGTCACCGACATGTCCGCCTCTCGCCGGGACAGGGACAGCACCTGCGGCATGGTCACCAGCTCCAGCGAGATCAGCGGAAACTGCGCGATGAATTCGGGCCAAAGATGCTGTGAAAACAGGCTGGCAAAGCCCTCCGGCGCCGCCAGCCGCAGCGGCCCGGCCTGCCGCGACGCCGCGCCCTGCTCCACCGGGATCTGGTCGGCCGCCTCCTCCATCCGCTCGGCGGTCTCGATCAGGCGGCGGCCGGCGGGGGTGGGTTCGTAGCCGCGCGGATTGCGTTCGAACAGCCGCGCGTTCAGCGCCTGTTCCAGCCGGTCGATCCGGCGCGAGACGGTGACATGCGACGTGCCCAAGATCCGCGCCGCGCGCGACAGTTGCCCTTCGCGGGCGACGGCAAGGAAAAACTGAAGGTCGTCCCAACTGAGCGTCATTGTTCAAATTTGTACAGAACCTGAACGAAATTAGACCGTATTGAACGCTTGTGTCAAAGTGACTTTAGGGTCATCCTTTCGTCGAACGACGGCTGGAGGAGAGGCTGTCGTCACCAGGAACAGGGCATCATTCCGGCTTGCGGCATCGACCGCGGCGCTGCGGTGTCATGCCTAAGGGAGGTTGAATGCGTAAACTTTTGTTGTCGGCAGCATCCGTCGGGCTGATCGCCGCCCCCGCCGTGGCCGAGGTCTCGGACGGCAAGGTCAAGATCGGCATCCTGAACGACCAGTCCGGCGTCTATTCCGATTTCGGCGGCAAGAACTCTTATGAAGCGGCCCTGATGGCGGTCGAGGATTTCGGCGGCACGGTTCTGGACGCCCCGGTCGAGGTCGTGACGGCGGACCACCAGAACAAGGCCGACATCGCCTCGAACATCGCGCGGCAATGGTACGACACCGAACAGGTGGACAGCATCATGGAACTGACCTCGTCCTCGGTCGGACTGGCGGTTCAGGCGCTGAGCCGCGAGAAGCAGAAGATCACCATCAACACCGGCGCGGCGACGACCGAACTGACCGGCGCGCAATGTTCGCCCTATGGCTTCCACTGGGCCTATGACACCCACGCACTGGCGGTGGGGACCGGCGGCGCCCTGGTGCAGGAAGGCGGGGACAGCTGGTTCTTCCTGACCGCCGACTATGCCTTCGGTTATTCGCTGGAAGAACAGACCACCGCCTTCGTCACCGAAAAGGGCGGCAGCGTGGTCGGATCGGTGCGCCACCCGCTGGCCTCGACCGACTTTTCGTCGTTCCTGCTGCAAGCGCAGGCTTCGGGCGCCAAGGTGATCGGGCTGGCCAATGCCGGGGCCGACACGCAGAATGCGATCAAGCAGGCCGCGGAATTCGGGATCACCCAGGGCGGGCAGAAGCTGGCGGCGTTGCTGTTCACGCTGGCCGACGTTCACGGCCTGGGGGCCGAGGCCGCGCAGGGCCTGAACCTGACCGAAAGCTTCTATTGGAAGCGCAACGCCGAATCCGAGGAATTCGGCCGCCGCTTCCTGGAGCGCACCGGATCCATGCCGAACATGGTCCATGCCGGCACCTATTCGGCGGTTCTGTCCTATCTGAAGGCCATCGAGGCCGCCGGCACGGACGAGACCGAGGCGGTTGCCGCCAAGCTGCACGAACTGCCCGTCAACGACGTGTTCGCCCAGGACGGCAAGGTCGGCGCCAACGGCCGCATGATCAAGGATGTCTATCTGATGGAGGTGAAGGCCCCCGCCGACATCACCGAGGACTGGGACTATTACAACGTCCTGGCGACCATTCCGGGCGATCAGGCCTATCTGGATCCCGCGAAAAGCGGCTGCCCGCTGGTCACGCAGTAAGGCGCGCCCATGACCGTTGCGCCTGTCATGACGCAATCCGAGCCGCGGGCGGTGTTGTCCGCCCGCGGTCTGGGAAAGGATTTCGCCGGGTTCACGGCGGTCAACAACGTCGATCTGGATGTCGAACACGCGCGCATTCATGCGCTGATCGGGCCGAACGGGGCGGGCAAGACCACGGTCTTCAACCTGCTGACCAAGTTCCTGCAACCGACGCGCGGCAAGATCACGCTGCTGGGCCAGGACATCACCCGGACCAAGCCTGACAAGGTGGCCCGGATGGGGCTTGTGCGGTCCTTCCAGATCTCGGCCGTCTTTCCGCATCTGACGGTGCGCGAGAACGTCAAGGTCGCGTTGCAGCGCCCGGCGGGGCTGGCCGTGCAGTTCTGGAAGCCCTTGTCCGCGCTGGACCGGCTGAACGCACGGGCGGACGAGTTGATCGACCACCTGGGCCTGACGCCCTATCGCTATCACCGCGCCGCCGACCTGTCCTATGGCCGCAAGCGCGTGCTGGAGATCGCGACGACCCTGGCGCTCGACCCGCAGGTGCTGCTGCTGGACGAGCCGATGGCCGGCATGGGCCAAGAGGACGTGCGGATGGTGGCCGACATCATCCGCGATGTCGCGCAGACCCGCGCCGTGCTGATGGTCGAGCATAACCTGAACGTGGTCGCCGACATCTGCCACCACGTCACCGTCCTGCAACGCGGAGAGATCATCGCGACCGGCGACTATGCCACCGTGTCCGCCGATCCGCGTGTGCGCACCGCCTATATGGGAACCGAGGAATGACGGCGCCGCTTCTGGAAACCGCCGGGCTTCAGGCCTGGTATGGCGAAAGCCATGTGCTGCACGGCGTCGACCTGCATGTCCACGAAGGCGAGATGATCTGCATCCTGGGCCGCAACGGCATGGGCAAGACCACCACGCTGCGCACGATCATGGGCATCCTGCGCAAGCGCACCGGCCGGATCACCTTCGCCGGCCAGGACATGATGTCCGTGCCCCTGCACAAGACCGCCCGCGCGGGCCTGGGCTTCGTCCCCGAGGAGCGCGGCATTTTCGCGACCCTCTCGGTCGAGGAAAACCTCATGCTGCCCCCCAAGGTCGCCGATGGGGGCATGTCCGTGGCCGAGCTCTATGACCTGTTCCCGAATCTTCGCGAACGCCGCAACAGCCCCGGCACCAAGCTGTCGGGGGGCGAACAGCAGATGCTGGCGATGGCGCGGATCCTGCGCACCGGGGCGCGCTGCCTGCTGCTGGACGAACCGACCGAGGGCCTGGCCCCGGTCATCATCAACGCCATCGGCGAGGTGCTTCGCAAACTGAAACAGCGCGGCATGACCGTGGTGCTGGTGGAGCAGAACTTCCGCTTCGCCGCCAAGGTCGCCGACCGCTTCTATCTGATGGATCACGGCACGATGACCGCCGAATTCCCGGTATCGGACCTTCCGAACCGGATGGACCTGCTGCATCGGGAACTGGGGGTATGACATGACCATGATCTTCGGTATCCCCGTCCAGGCGCTGTTGGGCCAGCTTCTGGTCGGCCTGATCAACGGTTCCTTCTACGCGCTGCTGTCGCTGGGCCTTGCAGTCATCTTCGGCCTGCTGCGCGTGATCAACTTCGCCCATGGCGCGCAATACATGCTGGGCGCCTTTACCGCGCTGCTGCTGCTGACCGTGGGCGGCGTCAACTACTGGCTGGCGCTGATCTTGGCGCCGCTGATCGTCGGGCTGTTCGGCGCCATCATCGAACGCACGATGCTGTCGCGCCTGTACAAGCTGGACCACCTGTATGGGTTGCTGTTCACCTTCGGGCTGGCTTTGGCCATCGAGGGCACCTTCCGGTATTTCTACGGCGCCTCGGGCATGCCCTACGCGGCGCCCGGCGCGCTGACCGGGGCGGTCAACCTGGGCTTCATGTTCCTGCCGATCTATCGCGGCTGGGTGGTGATCGCGTCCCTGATCGTCTGCCTGGGGGTCTGGTTCCTGATCGAGAAGACCAAGCTGGGCGCATACCTGCGCGCCGCGACCGAGAACCCGACCCTGGTGCAAAGCTTCGGCGTGAACGTGCCCTTGCTGCTGACGCTGACCTATGCGTTGGGCGCGGGACTTGCGGCCTTCGCGGGGGTGCTGGCGGCGCCGGTCTATCAGGTCAGCCCGCTGATGGGATCGAACCTGATCATCATCGTCTTCGCGGTCGTCGTGGTCGGCGGCATGGGTTCGATCCTGGGGGCCATCGTCACCGGCTATCTGCTGGGCGTGGTCGAGGGGCTGACCAAGGTCTTCTACCCCGAGGCCTCGAACATCGTGATCTTCGTCATCATGGCCATCGTCTTGATCCTGCGCCCGGCGGGCCTTTTCGGAAAGGATGCCTGATGTCCGGCAAATCCGAACCCATCGCCACCGAACAGATCGCCGTCCATCCCAAGGCCGGCCAGATCCAGCTGGCGCTGCTGGCGGTGATCGCGGCCGCGCTGCTGCTGGCGCCGCAGTTCCTGTATCCGATCTTTCTGATGAAGCTGCTGGCCTTCGGCCTGTTCGCGGCGGCCTTCAACCTGCTGCTGGGCTATACCGGCCTGCTGTCCTTCGGCCACGCCGCGTTCTTCGGCGGGGCGGCCTATTTCACCGCCCATGCGGTCAAGGTCTGGGGCTGGCCGCCCGAGGCCGGGATCCTGCTGGGCGTCCTGGGTGCCGCCGCCCTGGGGTTGGTGATGGGCGCCATCGCCATCCGCCGCCAGGGGATCTATTTCGCGATGATCACCCTGGCCCTGTCGCAGATGTTCTTCTTCTTCTGCCTGCAAGCGGGCTTCACGCATGGCGAAGACGGCATCCAGTCCGTGCCGCGCGGCCGCCTGTTCGGCCTGTTCGACCTGTCCGACACGATGACCATGTATTACTTCGTGCTGGCGGTGTTCATCCTGGGGCTGCTGATCATCTGGCGCTTCGTGAACTCGCCCTTCGGGATGATCCTGAAGTCGATCCGGGAAAACGAACAGCGGGCGATCTCGCTGGGCTATTCGGTCAGCCGCTACAAGCTGGGGGCCTTCGTCATGTCGGCGGCGCTGGCCGGGCTGGCGGGGGGCGTCAAGGCGCTGATCTTCCAATTCGCGACGCTGACCGACGTGTCCTGGCAGATGTCGGGCGAGGTGATCCTGATGACCCTTCTGGGCGGCATCGGCACGCTGGCGGGCCCGGTCGTCGGCGCCGGGCTGGTGGTGACCTTGCAGAACTACCTCGCCACGTCGGATTTTCCGGTCACGATCATCACCGGCGTGGTGTTCATGGTCTGCGTCCTTGTCTTCCGCCGCGGCCTGATCGGCGAATTCTTCGCCAGCAAGCTGGGCCGCAAGCTTGGGTTCAGGGCCGAAAACTGATGGAAAGCTACGATTACATCGTCATCGGCGCGGGGAGCGCCGGTTGCGTCCTGGCGAACCGCCTGTCCGCCGATCCCAGGGCGCGGGTGCTGTTGCTGGAAGCGGGTGGCCGAGACAATTACCACTGGATCCATATTCCGGTCGGATACCTGTACTGCATCGGCAACCCGCGCACCGACTGGGGCTTCAAGACCCAGGCCGAGGAAGGGCTGGGGGGGCGGTCGCTGCTTTACCCGCGCGGGCGGGTGCTGGGCGGCTGTTCGTCGATCAACGGCATGATCTATATGCGCGGTCAGGCAGCGGATTACGACCACTGGCGCCAGCTTGGCTGCACCGGCTGGGGCTGGGACGACATCCTGCCGCTGTTCAAGGCGCAGGAGGATTTCTATCGCGGCGCCGACGACGCCCATGGCTCGGGCGGCGAATTGCGGGTGGAAACTGCCCGCGTCCGCTGGGCCGTTCTGGACGCCTTCATGGACGCGGCGGAACAGGCGGGCATCCCGCGCACGGATGATTTCAACCGGGGTGACAACGAGGGCGGCGGCTATTTCGACGTGACCCAACGCGCCGGATGGCGGTGGAGCGCGGCCAAGGCCTTCCTGCGCCCGGTTCTGTCGCGCCCCAACCTGCGCGTGCTGACCGGAGCCGAGGTCGAGCGGCTGGTGATCGAACAGGGCGAAGTCAGGGGCGTCGTCTTCCACCATCAGGGCCAGCGGAAAGAGGTCCGGGCGGTGCGCGAGACCGTGCTGTCGGCGGGGGCCATCGGATCCGTCCAGGTGCTGGAACAATCCGGCGTGGGCCGGGGCGAGGTGCTGCAAGCCGCAGGCATCGCCCCGCAGATCGATGTGCCGGATCTGGGCGAGAACCTTCAGGATCATCTGCAACTGCGGCTTGTCTACAAGGTCAAGGGCGTACCCACACTGAACGAAAAGGCCTCGCGGCTGCTGGGCCGCGCGTCTATCGGGTTGGAATACCTGCTGAAGCGGTCCGGTCCGATGTCGATGGCCCCCAGCCAGTTGGGAATCTTCGCGAAATCCGGCCCCGACAAGGCCACGGCGGATCTGGAATTCCACGTCCAGCCGGTCAGCCTGGACAAGTTCGGCGATCCGGTCCACCCCTTTCCGGCGATGACCGCCAGCGTCTGCAACCTGCGGCCCGAAAGCCGGGGTTCGGTCCATGTCACCGGCCCTGATTTCCGCGCCCATCCGGCGATCCGGCCGAATTACCTGTCCACGCCGGGGGACCGGGACGTGGCCGTGCGCGCGATCCGGCTGGCGCGCAAGATCGCCGCGCAGCCCGCCTTCACGCGCTTCGATCCCAGCGAGCATGTGCCGGGCATCGCCTTTCAGACCGACGACGATCTGGTCCGCGCGGCGGGCGCGGTGGGCACCACGATCTTCCACCCGGTCGGCACCTGCCGCATGGGCACGGATGACGGCGCGGTCGTGGATCCGCGCCTGCGGATGCGGGCGCTTGGGCGGTTGCGGATCGCGGATGCCTCGATCATGCCGACTATCACCAGCGGCAATACCAACGCGCCGGTGATGATGATCGCCGAAAAGGCCGCGCGGATGATGCTGGAGGATGCGCGGGGTTGATCCCGCCTTCCCCCGCCGCCTAAGCTGCCCGCGAAAGACGGGAACAGCATGGCCTTGCCCTTCACCTGCGAAAAGCGCCCCGCCAGCGGCGCCCTGGGCGTCGTCGTGACGAACGCGCCGTTGGGTTCGGTCGCGGGGTCGGAAATGCTGGCGGTCGGCGGCAATGCCGTGGACGCCGCCGTGGCCGCGCTGCTGACGCTGACGGTGGTGGAACCGATGATGGTCGGCATTGCGGGCGGCGGCATCGCCCATCTGCGGCTGGCGGACGGGCGGCATGTGGTGATCGACGCGCTGTCGGTCGCGGGGCAGGGCGCGCGGCCGGACATGTTCACGCCGGTCTCGGACCTGCCCGACGCTTACATGGAGACCGAGGGTCGGCGGAACCGGGTCGGCCCTTCGGCGGTGGCCGTGCCGGGCAATCTGCGCGGCTGGTTCCTGATGCAGCGGCGATACGGGCGGCTGCCTTGGGCCGATGTGGTCGAACCGGCGGTCCGTGCTGCCACGCGCGGCTTTGCGGTCAGCCCCTATCTGCACGGCGCGATCCGCGAACACGAGGCAGACCTGCGCGCCGATCCCGAAATCGCCCGCTTGCTGCTGCCGGACGGTGCGCCGCTGGCGCCGGGCGCGCGGCTGGTGATGGGCGACTATGCCCAAAGCCTGCGGCTGATCCAGGCGCAGGGTGACGCGGCGCTGCACGGAGGCGATCTGGGCCGCGCCCTGGCGGACCGGCTGGCAGACGGGGGCCATGTCACCCTGGCCGATCTGAAAGACGCGGGCGCCGTTGAACGCGTACCGATCTTCGGCAGCTATCGGGGCCACACCATCGTCGGCCCGCCGCCGCCCGCGTCCTCGGGTGTCCATATCGTCCAGATGCTGAACATGCTAGAACCCTTCGACCTGCGCGGCATGGGATTCGGCCATCCCGACACGATGGATCTGATGGCGCGGGCCATCGCGCTTGCGTTCGAGGATCGGCGCGCCGCATCCGGCGATCCCGATTTCGTGGATGTGCCGGTGGATCGCTTCACCAGCAAGGACTATGCCCGGCGGCGGTTGCCACATGAAAGCCGCGACACGACCCATGTCACGGTGGCTGACCGCGACGGCATCATCGTCAGCGCCACGCATACGATCAACGGGCTGTGGGGCGCCTGCTTCATGGTGCCGGGGACGGGGATCATCCCCAACAACTATATGCTGAACTATGATCCCCGGCCGGGCCGCGCGCTGTCGGTGGCGCCGGGCAAGCGGGTGCCGACCTCGATGGCGCCGATGATGGTGCTGCGGAACGGACGGCCGCTCTATGCGCTTGGCCTGCCGGGGGCGGTGCGGATTTTCCCGTCCGCCATGCAGGCCATCGTCAACCTGATCGACCACGGCATGACCCTGCAACAGGCGGTCGAGGCGCCGCGCCTGTGGACCGAGGGCCATCACCTGGAGCTGGAACCCGCCTATGCCCCGCAGGCCGAGGCCATGCGCGCGCGGGGCCATGACGTGCGGCTGGTCAAGACCATCGGCGGCGGCATGAATGCCATCGGCCTTGTGCCGGACGGGATGATGACCGGCGCGGCCTGCTGGCGCGCGGACGGCACCGTGATGGCGCAGGGCGGCGGATTGGCGCGGCCC
This sequence comes from Paracoccus sp. 22332, assembly GCF_052045125.1. Classification (NCBI taxonomy): domain Bacteria; kingdom Pseudomonadati; phylum Pseudomonadota; class Alphaproteobacteria; order Rhodobacterales; family Paracoccaceae; genus Paracoccus; species Paracoccus sp. 22332. Next base: position 255,780 of record NZ_JBQEOI010000002.1, read on the forward strand.
GGCATCCGCTTCGTGATCTGAGGTGACATGACACGGGTTGTTCTGCTGGACCCCGCTGCCCCCGACCGGCTGGATCGCATCCGGCCGTTTCTGCCGCAGGGCTGGGTGCTGACCACGGCGGCCTCGCGCAGCGTGCAGGACCAGCTTGCGGCGCTGCAAGGGGCCAGCTTTGCCATTACCGGCGACATGCCGGTAACGGCGGCGATGATGGCCGTGCCGGGGCTGCGGGCGGTTCACAAATGGGGCGTGGGCTATGATTCCATCGACCTGGACGCGGCGCGCAGGCATGGGGTGCGCGTGTTCCGCACCACCGGGTCGAATGCGGTCGCGGTGGCGGAAACGACGCTGGGCCTGATCCTGGCCGTCAACCGCAACATCGCGCGCGGGCATCTGGGGATCGCCCAGGGCGGCTGGCCCAAGGGGCAGGTGGCGCCAAGCTCTGCCACGCTGTCGGGGCGCACGGTCGGCATTGTCGGCATGGGCCATATCGGCAAGGCCCTGGCGCGGCTGCTGCACGGCTTCGGCTGCCCGATCCTCTATACCAAGCGCACCCCCTTGCCCGCGGATGAGGAAACCGCGCTTGGCCTTCGCTTTGCGCCGCTGGATCAGTTGCTGGCGGCCTCGGACGTGGTGACGCTGAACTGCGATCTGAACGACAGCACCCGCAACCTGATCGACCGCGACCGGCTGGCGCTGATGAAGCCCGACGCGATTCTGGTCAACGCCGCGCGCGGCGGGGTTCTGGTGGAATCCGATCTGGCCCAGGCCATCCGCGAAGGCCGCCTGCGCGGCGCCGGCATCGACGTCTTCTCGGTCGAGCCGATCCAGCCCGACAATCCCCTGCTGGGCCTGGACCGCGTGGTCCTGACCCCGCATCTGGCGGCGCTGGATGCGGGCGGTTTTGCGCCCTCGGTCAGGCGGATGATGACGAACCTGCTGGCGGTGCAGCAGGGCACGCCGCCCCAGGGGATCGACGTGCTGGTCTGAGCCACGGAAAAAGGCGCCGCATCGCTGCGGCGCCTTTCGGGGTGGGTGGCGGCGGATCAGTCCGCGCTGGATTCGCCCAGTTGCAGGCCGGCGGGATGCACGGCCAGGCCGGTGACGGGCGAGGCATAGCCGCCGTCGGCGCGGCCGCCCAAAGCGGCCTCGAACTGGTCGCGGTCGAAGGCGCCGTGCCAGCGGCTGACGACCACCGTGGCGACCGCGTTGCCGATGAAGTTGGTGATCGACCGGCATTCCGACATGAAGCGGTCAACGCCCAGGATCAGCGCCATCCCGGCGACGGGAACGGTCGGCACCACCGACAGCGTGGCGGCCAGGGTGATGAAGCCCGCCCCGGTAACGCCCGCCGCACCCTTGGACGACAGCATCGCCACCAGCAGCAGCAGCACCTGTTGTTGCAGCGTCAGGTCGGTATTCGTCGCCTGGGCGATGAACAGCGCGGCCAGCGTCATGTAGATGTTGGTGCCGTCCAGGTTGAAGCTGTAGCCGGTCGGCACGACCAGACCCACCACAGGGCGCGCGCAGCCCGCCTTTTCCATCTTCTCCATCAGCGAGGGCAGCGCCGATTCCGACGAGGACGTGCCCAGGACCAGCAGGATCTCGGCCTTGAGATACGAGATCAGCCGGAAGATCGAGAAGCCGTTCAGCACGCAGACAGTGCCCAGGATCACGATCACGAACAGGGCCGAGGTCAGGTAGAAGGTGCCCACCAGCATCGCCAGGTTCATGATCGACGCGATGCCGTATTTGCCGATGGTGAAGGCAAAGGCCCCGAAGGCGCCGATGGGTGCGGCCTTCATCAGGATGTCCACCACGCGGAAGATCGCGAAGCTGGCCGATTCCAGGATGTTCAGGACGGGCTTGCCCTTTTCGCCGACCATGATCAGGCCGATGCCGAACAGGATCGCGACGAACAGCACCTGCAGGATGTTGCCCTCGACGAAGGCCGAGACCAGCGTGTCGGGAATGATCCCCATGACGAAGCCGATCAGCGAGGTTTCATGCGCCTTTTCCGCATAGCCCGCCACGGCCGAGGCATCCAGCGAGGCCGGGTCGATGTTCATGCCCGCGCCCGGCCGGACCACGTTCGCCACGATCAGCCCGACGATCAGCGCCAGGGTCGAGAAGGTCAGGAAATAGGCGAACGCCTTGCCCACCACCGAACCCACGCCGCGCAGCGATCCCATGCCTGCCAGCCCGGTCACGATGGTCAGGAAGATCACCGGCGCGATGATCATCTTGACCAGCTTGATGAAGCCGTCGCCCAGGGGCTTCAGCGCCTCGCCCGTCTGCGGATAGAAATGGCCCAGCAACGCGCCCGCCGTGATCGCGATGATGACCTGGAAGTACAGGTGCCGATAAAACGGCCGCTTGTCATGGGCCACGGGGTGCGCGGATGTATCCAGCTGCATGGGAAGGCCTCCTCCTGCCTGTATGTCGATTGGATGACGCATCTTAAGACTTTGGCAGGGCAGCCCAAAAAACTTGCGGCATAGCGGCAATGCGCTGAAAACATGGCTGTTTCTTGCAATTGGGGTGGCGAATCCGTGTGGTTTTCCGCACAGGAGGATCCTGTTAGTGTGGAAAGGGAAACACCTTGCCAAAAAGCCGGAGGCGCGCGGATTTGCAGGATGCCTTGCCCAGGACCGACGATTCGCCGCCCTTGTCGCGCGCGGCGGGATGGCTGGCGCTGCTGGCCCTTGCGCTGCTGGTGCTGGTTCCTGCGGCGGTCTTCTGGGGCGTCCGGGCGGGCGCTCTGGACAACCTGCGGGACGAGGGCATGGCCGCCGCGCAGTCGCGGGCGCTGACGCTGGAAAGCATCCTGGACCGGCAGCGCGCCGTGGTGGCGATTCTTGCGGATGACGCGATGATCCGGGCCACGCTTCGGCAGGGTTCCGACACCGACGACGCCGCATCCGCCAAGCTGGAGCGGCTGCGGGCCGAGACGCAAAGCACGGTCCTGTACCTGATGGACCCCACCGGGCGCACCATCGCCGCGTCGAATTGGAACCAGCCTGACAGCTTTCTGGACCACGACTACAGCTTCCGCGACTATTTCCGGCGCGCCAACCCGACCGCGATGGAATTCGCGCTTGGCACCGTCAGCGGGCAGCCGGGGCTGTATCTGTCCCATGATATCCGGGACGGCGCGGCGTTGCTGGGGGTGGTGGTTGTCAAGGTGCAATTCGACGCGTTGGAGGCCGCCTGGGCGCGCAGCCCCAATGCCACCCATGTGACCGAAGCCGGTGGCCGCATCATCATCACCACCGAACCGGGGCGGCGTTTCACCAGCGGACCCGTGGCCCAGGATGACAGCCTGGCCATCGCCCTGCCGGTGCGCGGGACGGGCTGGACGCTGTCCATGAACCTGCCGATGCACGAGGCGCGGCAGACCGCGCTTTATGCCGCCGGTGCGGCTGCGCTCGCGGTGCTGCTGCTGGCCGCGCTTGCCGAACAGGCCCGGCGGTCGCGGCTGCGCGCCGCACGCAGGGCCGATGCCGACCGCGCCTATCGCGCCGAACTGGAACGCGCCGTCGCCGAACGCACCCGCGACCTGTCGCAAGAGATGCGCGAACGCCAGCTGGCCCAGCAGCGGCTGGCGCAGATGCAAGCCGACCTGGTGCAGGCGAACAAGCTGGCGACCATGGGCCAGATCACCGCCGGTGTCGCGCACGAGATCAACCAGCCGCTGGCGACGATCCGGTTGCTGGCCGAGAACGGCCAGGCCATGGCCCCCGATGGCCCGGCGGTCGACAACCTGGCCCGCATCACCCGCATGGCCGACCGGATCGGCCAGATCACTGACCAGCTTCGCGGCTTTGCCCGCAAGGCCACGGGTCAGGTGGGCGCCGTGCCCCTGCGCCCGGTGATCGAGGCGTCGCTGCTGCTGACCGCCAGCCGCCGCAAGGCCAGCGACATGCCGGTGCACCTGCCCGACATTCCCGAAGGGCTGGCCATCCTGGGCGAGCGGGTGCGGGTCGAGCAGATCCTGGTCAACCTGCTGACCAACGCCTTCGAGGCGCAGGAGGACCGGCCCGATCCCTGGGTCCGCCTTGCCGTCCGCGCCAAAGGCGACCTTGTGACGCTGACCGTCGCGGATAACGGTCCGGGCCTTTCGCCGCAGGTCAGGGACCAACTTTTCGCGCCCTTCGCCACCAGCAAGGCGCAGGGGCTTGGGCTGGGGCTGGTCATCTCTCGCGACATCGCGCGCGATCTGGGCGGCGATCTGACCGCCGACGATCCGGTCGGGGGGCAGGGCGCCACCTTTCGCCTGACGCTGAGGAGAGCCGCATGACAGGACTGGTCCGGCTGGTCGAGGATGACGAGGATCTGCGCGCGGCCCAGGTCCAGACCCTGCGGATGGCGGGCTTGCAGGTCCAGGATTTCGGCCTTGCCGCTGATGCGTTGCGCGGCGTGACGCGCGATTTTCCCGGCGTGGTGCTGTCCGACGTAAGGATGCCCGGCATGGACGGGATGCAACTGTTCCAGCACCTGCACGCCATCGACCCCGATCTGCCGGTGATCCTGCTGACCGGGCATGGCGACGTGCCGATGGCGGTCGCGGCGCTGAAGGCGGGGGCCTATGACTTCCTGACGAAGCCCGTGGCGCGCGACGTGCTGCTGGCGGCGCTGAACCGGGCGCTGTCGGCCCGCGCGCTTGTGCTGGAGAACCGGGAATTGCGGCAGGCCAGCCATGACGCCTCTGACAGCTTTCCCGAGCTGGCGGGCGGCAGCGAGGTGATGGACCATCTGCGCGCCGCCCTTGACCGCGTGGCCCAGGCCGGGGGCAATGCCCTGCTGACCGGCCCGGACGGGGCGGGCAGGCTGATCGTGGCCCGCGCCATCCACCGCCAGGGCCCGCGCCGCGCCCGCGCCTTCGTGCATCTGGCCTGCGACGCCCTGGACGAGGCGCGTTTCGACGCCGATCTGCTGGGCGGCGACGCCATGGGACCGCGCGGCACCCGGCAGGCCGGGCAGTTGGAGCGGGCGCAGCGGGGCGTGCTGTTCCTGGACCGCGTCGACGCGCTGTCGCCGGCGATGCAGGCGCGGCTGTCGGCCATCGTCGAGGCGGGCGAGTTCTGGCCCGCCGGCGCCGCCGCGCCGCGGCCGATGGACGTGCAGCTTCTGGCTTCGACCCAGGCCGATCTGTCGCAGCGGGTGGCCGAGGGGCGGTTCGACGCGCGGCTGTTCTATCGCCTGTCGGGCACCGTCCTGCCGGTCCCGTCCCTGGCGGAGCGGCGCGAGGACATCCCGGCGCTGTACCGCCATTTCCTGCTGGCGGCTTGCGCGCGGCTGGACCGGCCCGCGCCTGCGATGACGGGCGCGGTCAAGGCGCGGCTGTCGGGGCATGGCTGGCCGGGAAACCTGCCCGAACTGCGCGGCTTCGCGGAAAGCCAGGCCATCGGCGTGACGCCCTTCGACGCGCCCGAAGGCGGCGATGCGCCGGGCCTGCCGGATCTGGTCGCCGCCTACGAGGCCGAACTGATCCGCGATGCGCTGCGGCTGGCGGGCGGCAACGCGACCGCCGCGATGGCGCGGCTGCGGTTGCCGCGCAAGACCTTTTACGACAAGCTGGCGCGGCACGGGATCAGGCCCACCAATTTCCGGCGCTGATCAGCGGGTCCGCCCCTCCAGCACGGTTTTCAGCACCAGCACCACAAGCGCGATCAGCGTCAGCGTGGACGCGGCGGCAAAGGCGCCGACGATGTTGAGGTCGTTGAACAACAGCTCGATCTGCAAGGGCAGGGTCATGGTCTGGCCCCGGATCGCGCCCGACACCACCGACACAGCGCCGAATTCCCCCACCGCCCGCGCCGTCGCCAGCACCGCGCCGTAAAGCAGCGCCCAGCGGATATTCGGCAGCGTCACCCGCCGGAAAATCTGCCAGCCCGACGCGCCCAGCGTCAGCGCCGCCTGTTCCTGTTCGGACCCCTGCGCCTGCATCAGGGGCAGCACCTCTCGGGCGACGAAGGGGCCGGTGACGAACAGCGTCACCATGACGATGCCGGGCAGGGCGAACAGGATCTTCACCTCGCCCGCCGCCAGCAGCGGACCCAGCAGCCCCTGCCGTCCGTAGAGCAGCAGATAGCAGACCCCTGCGATGATCGGCGAGATGGAAAACGGCAGTTCGATGATCGTCAGCAGCGCCTTGCGGCCCGGAAAGGTGAACCGCGCGATCAGCCAGGCCGAGGCGATGCCGATGGCAAGATTGATCGGCAGCGTGATCGCCGCCACGACCGAGGTCAGCCAGATCGCGTGCAGCGTGTCGGGCGCCAGGATGTTATGGGCGAAGACCGCAAACCCGCCAGAAAACGCCCGCCAGAAGATATAGACCAGCGGCACCACGACGATGAACAGCGTCAGCGCGACCGCCAGCCCGATCAGCAGGCGCGCGCCGCCCGGGTCGGGGCGCGGGGCGAGGACGGCGCTCATGCGGGCACCCTGCGCCGGGTCAGCCGCGCTTGCAGCCAGTTCGACAGCCCCAGCAGCACCATGGCGATGGCGACCAGGGTCAGCGCGATGGCGGCGGCGCCGTTATAGTCGTATTCCTCAAGCCGGATGACGGCCAGAAGCGAAGCGATTTCCGTCTTCATCGGCAGGTTCCCGGCAATGAAGATCACCGCGCCGAATTCGCCCAGCGAGCGGGCGAAGGCGATGGTCGTGCCGACCAGGAAGGCGGGCAGGATCGCCGGAAAGATCACCCGAGCGAAAATCTGCAAGGGCGTAGCACCCAGGGTCCGGGCAGCTTCTTCCTGACTGAGGTCCAGATCTTCCAGGATCGGCTGGACGGTGCGGACCACGAAGGGGATCGAGGTGAAGGACATGGCCACCGCCACCCCCCAGATCGTATAGACGACCGGGATTCCGGCAGGGGCCAGCACCTGCCCGTACCAGCCGTTTTCGGAAAACAGCGCGGTCAGCGCCAGGCCAGCGACGGCGGTCGGCAGGGCGAAGGGAATGTCCATCATCGCGTCCAGCAGCCTGCGGCCCGGAAAGCGATAGCGCACCAGAACCCAGGCCATCAACAGGCCATAGAGCGCGTTGAACGCCGTCGCCAGGGCGGCGGCGGTCATGGTCAGCCGCAGCGCGGCCAGGGTGCGGGGGGCGGTCACGATGGCCCAGAAGCGGGCGGGGCCGATCTCGGCCCCTTTCAGGAACAGGGCGATCACGGGCAGCAGCACGATGATGCCGACATAGGTCAGCGTCAGACCCATCGTCAGGCCGAAACCCGGCAACACGCGCCGCTGCCGCCCGCTGGCGGGAAGGGCCGCCGTCATGCTCATTGATTGACGAACACCGTGTCGAGGATGCCGCCTTCCGCAAAATGGTCGGCCTGCACCTTGTCCCAGCCGCCGAACACGTCATCGACCGTGACCAGCTTCACGTCGGGGAAGTTGGCGGCGAATTCGGCGGTGATCGCCTCGTCATGGACGCGGTTGAAGTTCTTGGCCAGGATGCGTTGCGCGTCGGGCGAATAGAGGAAATCCAGATAGGCCTTGGAAACCTCGGTGGTGCCTTTGCTTTCCGTGTTCGCGGTCACGACGGCGACGGGGAATTCCGCCAGCAGCGACAGCGACGGGGTGACGCGTTCCAGCCTGGCATCGGCATATTGCTGGGCGATGCCGCCGGTCTCGGCCTCGAAGGTGATCAGCACGTCGCCGATGCCGCGTTCGGCGAAGGTCGCGGTAGCCGCGCGCCCGCCCTGGTCGAAGACCGGGACATTGGCGAACAGCGTCTTCACGAAGTCCTGCGCCGCCGCCTGGTCGCCGCCGTTCTTGTCCAGCGCATAGGCATAGGCCGCCAGATAGGTATAGCGCCCGTTGCCGCTGGTCTTGGGGTTCGGGAAGATCACCTGCACGCCGTCCTGCGTCAGGTCGTCCCAGTCGTCGATATTCTTGGGATTGCCCTCGCGCACCAGGAAGGCGGGCAACGAATAATAGGGCGAGGCTTCGTTGGGGAAAGCCTCGCGCCAGTTTTCGTCGACCAAGCCGTCCTTGGCCAGCACGTCGATATCGGTTACCTGGTTGAAGGTCACGACATCGGCGGGCAGCCCTTCCAGGATCGCGCGGGCCTGTTTCGACGACCCGCCATGCGATTGGTCGATGGTCACGGTGCGGCCGGTTTCCGCCTTCCATTTTTCGGCAAAGACCGGGTTCAGTTCGGCGAACAGTTCGCGGGCAATGTCATAGGAGACGTTCAGGATCGCGTCCTGGGCCGCCAGGGGCGAGGCAAGGCTCAGCACAACGGCAAGCGCGGCAGACAGGCGGGTTTTCACACGGATCGTCACGGACGGGACTCCTTCAGGGCCTTGGGTGTTTCGACAGGGGCGGCGTCGGCGGGCGCGGCGCCGCCGGGAAAGATCTGGCCCGCGATGACGCGCAGGGCGACGGGTTGGTCCTTGCGCAGGTCGCGGCCCTGGCGGCGCGGCATCTCGGCCTCGATCCGGCAGGCGGCGGCGTTTTCCGCCACGATCCGCAGCAGCGCCCCGGTCGAGGCGATTTCCGTCACCCGGAAGGGCGCGGCGGGGTCGGGGACGGGCTGAATGTCGGCGGGGCGCAGGAACAGCGTGGCGGGGCCGTCCGGCAGGGCGCGGCGGGGCAGGGCGGTCAGGTCCAGGCCCGCCGCCTGCGCGCGGCCCGACCGGATCGTCACCGGCACCTCGACCGTCAGGCCCAGGAAGCGGGCGACGAAGGGTGTCGCGGGATGGTCATAGATCTCGTCCGGATGGCCGGTCTGTTCGATCACGCCGCCGTTCATCACCACCACGCGGTCGGCCAGTTCGAAGGCTTCCTCCTGGTCGTGGGTCACGAAGATGGTGGTGGTCCCGGCGCTGTCGTGGACGCCGCGCAGCCAGCGGCGCAGGTCGCGGCGGACCTGGGCGTCCAGTGCGCCGAACGGTTCATCCAGCAGCAGCACGCGCGGCTCGATCGCCATGGCGCGGCCCAGGGCGACGCGCTGGCGCTGCCCGCCCGACAATTCGGCCGGATAGCGGTCCGCCAGCCCGTCGATCTGAAGAAAGGCAAGCAGCCGGTCCACGGTGGCGGCGATCTGCGCCTTGCCGGGCCGGTCGGCGCGCGGCAGGACGGTCAGGCCGAAGGCGATGTTGTCGCGCACGGTCATGTGCGGAAACAGCGCGTAATGCTGGAAAACGAAGCCGATCCGGCGTTCGGCGGCGGATTTCGCCAGCCAATCGGTGCCATTGAAGGACAGCGCGCCCGCATCCGGCCAGTCCAGCCCGGCGATGATCCGCAAAAGCGTCGTCTTGCCCGATCCCGAGGGGCCAAGCAGGGCGATCAGCTCTCCCTTCCCGACGGTCAGGTCGATGCCGCGCAGAACCTGGGTCGCGTCGAAGCGCCGGGCAAGATGCGAGATGGCAAGCGACATGGGCGGACCTTCCTGATTGCGCGCCACAGTTAGCAATGCCGCGCAGGCTTGCCAAGGAACGGGGCTGGGCGTTCCAGGGGCCCGCCGGAGAACGGCATTCTTCGCGGACAACGCTGGGGAAAATCCCGGTCCGCCATGGGCCGTGACGCGCAGGCCTGGTTCGCGAAAGCGGGGACGGCGGCGCGACATTGTCCCTTTTTGCGCGCTCAGCGCCGCCAGATCCAGCTGTGCCCGGCCATGCCGCCTTGCAGCTTCGACAGCAGGCGCAGCATGGGCGTGCGCGGGCCGATGCCGTGGCGCAGCCGGTCCACAGCGACCTCGACCGGGCAGGGCAGCCCGGTCACCGGGTCGCGATAGCGGGGATAGGCGACCAGGCAGGCATGGACCAGGGCGGCCAGGTCGGGCCGTGCGACGCGGCGCGGCGGCACCGGCCCTAGGTCGCGGGTCAGGCCCCAGCCCGCATAAAAGGGCGCGCCCAGGGTCGTCACGGGGACGCCGCGCAGCAGCGCCTCGAACCCCATGGTCGAGGTGATGGTCCAGACCTGATCGGCAAGTGCCAGCAGGGCGACCGGGTCGGCGTTGACGGCCACCTCATCCGCAAGGCCCGAGGCGTCGATGGCGCCCCGCCGCAGCCCGGCCTCGACATCGGGATGGGGCTTGAAGATCAGATGCGCGTCGGGGTTCTCGCGGCGGACGCGGCGCAGCAGGTCCAGGTTCGTGCGTTCCGCCCCCGCGCCCAGCCGGATCGAGGCGTCGTCCTCGACCTGGCCTGGAACCAGGATGCGCGGGCGGTCGGTTGCGGCGGGGCGATAGCTGCCGGTCAGGTTGTATTTCGACAGGCCAGCGGCCCGGATCGCCGCGATCAGCCGTTCCGCGCGCGCCGCCCCGCCAGGAGGCGGACCGGTGGCGATCAGCCGTTCCAGGCGGCTTTCGCGCGCCGGATCGTAATAGATGCCCAGGTCGTCGGCCACCAGCGACAAAGGCGGCGTCAGGGCGGCCCCCAGCCCGCGCGACCGCAGGAACCCGTCCTCGACCCGGATCGCGCCCGGCACCGCGGCGGCCGCGCCCGCCCAGGCCAGGGTCACGCGGGGCGAGGGCTTGCCGGTAAAGCGGACGCCCGCCCCGTCGCCGAAGGCGCGGGCGATGGTCGGGCGTTTCCACAGCCGCATCCCCCCGGCCAGATGCCCGTCGCGATCCTGGCGAAAGGCCTGCGCCTCGGCCTCGATCTGGTCCAGGGCGCCGTCGAAATCGGTCAGGCGGTCGCGGCAGGGATCGTACCAGACCGGGGCGGACAGGTGGCTTGCGGCGAACAGCGCCTCGGGCGTGGCGGGGCCGCGCCGTCCGGGGGGCAGGGGATATTCGTCCTGGCTCAGCCCCCACCCGGCATGGAAGGGCTGTCCGAACAGCCGGGGGCGGTGGCCGGCGAGGATCGCCTCGTATCCCAGCTGCGAACTGACCGCATAGACGGCATGGGCGTTTTCCAGCAGCCGCCAGGGCGAGATCTCTTGGTCGCACAGGGCCTCGCCGGGCGCCAGGTCGGCGCGGTCCAGATGGCCGGGCCGCAGCCCCCGGATGGTTTCGGGATGGCTGCGCAGCAGGATCGGGCGGCCCGGATGTTCGCGCCGCGCCGCGTCCAGCATCGCCAGGAACCTGTCGCGCCCCGCGCCCATCAGCGACGCATCCCCGCACGTCTGGTCGATCACCAGCACATAGCCCGGACTGGGCGCGGGCAGGTCGGGCCGATGGGCGTTGTATTTCGACAGATCCGCCGCGCGCAGCCGTGCGATCCCGTCGCGGGCGCGCTGTTCCTGGGCCGAGGGAACACCACGCAGCACCAGGGTTTCGATCAACGAAGGGCGCGACGGGTCAAAATGCACCCCCAGCAGGTCGATCAGCAGGCCGACCGGTCCGCGCCGGGCGACATGACCCCGCGCGCGGCCCGGCAGGATGGACCGCAGGAAAGCGTCCTCGACCGTGACCAGGGCCGCGCCCCTGCGCCGGGCGACGGCGCGGCCGCGCCAGGCGGTCGGGCTGGCGCCCCAGACCGCCACGCTGTCGCCGGGGCCGGGCAGTCCCAGCCGCAACTTCCAGCCCGCAAGCGCCAAGATCCGGCGCAGGCGCGGTTCCCGCCAGAAGCCGCCGTTGAATGCGAAAAGCCGCCGGTGCTTGGCGCCGGCGGCTTGCGTTTCGTCCCTCACCCGTCTGTCAGTCGGTCAGGTTCTGGACGGAATTGGCAGAGTTGATCGGCCCGATCAGGGCTGCCAGCCGCTTCTGCCACTGAACATAGGGCGCCTCGGTCACATAGACCGTATCCTCGTCCCGGATCAGGAAGTCGCGGGCCAGGAACAGCCCGTTGGGCCGCGTGAGATCCAGGACATAGGCAATGCGCTGCGATCCCTGCACCGACTTGCCCAGCACGCGCGAGGCGACCTGTTCGGGTTCGTCGCGCAGGATGAACACGCCGGTCGGATCGGCCAGGTGAGAGTTCAGCCCCCCGACCATGGCGACGGCCTCGACGGCGTTGATCGATTCATTGCCCAGCGGAACGCGGGTCTGACCGCCAAGCGCGCCCAGGGCGGTGAAGCTGCGCTGATCTTCTTCGACCAGGATCACGTCGCCGGGGCGCAGCGCGATGTCGTTACTGGCGTTGGAATACAGATCCGTCAGCCAGACCTTGCCGGTGTTGTTGCCGCGTTTGACGGTGACCACCGCGATCTCGGGTTCGATGGACACGCCGCCCGCGCGCGCCAGCATCGCCGACAACGACCGGGTGGGCCGCTCGATCGGGTAGACGCCCTGAGCCGTGACCTTGCCCATGACCGATACCGTGGCGCCGTTGCCGGCCACCCGCGTCACCGTGACCTGCGGATCGGGCGTCTGGGTGGCAAGCCGTTCGGTGATGATCTGGCGCAACTGATCGGGCGTGTTGCCCGCCGCCTGGACCCGGCCCGCATAGGGCACGAAGATATAGCCGCCGCTGTCCACCTGGATTTCCTCCAACGCGGTCGAACTGTTCCCCAGCGAGGTCAGCAGCCCGTCATCCACGTTTTCCCAGATGGACAGGCCCAGCACGTCGCCCGCGCGGATCTCGTCGGCGCCGACCTGCCCGGCGCCCCGGAAGCTGTTCGAGAAACCATAGGACGGGGTGAAGTTCGTCGTGCGGGCAACGTGATCGTTCACATAGATCACATGCGTATTGCCGCCCTTTTCGACCGCCCCGGAATAGATCTCGGACTTGCTGGGGCCGGACCGGGGCAGGCTGCACGCCGCCAGCAGCGTCATCGCGGCAATCAGCGTCAGGCGCGCGGCCAGACCCGCCGCCGAACGGGCAGGAGAAAGCTTCACTGTCACCTCTCGAAACTCCTGTTCCTTTGCCCGGACTTGCTGTCCGGTTGTGCGCGCAATTCTAGACTGCGCGGTCGGCGGGCGCCACACCTTCCTGCGCGCTAGTCCAGAACTTCGCCGATCTGCTGGCGGCGATGACAGCGGCCCGCCGCCAGCGCCTGATACGGATCCTCGGGTGCCAGGATCAGATCGGCCACCAGCCGCAGCGCATGGGCGCGCGAACGGCGGGAATAGAACCCCCCCGGCACCTGGCTGGTTTGCAGCAGATAGTCGCGGAACAGGCGATAGGCGGCGGTGTCGGGCCGTTGGGGATGGGCCATGAAGTCGGCCAGCGCCTGTTCCGACACCAGCCCCGGCTTGCAATAGACGGCGCGACCCAGGGCCTTGACCGGCAGGCCGCGCCACAGCGCCTGCTGGGCCGCCGTCGAATTGACGGTGATCACCGCGCGGGCATGGGCGATCATGTCCGCCAGCTTGCCGCCCCGGACGTAATGCACCCGATCCGCCACGCCGTGCCGTGCCGCCGCGTCGCGGATCGACCGGCGGTTCCGGGCGCGCCCGTCCTCCAGCGGATGGGCCTTGAACAGCAGGTGGTGGTGACGGGGGGCGGAACGGGCGAATTCCGCCACCACCTGTTCGATGAACTGCCGGTTCAGGGAAAACGGTGAATGGCCCAGCATGTTGGAATCGTGTTCCAGTTGCATGGGCACCAGCAGATAGGGATCGCCCGACAGCCGGAAGCGTCGCCACTGGACCGCGCGGGTCAGCGAATGGACCGGCGTCAGGATCAGCCGGCCGAGGTTCAGGCGGAATTCGTCGAAGACCGGCAGGGCACGGTGGCTGGCGAACTGGCGATAGCGGCGGTTCGCGACCAGCACCAGGAAATGATACAGCGCCCCATAGGCCTTGTGCTGGCGCATGTCGCCCCAATGGGCGGGCGGGCGCCGGACCTCGGACGCGGTGTCGCGCAGCATCGCGCGCATGTCCGACAGAGAGATATTCAGCAGCGGCGAATACCCGTTCGACCCGCCGCGTTCATAGCTGATCCAGTACGGGCGCAGATAGCCTTCCTCGAACACGTGCAGCCGCAGGTTCAGCGCCTGGGCGGCGTGGCGGGCGACGGCGTGGATCGGGCGCATGTCGCCGTAAAGAACGATGTCCGTCACCCCCTTTTCGGCCAGGATCATCGTCAGATGGGCGGGCCAGTCCGCGCTGCTGCCGGTATGGCGCAGCAGATGCACGGGATCGGACCAGAAGAATTCGTCCCCCGCGTTGAAGGCGCATCGCCAGACCTGCGCGCCCGCCGCCCGCAGCAATCGGCCCAGCCGGTCGAAGAACGGGCCATGCGGTCCCTGCAACAGCAAGAAGACGCGCTGCGGGGACGCATCCCGCTGAACTTCCTGCATCGCACTGAAATCGTTACGAACTTGGAACACTGGGAGAACCCCACGAAGCGCAACACACGCGCGACACAAATTTTTCACAGGAAGGTTAACAAAGATTTAACGGCATGCCGGACTTGCGCCGGTTCAGGCCATCGCCTAGGTCTTTTCGCTGGAAACATGGGGTGCGCAGGTGTTCACAGGTATCATCACGGATATCGGCACGGTCGCGTCGGTGGAAATGCGCGGCGACATGCGCGCGCGGATCGATTGCGGCTATGACATGGCGACCGTGGACTTGGGCGCCTCGATCGCCTGCGACGGGGTCTGCCTGACCGTGGTCGACAAGGGGCCTGGCTGGTTCACGGTCGACATCTCGGCCGAGACGCTGTCCAAGACCAATATCGGCGCGAATGGCTGGCAGGTCGGGCGCAAGCTGAACCTGGAACGCGCACTTCGCGTGGGCGACGAACTGGGCGGCCATATCGTCAGCGGTCATGTCGACGGCGTGGCCCGCGTGGCCGAACTGCACGAAGAGGGCGACAGCCTGCGCCTGACGTTCGAGGCCCCGGCCGCGCTGGCCCGCTTCATCGCGCCCAAGGGATCGGTCGCGCTGAACGGCACGTCGCTGACCGTGAACGAGGTGGCAGGCAACCGCTTCGGCGTGAACCTGATCCCGCATACCCGGCAGGTGACGACCTGGGGCGGCGTCGCCCTGGGCGATGCGGTCAACCTGGAAATCGACACCCTGGCCCGCTATGTCGCCCGGCTGGCCGAGGCGATGGCCGCGCCGCTGCCCGCCGGGGCTTGACGCGGGACGGCTTTCGCGACATTGCAGCCGGTCTCTGTGACAAGGCCCGATCCATGACCGTGAACGACGACAAGCAGACCGACAAGCGCGCCGACCGCCGGGCGAAAAGCAGCGGGGCGCGCTTCTACGCCGTTCAGGCCCTGTATCAGATGGAGGCCGCCGGTCAGTCCGCTGACCGGGTGACGCGGGAATTCGAACTGTATCGCCTGGAGGCCGAGGACGAGGATGGGCAGTATCTGCCCGCCGACGAAGGGCTGTTTTCCCGCCTTGTCGATGCGGCGGTGACCTGGCAGTCGCGCATCGACCAGGCGACCGATCGCGGCCTGGTCGCCAAATGGCCCATCGACCGGATCGATCCCGTACTGCGCGCCCTGTTCCGCGCCGCCGGGGCGGAGCTGGTCACGCCGCAGACCCCGCCCAAGGTGGTCATCACCGAATATGTCCGCCTGGCCGAGGCGTTCTTTCCCGAGGGCCGCGAGCCGAAATTCGTGAACGCCGTCCTGGATCACGTCGCCCGAGAGCTGCGCCCCGAGGCCTTCTGACGCAGGCCCCACTTCCTGCTGCTTTTCTGTCGGAAATACCCTATATCCTGGATCTGTCGTCCGATTTGGGGTGCGTCATGCCGATCATGGTTCGTGTCTATATCCGCAGCGTCCTGATCGGCGCTGCGCTGGCCTGTTGCTTCGTGGCCGCGCTTTTGGCGCTGGATGTTGCGCATCTGCGGCACCTTGTCCTGAACAGCACCGTGGGCTGGCTGGCCGTGGTCATGCTGATCGCCTTCAACACCATCGTCTTTTCTGGGGTTCAGTTCGCCATCACCGTCACGGGCCAGGCCGAATCGCCGCCGTCGTCCGGCCGCCGGTCATGGATCGGGCGTCCGCCGACGAAAGAGGCGGTTCGGGTGCCGGTCACAACGGGGCCGCGAAAATAAACCTACTCTGGTTCCTGCGGCGCGATTGGGTGTGATATCGTGTCGATTATGCAACAGCTGGACACGTTGCCACGGGACAAAATTCCGCACAGATTTTAGGCAATCACGGGATTATTTCATCCACCTTGCCGGGCCACTGGCAAGCCAGCGAGATGCCGATGACCGATTTGGTTAATCGCGCCAAGAGGTTCCAAAGCATCGAATTGAGTTCCCGACTATCCTATCACCCGCATGTTTCGGCGGAATTTTGCCTGTTTTGTCTCTGTTCAAACCCTCTCACGTTTTCGGGACGTGCAGACGTTTTTCGCGGCCCTATGAACCAGGGCAGGGGGGGATTACTTCATCTTTCGCAGAGATGCTCTGGCGTCCCACAGACGTTCAGAACAACAAAACTCAGCTCGTGAGGAAAAGATGAAAAAAGTTACGCTGCTGACCGGCTCCGCCGCTCTGATCGCCGCACTGTCGGCTCCGGCATTCGCCCAGACCGAGATTGCGGCGGGTGCGGATGCGACCGGGATCTCGGGTATCAACGACCGGATCATCGATGTCGAGGACGCCGTTCAGGACGATTTCGACCGTGATAACGACGACGCGCGCTTCGGTAACCCGGATCGTCGCGAAGGTCTGTTCGGTTCGATCGCGTTGACTTATGCTGGCAGCACCGGCAACACCGAAAGCCAAGACTTCTCGCTGGCAGGACGTGTTTCGAACAATGCCGGTCCCTGGCAGCAGTCGGTAGGGATGCTGATCGAATTCGGTGAAGACGATTTCGGCAACAAGGACAAGGAAGAAGTGTCGACCATCTATGATGGTGCTTACTACTTCAACGACCAGTTCTATGCCTTTGTCCTGGGTCGCTTCAGTGTCGATGGTCTAGCCAACGGCGAGGCTGATTACGACGGCCAGCCCGACAACGAGATTGCCGAAAAGCTGGGCGATTTCGCCCGCGACGGCTTCATCGGCGTGGGTCCGGGCTATCGCGTGATCAACACCGAAACGACCGCTTGGCGGGTTCAGGCGGGTATCGGTTATCGCTATACCCAGACGGGCGCCCAGAAGGCTGGCTTCGATCTGGAATACGATCCGGTGACCGACAGCTACGACCGTGTTGCGGTCAACGATTCGTCCGATAGCGGCGTCGGCTATATCGTGTCGTCGCGTCTGTACCACCGCTTCAACGACATGGTGTTCATCACCAATGACACCGACTATCTGTCTTCGAAAGATTCGGATGACGTGATCACCAACCAATTCGGCGTCAACTTCCAGATGTCCGACCAATTGGCGACCCGCGTCAGCTACACCACCGAGTACCAGGAAAACCGTCCGATCCGTACGGACAACACCCTGGGCGTGTCGGTCGTCTACGGGTTCTGATCGCAGCCACAGTCATCGAAAGGGCGGCCCGCAAGGCCGCCCTTTTCGCATGTATTCGGTATGGAAAAACTGCCGATGCCAAGGGCTGTTGGGTCGGGTGGCGGGAACCGCAGCAACCGCGGCGGCGCGAGATTTCCCGAAAGCCTGGATTACCAGGTGGGCGCCGGGTAACGAGACCAGGGTCACGCCAGAGCCAGCCCCCTCGGAAAAGTTATAGGCCAGTGGAAAAATGGCCGCGCGCGAGAGGAGCAGAAACCCGCCATCCCGAGAGATAGGCGCGAGGCAGGGCCACTTCAAGCGCCTTGAAGGATGTTGCCGCTTCGTTCTATAAACGGGCCATGACCCATCTGGATCCGACCCTTCCCGCCATGCCCGGCCACCGTCTTGCGCGCGGCGTGGGTCGGCTGTTGCGCAGCATGGATCACGCGGTGCTGACCGAATTCTCGCCCAGTCGCGGCCTGCGGGTGGATGTGATCAGCATGGGCCCAAAGGGCGAATTCTGGATCGTCGAATGCAAAAGCTGCCGAGCGGATTTCATGGGCGACCGCAAATGGCAGGGTTACGTCGAATGGTGCGACCGCTATTTCTGGGCGGTCGATTGCGACTTTCGCTCGGAACTTCTGCCCCCCGACACCGGGCTGATCTGCGCCGATGCCTATGGCGCCGAAATTCAGCGCATGGCCCCCGAGACCCGGCTGGCAGGCGCGCGCCGCAGCAAGATCATGCGCGACTTCGCCCGCGCCTCGGCGTTGCGCCTGCAAGGCTTGACCGATCCCGATGCCCTTACCGCCGGGGTTTTTTAGGCTTCCCCCCGGTCTTTCCCATGCTACGCGCGGCTTCGGCCGCGGCCAGCAGTTCCTCGGCGATTTCGGTGGCTTCCTCGGGATCGAAATCCAGCGGCAGGTCGATCCCTTCGGCTTGCAGATAGATGCGCACCATGCCCTGATCGGTGGGGCCGACTTGCAGATTGGCCGCAATGTCGCTTTGGCTGTTGATGCTCATGACCGTCATCCTTCTGTGATGGGTTTCTGTAGCCTGCATGAATTTTCACGGCAAGTCGGGCTTGCAACGGGACCGAACCGGCGTTACAGAACGCATCCGTGCCGCCTTAGCTCAGCTGGTTAGAGCGCTAGATTGTGGATCTAGAGGTCCCCCGTTCGAGCCGGGGAGGCGGTACCATTTCCCCAAGGTCCGGCATTCAATTAATCTTCTGCGGTGCGGAACAATGCCCTTGTTCCATGTGTTTAAGCCCTGATGGTGACAATCACACCGGAGGACATTTTCCATGGCTGAACACAATCCCACCGCGAACGACCTGAAAAAAGACGCCGCCGCCGCAGGGCAGCAGGCCAAGCGCGACCTGAACGAGGGCGCCCGCAAGATCGGCGAGGATATCCGCGATACGGCCGAAAAGCTGGCAAACAACTCGGGCGCCGAGAACCTCAAGGAACGCGGTGCGGAACTGGCGCAGAATGCCCGCGAAACCGCGCAGGATTACGTTCACCGCGCCCGCGAGGTTGGCGGCGAATATGCCGGCCGCGCCAAGGCCGAGGCCGAGCGGCTGTACGAGACGGGCCAGCAGAAGGCTTCCGAGGTCGCCCATTACGCCGAGGAGCGGTATGACGAAGTGTCCGAAATGGTTCGGCGCAATCCCGCGCAAGCCCTGGGCATCGCCGCCGGTATCGGCTTCCTGGTCGGCCTGATCCTGGCCCGTCGCTGAGGTTTCCCATGTTCGACTATGCGCAGCGTCTTCAACTGGCTCTCAAGGACACGGCGCGTCGGTCGGTCATGAAGGCGGCGGCCGGGGTTGTCCTGGCCGTCGCCGTTGGGTTCCTGATAGCAGCCCTATGGTCGTTCCTGGCCCATAATCTGGAATTCGGACCGGCCTTGGCGTCTCTTGCGGTAGCTGTCCTGTTCATCCTGATCGGCCTGATCCTGTTCGCGATGTCCAAGGCCACCCGTCACGAAATGCCGACGACAGACGATCTTCGCAAAGAGGTCGAGGCTCGGGTCAGTCTGGCAGCCGATGCGGCGGTCGAAAAGGCGCGTGCCGAGGCCGAACGGGTCGTGGACATGGCGGGCCAAAAAGTGTCGTCTTTGATGGACGAGGCCAGCTACAAGGTTACGAAGCTGGCCGATGACACAGAACGTCGGGTCTTCGGCGCGGCGCGTCATGCGGCGCAGGCCGTGGGGTTCACGCAAGGCAACCTGGATACCGTGCGGTCCAAGGTCGAAGGCGCGACCGAGACGCTGTCCCGCGCGCACAACAGCAACGCGGGCAGTATGGCCAAGCTGTTAGGAGCTTTTGCCATCGGCGTTACCTTGGCGGCCAAGTTGAAGGAACGACAGGACGATGACGATTACGACTATCAGGATGACATCCTGTAAACTGAACGGGCCGCCCAAGAAGGCGGCCCGCTTATGTTTAAAATCCGATCGGATCAGGCGTTCGCTTCGCGAATCTTGTCCGCGGCGGCCTTGTCATAGGACACGCCCTTCTGGTCGAACAACTGATCCAGTTCGCCCGAAAGGGTCATCTCGGTCACGATGTCGCATCCGCCCACGAACTCTCCCTTGACATAGAGCTGCGGGATCGTCGGCCAGTCCGAGAAATCCTTGATGCCCTGGCGGATATCGTCATCGGCCAGCACGTTCACGTCGCGGTAATCGACGCCCATATAGTTCAACACGCCCGCGACGCGGCTGGAGAAACCGCATTGCGGCATTTCCTTGGTGCCTTTCATGAACAAGACGACATCCGCATTGTCCACCAATCCTTGAATTTTTCCAGTTACTTCCGTCATGTCTTTCATCCTGTGTCTGATGGTCTGGCCAAGGGGCAGGGGCCTCAGTCAGGCGCTTTGGTGGTCAATGCCAAGGCGTGAAGGGCGCCCGATTTGCCCGCCATCTTGTCCTGCAACGCCGCATAGACGGCGCGCTGCTGCTGGACGCGGTTCTGACCCCGGAAGCTTTCGTCGATCACCTCGGCGGCATAGTGATTGCCGTCGCCCGCCAGGTCGGTGATGGTGATCTGCGCGTTGGGAAAGGCCACGCGGATAAGGGCCTCGATGTCATGCGCTTCCATCGCCATGGGATTGTCCTTCTGCCTTTGCTTTTCTGATGTAGGGGAAGCCGAAAGCTCTCGCAAGACCAACGCCGAACGGCCGCGACTGGCGCGGCCGTTCAGGACGTGGTTTCAAAGATCAGTTCGCGGTCGCTGCGCCCACGGTTCCGCCGACGATCGCGCCCGCAGGCCCGGCGACAACCGCGCCGCCAATGCCGCCGGTCGCCGCGCGTTCCGTCGCCGTATTGCCGCAGGCAGCCAGCATGAAAACGATGCTGCCGCAGAGACTTGCCGTCAGTATCCGCATCAGATTGTCCTTTCTGCGCACCCAATTGCGCCGCTATTTCAGAAAGCGTCGGAACTGACAAAAGTTCCGCAGGGGCAAGCCCAAATGCGACTTTGGCTGCCGGGAAAGTTTCTGGCGTCGGCAGTCGCGTTCGGACTTTGCCGCAGCCTGCAATTTCGCGCGCCGGCGCAGGGCAAGATGCTAGGGCGCCCCGGTCACGTCCCTCCAAGTGGTGTAACGTCCGGGGTGGCCCCAGGGCATGAGACAGCTTTTTGCGAGAATGCTGAGAATGGGACCGATCTTCTCCTTCTGGATCTGAGCGAAGGCCTTCGTTATGTCGGCGGCACAGGCAGTCCGCCTGCATGACAGATGCCGTCGCTAGATCGTCGGGGCGGACAGTCCCAGCCGGTCGCAATCGGCCCGCACCCAGTCGCGCAGGATCGTCAGCACCGCGTCGTCGAAGCGCGGCGCGGAATTGGCGGTGATATGCAGGTCGGCGGGCGTTCCCGGCACGCCATAGGCATGGATGCCGACGCAGACCGGCGGGCTGTCCGGGGCATCCTGCGCCCAGACCGGCGCCCCCGACTGGCCGCTGACCGTGTCGATGTCATAGAACAGCCGCCGGGGCGTCACCGCCATGATCCGGTTCGCGTGGTGATACTGCGTTTTGGCCAGTTCCTTGTCGGTCGGATAGCCCGAGACGTTGACCATCCGCCCCAGCAGGTCGGCATCCGCAAGCTGCCGGATCGGGAAGATCCCTGTCCGGTCGCCCAGCGGTTCGGGCAGGTGGATCGCGGCGATATCGTGATCGGCGGCCTGGCCGTCGACCCAGACGTTGAGGGTCGAGAAATGCGCCGCCTCGACCTGGCCGAAGGGAAAGCTGGCGCCGGTGCGGCCGGCGGCGACCACGATCCGGTCGGCCCAGCCGCCGAAGAACATCGGATAATGGACGCAATGCCCGGCGGTGACGACGGTCGCCGGTCCGGCCAGCCAGCCGGTGCCCTTGAAGATGCCGCGCGGGCCGATCAGGTCAAGCTGGCAGATCCGCTTCCACGGATCGGCGCCCGCGTCGGGCACCCGCTGGCGTTCGTCGTTGCCGATCACGGTTTCCAGCCCTGTCACGGGATTGCGGGCGCGGGGGCCGGGGCGGGGCGGCTGGAAGCCCGCCGCGGGAACTGGCCCAAGGGGCGCGGCGGCGGGCGCCACCTGGCCCGCCTCGACCGGGGCCAGCGGTTCACGGGCGGGTGCGGGGGCGTCGAAGGCGCGGTTGCTGACGCTGAACAGATCCATGCCGGTCACCGGATCAGCGACACGCGGCCCACAGTGATCTCGGGCAGCGCGCCTGCCTCGACACCCGTGGCCTCAAGGGGCGCTCGGGGCACGATCCGCACGTCGATAGCGCCGCCGTCATAGATGCCCGCGCGGATCTGGCGGTCGATCAGACCGCTGACATCGAAGGCCTCGTCATAGGTGTCGCCGCCCTCGGGCGGGGTGAAGGGCGCAAACAGGCCCACGAAATAGGCCGGATCCCTGTCGCGGGCCGCGCCTTCGGGGGCGTTCAGATAGACCTCGAACACGGTGCGGGGCGGCGTGTCGAAGCGGATGTCGTCCAGCCGCAGCACGACCGGCTGGGACAACTGGTCGGGCGTGGTGGTCGCGAACAGGTCCGGCCCGCCGGCCTCGACCACGGGCTGGGTCTGGATGGTGACGCCCTCGCGCGACAGGGTGACGGGACCGGCCGATGCCGCCAGTTCGCTGACCGGCGCCCCCGCCTCGACCCCGCTGTCCGCCTGGGCCAGGGTCACGGTCCCGGCTTCGGGCGCGGCCGCGTCGTCATAGCGGTAATCCAGCCGCGTGACGGTATCCATCACCTCTCGGGTGGTCATCTCGACCAGGTGGCCATCCTCGTCCCAGAAGCGGTGGACGCGGCCCAGGAAGGCGCCGTCGCTGACATTGGTTCGCCCCCGCGCGTTCCAGCGGGCCCACAGCCGGTCGATGTTGCAATGATGCAGCCAGAAGATTGGGTCCAGGGCGGCGGTCGCGGGATCGGACATCAGCCCGTCGCCGCCCAGCGTCACGTGGATGATGTTGTGAGGCTGGCTTTCGATTTCCTGGTAGAAGCCCGGCCTGGCGCCGGAGGGCGCGGCCGAGGTTTCGTTGAAGGCCCCCGATGTGCTGACCGATCCGCTGTCCAGGGCCGTGCCGCTGTTGATGCCCGGCGCGCGGGCGCTGCGGAACAGGGCGTTGGCCGCTTCGGTCGCGGGGTTGCGGAATGCCTCGGGCAGGGCGCGTTCGGCGGAGCTGTCGGTATAGTTCCAGTAGGGCAGCATGAAATCGGCCTTGCCCGAGGCTTTCCGCACGATCCGTTCGAAGAAATAGACATACATCCGGTGCCAGGGCAAAAACCGCAGGTTGCGGTGCTGGCACAGGTTCGTGCGGTCCAGGTAAAGCTGCAATTCCACCGGCAGAGCGTTGAAATCGTGCGCGTCCGCCGGGTTCGGCAGGTGGATCGCCGCCTGGAAGCGCCAGCTTGTCACGTCGGAATAGGGCTTGGCCATCATCGCCTTGACGCCGTTGCGATAGGCCTCGATCATGGCGCGACCTTCGGCGGTCTGGGCCAGGGCATAGATGTTGCGCCTGACCCGCGTGCCCTGCGAGGTGCCGCCGCCCGACCCCCCGGATCCGCCCGATCCGCCGCCGGGCTGGGCCGGGACGCTGGCGGGCCATGCCATCCCGATGGCTGCGGCCCCGCCCAGGGCGGCGGTGCCCAGAAAGCCGCGCCGGGACAGCGCGGCGACATGCGGGCCGGGGCGGGCCGGATCGTGATCGGATGTCATGGAGATCCTCCTTGCAGGGGCGCCGGGGCCGGGTGGCGCGGCGGGATGGAATCGGGGACATGGAACGGGACGGGCGCGGACAGGCGGCGTTCCAGCCAGCCATCGGCGTGAAGATAGATCGCCGCCCGCAGGCCGCCGTCCCGGCGCAGGGTCAGGGTGTGCAGGCTGCGCGGGGCGGTGCCGTCCCGCCGCAGCGCGGCCATCAGCGCCAGCGCAGACGCGGCGGACAGGCCCAAGCCGTCGGCCCAGGCGGCGATTGAGGCTGTCTCGTGCCCGCCGCGCCAGGTCACGCCCTGGGCTGCCTGGGTGGCCAGCGTCAGTTCTGGGACCACGCCCCGGACCGGATCGACATGGACCGCCAGTCCCGACAGCCCGCGCAGCGCCGCCGCTGGGCTGGCGATGCCGGGGATTTCAGGGGTAAAGCCGGGCGGCAGCGCCAGTCCCAAGGCATCCGCCAGCCGCCCGACCGCCGCCGCGTCATGGCCCGGCAGTTCCCAATAGACCTTGGCCCCCGCAAGCCCCTGGGCCGTCAGCGCCAGTCCCATCTGCTGCGGACGGCCCGCCGCCAGGGCCGCATCCAGCGCCAGCAGGTGAGGACCGATCGCCGCGCCCCCCGCCGACGCGACGATCCGCGCGGCAAGCGCCAGCCGACAGGCGGGATCGGGACCGGCCACAGCCAGGTTGGCATAGGCTTTCAGCACCGGCTGCGGTCCCTGCGGGCCGTCCGTCAGATCCAGCCCGCCCCAGATCAGGAACCGCTCGGCCGGATCGGCCCGGCGGGCCTGGGCGATCAGCGGGGCCAGGCCCGCCTGCAACGGCAGAGGATCCATCCCCAGCACCTTCGCCGCCCGGATCAGCGCCGCGCGCGCGGTCCAGGCCCGCCCGCCCGGAGACAGGCGCGGGTCGCCCAGGTCGCAGGCCAGCCGCAGCGCGGGCCGGTGATCGGGATCGAGCGTGGCCGAGAATTCGACCGGCCAGCCCCGCGCGAGGCTTGAGACCGCTTTGTTCGGCCAAGGCAGCGGCGCGCCCAGCAGCGGGTCCAGCAGGGCATGGCCCGCGTGATGCGCCAGCCGGGCGGCCTGGGGCGACAGGCCGAGGGTCCGGGCCAGTGGCTCCAGATCCTGTGCGACGCGGGGCGCCGGGCGGGGGTGTGCGGGTCGGGTCCGGGGATCGGGCAGCGCCGCAAGGGCGCGCAGGGCGGCGGCGGCGGTCAGCGCGCCGCGTCCCTCGGGGCTGGAATCGCCCGGCGGGGATGCCGGATGGCGGGGCGGAGCCAGCAGGACGGCATCCGCAGGCCAGCGGCCAGGCCCCGCCATCCGCGCGCAGGCGTCGGCCAGGGCGTGGGCGCCCTGCGCCGCATCCAGCAGCCCGCGCGCCTGGACCAGCGTCACGGCGTCCAGGGCGGGCATCGCTGGCGTGGCGGGATCGGGGAGGCGCGGGCGCGGGGCGGGGCGGCCAGCGGCGGCCCAGACCTCGACGGCGGCCAGGGTGGCGGTGCCGGGGCCGGGCCACCAATAGGCGCGCCAATGCCCCGCGTCGTCCTGGGCCAGGGCCAGGCGCTTGCGCCACAGCGCCGCCAGGTCGTCGCGGTCCAGTGCCTGGGCGGCGAACAGCGCCAGGGCGGATGCGGCGTCGACCTCGGGGCAGGGCAGGGACCAATGGTCCCAGGACCGCATCGGGCCATAGGTCGCCCAGCCCTGGGCGGGATCGCCCTGCATGGCCAGGAAGGCGGCCGATGCGGGCGCGGTCCGCCCAAGCGCCGCGAACAGGCGCAGCACGGCGGCGGTGCTGTCGCTGTCGGGGGGGACCGCCCCGTTGTAGCCCCAGCCGCCGCCGGGGCGTTCGCGCAGGCGCAGGGCATCGGCGGCGCGTTCGGCGCGCGCCCGCGCCGCAGCCGCCAGGGCCGGTGGCAGGCGCCCCGATCCCGCCGCCTCGGCCAGGGCGAGGGCCGCCACGGCGCCCACCCAGTCGCGGCTTTCGCCGGGGCGCAGGTGGAAGCCGCCCCACAGCCCGTCCGGTCCCTGCATCGCCATCAGTCGCCGGGCGGTCGCGGCAAGGGCGTCCGGGTGCCTCATCCCGTGCCCCCGTCCAGCGGCGGCACGAAGACGAACAGCGTGTCGCCGACATGATCGGCCGGATCGCTCCACCCGCCGAAGCCGCCGGGCCAGACGCCCCGCGCCGTCACCGACAGGCGCAGGAAGCCGTCGCCCGCCGTTCCGCCGGCGGTCCCGGCGGGGATCAGGTCGTCCAGGTTGCGTGGAAAGGTCACGCTGCGTTCGGGTTCGGACGCCATCAGCGTCACTTGCACGGGGGCGGCGCCGTCGCGGGTCATGCGCACCTCGACCGCGACCATCCGGTCGGGGCCGGGGCTTGCGGCAGCCTGGGCCAGTTGCGGCGACAGGATCCGCAAACGCCAGCCCGCGGTTCCCGGAGGCGCCAGCGCGTGGATGGCCCGCAGCGCCGCGTCGGGATCGACGGCGGCCGTCACGCCGGTCAGCACCGGAACCACGGTGTTCCAGACCGCGCCTTCCGGGGCGGCGACGGGGGCGAAGGTCAGCGTCGCGCTGCCGCCTGCATCTATGGTCAGGGGGAAGGGCTGGGCGGGCCGTGCAGCCAGCACTGCGGCAGGCAGCAGGGCGTTTTCGTCCAGCAGCAGCAGCGATGCCTCGGCCCCCGCGACGGTGACGGGCTGGGCGGCGCGGTTGGTGATGTCGACGCGTTCGGGATTGATCGTCGCGGTCGCCACGAATTCCGTCAGCGGCAGCGCGCCCAGCCGCTGGAAGGTCAGGACCAGCGGCACGCGGCGCAGCGGTGCGGCGGCGCCGTTGACGGCGGGGGCCAGCGTCACCTCGACCGTTCCGGTCAGGCCGACCGGGCCGGTCAGGATGGTGGTCAGCAGGGCGTAATATTCCTCGCTCACATCCAGCGTCAGATCGAAGGGCGAGGCCATGTCGATGGCCACGCCGTCGGCCTCGGCATCCTCGGCGACGGCGATCTCCTCGGGGAAGATGGTGCGCAGGGTCAGCCGCGCGCCCGCGACGCCCCCGGCGATGACCTGGGGATGCAGATAGATGCCGCCGCTTTGGCGCGACAGCGCGGCCTGAAGCCCTGCGACGCGGGCCGGGTCGTACCAGGGTTCGGTCCGCAGCATCACCCGCAACCGGCGGCTGCCGTCGGGGGCCGCATACTGGACCGGCAGCATGTGCGGAAGCCCGCGCGCGGCGTCATAGGCCAGCCGGTATTCGTGCGGAATCAGATAGACGGTGTTGACGAATTCCGCCGGGCACAGCGTGCCCCATTCGCTGTCCTGCCAGTCGCCGGGCAGCGTCGCCGCGCCCGAGATCGCCCGGAACACCCCCAGGTTCTGGTCCAGCGTCCGGTCGAAGAAGAACGGCACCCGCCGCGTGAACGTGGTCGAGACGCCGCGGTCCTGGGGCGCGCCTGGACCCACCCAGATGGGCATGTCGATGATCTGCAAGTCCTTCCAGCGGGCCAGCAGTTCGGGCGAAACCAGCGCCCCCTTGGCGATCAGCGCCGGGTTGATCCCGTGCAGGCCGCCTGCGCCGGTGCGGGGGGCATTTCCCAGGATGACCGCCAGCGGCACCCGGATCCCGGGCGGCTGGAACCGCGATTCCACGGTGATGATGTCCGCGCCGGTGCGTTCGCGCGGCAGGCGGATGGGAAAGCGGGGGCGTTCGACGGGTTCCCGTGGCGGCGGGGGATCGTCGGTGCGAGGCGGGTCGTTCGGCACGAAGATGACGGGCGGGTCTTCGCGGACGCGATAGGATGCCGCATAGGTCGCTGTCAGCGCGCATCCCGCCGCCGGATCGGTCATCGCCTGGACCAGCAGCGCCACCTGGTCGGGGGCCAGCGGGGCCAGGATGCGCATTCCGCCCAGGATCCCCTCGTCGCCTTCCATCGGCGTCGGCTCGGGCAGCACGAATTCGCCGCCCGCCCAAGTGAGGCGAAGCGGCCCGGTCAGGACGCCCAGGGTTGTCGTCCCGTCCGGCACGCCCCCCGGCAGGCTTTCGCGCAGGCCGATATGCAGGAACACAGACCCGTCGATTTCCTTCAGAAAGGCCACATCGGGACCGGGAAAGCTGCCGCCGCGCTGCCCAAGCGCCAGGGTCGGGCGCGCGAAGCTGATGCCGTCGATGGCCGGATAGGCGCGGTCGTCCCCCACCGGCTCGTTCGCGGGCAGGAACACCGGCTCCAGCCGCATCGCCATTTGCAGGGCGCGCATGACGATGCCCATGTCCGCCGCCGCGCGGTGGGGGCGGGGCGTCACCTGCACCCGGCGCGAGGGTTCCTGAACGATGCTGAACAATGCGTTCGCCATGGCCGCGCCCTACCTGAGAACCACGAAGGGATCGTCGGTCTCGACCGGTGGCTCGATCAGGTCGTCGGTCGCGACCCGGCCCACCCGCCGCACGGAATAGCGGAAGCCGCGCCGGGCGGGATCGGCGATCAACCAGGACCAGGTCTGGACCTTTTCGCCGCTGTCCGCGAAGAGCAGCGGCTTGCGCAGGGAAATGCCGTGAGCCGGATCCTCGTATTCCAGCGTCACCATCATGCGGGCATAGCGGGTCCAGTCCACCATTTCGGTGTCCACCACCACCTCGACCGCGCCGGCGCCGCTGGGACCGACGGTGATGATGTCGCCCAGCGTGCCGGAATGGTCGGTCGTCGCCTCGGATCCGTCGAGGCGCAGAACCTTCACCCGGTAGTCGAAGCGGGTCAGATCCTTGTCCACCTGGCGCACCGTCCAGTCCCGGTTGCGGGTGGCGGCGTCCAGCGTGAAGGTGGTGTGTTCGACCAGATCGTGGGCCGGATCGGCATAGGTGGCGGTGACGACGATCATCGCCACGTCGGTGCCGAAATCGCCGCGCCCGGCGAAGGTGGTCGTCACCTGCGATTCGAACGGGCTGGTGATGGTCAGCGCCTCGGCCGCGTTGTCCTGGGGCGGCAGGGTCAGCGTGGATCCGTCCATCATGCGATAGACGCGTTCGACCCGATAAGGCCGAATGGCGCCGCCCGCCGGGACCGAAACCAGCCAGCTTGCGGTCGGGCTTGCGGGCGACAGGGTGACGGTCTTGACCGCGCCGCGCGCCGATGCGTCGGGATAGGTCAGCGTCACATCGACCGAGGACACCTCGGGCGGCATCGGTCCCAGCAGCAGGTCCACCTTGACCTGGCCCAACTGGGCATAGCTGATGACCAGGACTTCGCCGGTGCCTTCGCTCCAGCCCCCGGCGGGCGGATGTTCCACGGTCGCCATGGATCCGGTGAAGTGGACCACGGTGCGGTATCGGTAATTGGCCTTGGCCGCCCGATCCGGCCCCATCGCCAGGTCGAAGCGGAACTGCTGCGGCCCGTCGTCGCGGCTCAGCCGGATCTGCTTTTGCACGCGGACACGGCTGTTCTTGATGTCGTCGAATTCGTCATAGTCGATGAAGACGCTGACCAGCAGGATCGGATCAACCTCGAAATTGATGTTGGGCACCACCGTCAGCGTCATCACCGGGATGTTGGGCTGGGACAGGCTGGCATAGCGGATGGCGGCGGCGGCCTCGGCCGGGGTCAGGTTGGCCCCCAGGATGGCGTTGGCGCCGTGTTCGATCTGCACCACGTCCCGGCGGCTGATGGTCACATCGACGACGCCGGTATCGGTGGTGGTTTCCCGGAACCAGTAGCCGCGGCCCTTTTCATCGGCCGATTCATCCTCGGACGGGATGGCGGTTTCGAAGAAGCTGGGCAGGATGTTGTTCTGAAGGATGGTCAACGCCATCTTTTCCAGTTCCTGAGTCAGATCCTCGGACGGGTCGGCGTCTCGGAAATCGCCGTCGTCTATTTCCACGGTCAGGCTGTGATGGGTGTCGCGAAAGCTGGACAGGGTGGGCGGCGCATACCAGACCAGCCGGTGAATGAAGGCGCCGTGGACGGTCAGGAAGCGGCGCATGAAGGCGTGCTGGCGCGCTTCCTCCAGAAACTCGCGCCGTTCGCCATGAATGCGGATGGTGATGGCGGGAATGCGCGCGATCATCATCAGCTTGTCATAGCGGACCTGAATCGGCAGGGCGCCTTCCTCCATCGTCTGGCGGATCAGGCGGGCGCCGCTTTGCGTCAACTGATAGGAAAAGCTGGCGCTGTTGATGCCGGTGGCCAGGATCGGGCAGGTGCCCTGGGCCGCGATCTGCAAGTCGGCGCCGAAGGTGGTGGCGGTGGCGGTGCCGCCGATGAATTGCGGCGCATAGCCCAGTTCCGGCTCTCCCGGCCGCAGCAGGATGCCCAGGAAGCGGAAGCCCCGGTTCAGTTCCTCGGCCAATCGCTGGCGCAGGAAGGCGCGGATCCGGTTCTGGTCGGCCTGGCTGATTTCCAGTCCCACGGTCATCTGCAACATGCCGCGTTCGACATCCTCGGTCGCGGGGATGGGCTGGGAGTGGTCGCGGGTATAGGCGATCAGGTCGATCATCGGGCGGCTGGCCGGGTCGCGCGGATCGCTGCGCAGGATCTTCGGCTTGCCCGAGACCATATAGAATTTCCGCGCGTTTTCATCGTCGCGATAGATGACCACGTCGGGGACGCCGGGGACGGTAAAGCTGCCGTAAAGCGAAAGCATGTGCGTCGGTCCTTATCCTGTCAGGTTCGGTCGAATCCGGCCCAGATCACGTCGCGGCCCCGCGGCAGGCGCAGGGGGTGGTCCCGCCGGATGGTCAGGACCGCCACGCCCTGCCGCCGCGTCGTGGTGCTGCTGGAGGTGCTTTCCAGCGTCAGGTGCCCGTCGCCGCCCGACAGGCGCAGCGTTTCGTCAAGGCTGATCATCGCGTCGGGCTCGCCCATGCCGCGCAGGGTCAGGGTCATCTGCGCCACCCCGTCGGGCAGGCCGCGATCCCAGGCGCGGGCCAAGGCCTTGCCCGCATCGCCCACAGGCGCCTCTCCGTTCAGGGCGACGGTGCCGCCGCGCCAGGCCGTGACATGGGCGGTGGCGGCGGTTTCAGGGTCTGGCATCAACACCGCGCGCAGGTCCAGGTCGGCCTCGGCCATCAGCAGGCGGGGGGGCGGGACGTCGGGCCGGACCAGCTGCGCGGTGATCGCCGTCAGGTCGGACGGCGGCGCGTCGCCGCGCAGGGGCAGCGTCCAGAACCCGCCCAGGATCCCCTCGGCCCTGTCCCTCGGCCCGCGTCCCATGATGGTCAGGGACGGCGGGCCGTCGCCGGTCAGATCCAGCGGCAGGACGTGGTGCGCGTTCGGATCGGCGTCGTCGCCGAACACCAGCAGGTTGGCCCGGCCCGTGACCGCCCGCAGGGTTCCCAGGGCGATCATGATGTCACCGGAACGCCGATATTGCCGGTCAGCATCAGCACCAGGTCGGATCCCCAGCTTTGGCGGCTGTCCACCTCGAACAGCGCGTCGGCTGCCAGCCGTTCCACGGTGGACAGGGTGGGGACCGCGACCGGGGTCGAGATCCGCTGCAACGGCCCCTGCGTGCCGCCTTCGGGGATGGCGAACCAGCGGTTCAGCGCCGCCGTCAGATCGGGTTCCGCCGCGCCGAAGATGCTGTCCCACAGCTGGCGGCGGAAGGCGGGGACGGCGGCCTCGGCCTCGTCCATGAAGGCGAAGCCGTGTTCGAAATCGGTGAACTGCGACCGGACCGAGAAGTTGGGCGACCCGACGAAGCCCCATTTGTCGTCGGCGATGGCGATCTTGCAATGCACCACCTTCGACGAATGGTTGAAGATCGCCACCCGCGCCTTCTGCGCCGCCGTCAGCCCGCGCATCAGGTGGAAGTTGATGGCCCGCGCGCGTGTCCAGGATCCGATGTCGCTGGGCCGGTCGTTCGGATCGAACCGGCCCGTGACCAGCACCACGCGGAAATCGTCATCCGCCCGCAGCCGCGCGTTCAGCGCGTCGCACAGGGGTTGCGAGGACAGCATCTGATCCTCGACATAGTAATAGGTCTCGGCCCCGCCGATGGCCGCGCGCCAGCCGCGATCCACGTCGAAGATGCCGCTGGGTGCGAAGGTGCAGGTGTCGTTCATCGGGATGGGCGAGAATCCGAACAGCGACGGGAAATTGAACTGCGGCACGGTGCGCAGTGATTGCGCGTGGATCCGCCCTGTGGACGGACGGCCCGCGCTGCGCGCGGGGATCGCCGCCGCTGCCGCCGTGCGGTTGTCCAGGTTGATCGCATGGATCTTGCCGCCCAGGGTCACCGAAAAGGACAGCGGCTTGACCGGGCGGGACTGCACCTCGTTCCACATCTCGCGCCAGAAATCGAAGGCGGGCTGGGCGGCGGGGCCGGTCAGGCGCAACTGCACGTCGCGCCAGATCGGATCGTGGCGGTCGTTCACGCAATCGAGGCCCCCGGTAAAGACCGTCATCTGGTCGTCGTTGCCGACGATCGCCATCTTGGCATGGACCGCCCCCGCCGGATGGGACAGCGTGTTGCAGGCCACCTTGTTGGCAAGCGCCGGTTCGGTGCGCAGTTCCTTGACGAAGCGCATGGTGCCATAGCTGGTGCGGAACGCCTCGGCCGCTTGGGACTGGACGATGCTGGATCCCATCATCTCGGGCGCCAGAACCCAGCCCAGCACGCGGACATCGATGCCCGCCCGCGCCTTGGCTTTCAGCAGCGCGGTCAGTTCCGGCCCGCCGGTCATCGCGTCGAGCGAGAACAGCGGCGTGAACCACCAGCCCGCCAGCCACAGGATCGGATTGCCGCTGGCGGGCAGCGCGTCGATGGCGGCCTTGAGGCGGGCGAAATAGGCCGGACCCATCAGCAGGGGTTCGACCTCGTTCCCCAGGTGGATCGGGACAACGGGATTGGCCGTGCCGTCGCCCCCGCCGCTGCCAAGGATGCCGCTGCCGCCCGCCGGTTCCGAGGTGAACATGTAGCGCTGCTTGTCTGTATCGAAACTCATGATCGCGCTCCGGTCTCAGGCGGTGATCTGCAAAAGGACAAGGCTGTTTTCGGTGGTGACTTCGGGCAAGGCGCGCTGCTGGCCGGTTTGCAGCATCAGCGTGGCCTGCCAGGTAAAGCTGCGCGCCGCGCGGTCCTTGAGCCGGACGACCCAGCGGGCGGGTTCGGCGGCCTCGACGAACAGGCTGGCGGTCTGGCGGAATTGGGGGTCGTCGTCGGGGGTGGCGTATCGCAGCGTGACCAGGATCCCCAGCACGCCCAGCGTGGCCATCGGTGGTCCCAGGTAGCGCAGAGTCACCTCCATCACGTCCGCCGCCGGGACGCCGACGAGGGCGAGGCCGTCTGTCAGGGGGTGGAAGTCCAGCGTCTCGATGCCGCCCCGGTCGAAGATGCGGCGTTCGCGAAGGCGGACCTCGGGCAGGGGGGCGGGGTTTGGCAGAACCACGGTGACGGGGACCGCGCGCAGGGGCTCGGTCACCTCGACCGCCGCGGCGGCGATCAGGGTTCCGCCCTGCCTGACCTCGTAATCGACCAGGACGGAGCGCAGTTCGTCCAGCGGATCGGACAGCATCACGGAAAACTGCGCGGCGGGACGCTGCGGCACCGGCAGGACGACCAGATCCAGGGGCTTGGCGCCTGCGAGATCGGGGCGCATCTCCTCGGCCAGGGGCTTCGTGGTGCCATCGGCGAAGACCGCCTCGGCGGTGATGCGGGCGGCGTCGTTGGCGTCGGCGAAGCGGATATTGGCGATGGCGGGCGCCCCGCCGGGGGTCAGCACGAAGCTGCGGCGGTCGTCGATCACCCCGTCGGGATCGACATAGGCGATGGTCGCGCGCACCTCGGACAGGTCTGGCGGCACGACGCGGGGCAGGGCGAGCGTGATCGGCTGGCGGCGCGCCAGCATCGAGGGGTGGACCGACAGTTGCCGCGCCTCGGTCCGGGTCCAGGGGCCGGTGACGGTCTGGCGCGTGTCGCCCAGGCCGAAGTCCGGCAGATAGTGCAGCGTCAACTGGTATTCATAGCCCATGTCGCCGCCGGGGTCGCGGGCGAAGACGAAGCTCGCGCGATCCTCGGCGCTGTCCAGGATCACGTCGGCGGTTTCCTTGGGCAGCCCGTCAGGGCGGCGGCCATAGCGCAGGTTGACGGTCATGGCCCGGATGCCTTCCGCCGAGAAATCGGTGCCGCCCGCGTCCACGTCGATGCGCAGCCGCGCGAAGAACGGGTGGTTCAGGCTGATCTTGTGGATCCGTGCGCGGATCTCGCGCTCCGATCCCATGAACAGCAGCGGGTTCTGCGGGCCGGTGCTGCGCTGCATCGCCGTGGTGCGCGACAGGTCATAGACCACGGTGCGCAACTCGCGCTGTTGCAACTGGCGCATGGTGAAGGTGGCCGTGGGATGGCCCAGGGCGGACGACTGTTGGGCGACCTGGCTGTTGGCTGCGGGGGCGGGCGTGCCTTCGCCCGGTTCGGGGGGCGGGGTGTTGATGTCGGTGGCGGTGGCCATTTCCCGCGCCGTCACCGCCTGGCCCATCGCCTGGCCGATGGCGGCGGGCAGGCCCTGCCGGAACATGCCGGTCGCAGCGCCGGCGGGCGGGGCGAAGACGCTGCTTTCCTCGACGGCAGGGTCGCCCAGCTTCAGGGACGGCGCGAAGAACGCCCCGGTCGCCAGTTCCTTGACCAGAGCGTCGATGCGGGTCTGGCGTTCCTTCATCGCCTCGGGCGTGGACAGTTCCAGGCTGCGCACGGTGTCGTCGATCTTGATCGCCTGATTGTCGCGCAGTTCCTCGACGATGGTGTCGATTTCGCCCGCCACGACGATGGCGTTGAAGCCGATCCGGGTGCGCAGGAAATCATAGACGCGGGAATAGTCGATCTCGATCCGCAGGCTCTCGACCTCCATCAGCCCGGTGTATTTCAGGTCATAGATGGCGATCAGCGGGCGGGCGCTGCGCCCCTGTTCTAGCAGGTCGGCGAAGAAGGCCGCGCCGTCCTGGGACAGTTGCAGCGAAAAGACCGCGCGGTTGTCGCCGTCCAGGTTGGGCACGGTGGCCCCGAACACCTTTTCCACCAGCCGGATGCCGGTGGGGCCGGGATCGCTGGCGGGCGGGCCGCTGCCGTCGGGGTTGATCGGCGCCACGCCCGTGTCCAGCCCCGCCAGCCGCACCGAGCCTTCTGTGAAGGGGATCGACACCAGCCGCGCATTGTCCCCGAACTGGCGGCGCAGTTCCCGCAGCAGCGGCTGTTCCAGCGAGCCAAGTCCGGTCGAGATCGCCAGCGTCAGGAACCCCCCGGTTTGCAGGTCGTCGGCCTGCCCGCCCTTTTCATACAGCATCAGGTCGAACATCAGCCCGGCCCGGTCGCGCGCGATGACCGGGTTCTGGGGCAGGAAGAAGAACACCTCGGGCTGGTCGGCGTCGCGATACAGCGTTACGCCCAGAAGCTCGAAACGGGTATTCAGGTCCAGCATGGTCGTGTCCCCTTAAAGGGTGCGTATCGAGATGATGAGTTGCAGGGCGTCGGTGCGGGTCTGCCACGGGCTGACGGCGGATTCGCCCGTGCTGCGGAATGTCTGGGTGCGGAAGTCGTAGGTCATCGGCTGGCCGGGGCGGCGGATCAGATCGACGGTCGCGGACGGCGTGTCGGTGGGGCCGAAGAACAGTTCCGTGGTGCGGGGGACGCCGGTCTCGTCGGGCGCGCGGATTTCCACCAGCACGGCGTCCAGCCCGGCACCGGCCAGGTCGCCGCCGATCAGCCGCACGGTCAGCGCGTCGGGCCGGGCGGCGTCCGTGCCGACGACATGGGTGGTCTCACTCCAATCCACCCAGTCGCCCTGCGAGACGATGCCGCCCTCGCGCACGGTGGACCGGATGCGGACGGTGCGGCGGTCCTCGTCCAGGATCGACCAGGACAGCGACAGCGCCGCGAAAGGCGGCGTCAGCGTGGCGCGGAAGCGGCGGCGGTAATCGGCGGGCGCGTCGTCGTATTCGATTTCCACGTCGATGCCCTCGACCGAGGGCGACAGCACGTTCGGCTGGACGATCAACTGCCGCTGCGCGCGGAAGGGCGCGTCCAGCGTGAAGAACGGCGGGTCAGCGATCTGCTGCGGCGCGGTCCAGACGCCGCCCTCGGCAAAGACATAGGTGGGCCTCAGGCGGAAGGTGCCGGGGCCTTTCTCCTCGGTTCGGATGGTCCAGTCGGCGCCGTCGGGGGCGATTTCCGCGATGGCGCGGTTGAACGGCGCCGTCAGGCGGAAGCCGCGGCTGGCGGTGAAGGCGCCCGAGGGCGTGGCAAAACCGGCCTCCAGGCTGATCTCCGCCACATCAGCGGGGATCCGGCCGGGCCGCAGCGTCAGGCGGCGATAGCCGAAATCGCCGCGCGGGTCGATCATCACCGACCGGCTGGTCGAGGTCCGGCGCGGCGTGACATAGCGGCTGCGGTCCACGGTGGCGTCCACCGGGTCGTCGAATTCATAGGCGATGTCATAGCTGACGGCCATGCTCGGCCGCCCGTTGCGGTGGAAGGCCAGCACGCGGTTGCGCTCGCCCCCCGGCCGGCAGATCAGCGGCGGCTTCACGTCCGGCGGGCGCGACGGATCGTCGTCGCCATAGGACATGCCGACCACCGCCTGGCGCAGGTTCATCTCGGCGAAGGTCTCGTCCTCGGGCAGGGACACGATGGCCTCCACGCGGTCGAAGAAGGCCGAGGCGGTGCCCAGGTTGACGACCGTGGTGTGTTCGTCGTGATCGTCGGGATCGATCAGGGTTTGCAGGAACGCCTGCGGCGCATCGGTGCGGGTGACCGGCATCCGCGACTTGTAACTGAAGGTGCCCGACAGATGCGCGGTCTCCTGTTCGAATTTCAACGTCAGGCCCAGCGATCCGCCGCTAGCCGCACCCGCCGCCGCCCCGGCCGCGCCGCCCGCCGCGTTTGCCGTTCCCGCGCGGGCCAGGGCGGCGATGGCCTGGCCCAGGCCCTGGCCCGGCGCGGGCTGCGGCGGCTGCGGCAGGGAGGGGCGGAACATCTGCTGGATCAGATCCTCCTTGAACAGGGCGATGGCCTTCTGTTCCGCCTCGCGCGCGGCATCGCTGTCGATGAAGGTCGAACTGTCGATCTGGACGACGTTCGTCTGCACCAGATGATCCACGGCGGCCTGGATGTCGGCCTTGAACCACTGCACCTGGCCTTGCAGCCCGCCTCCGAAATGACGCCGCATCTTGTCCATGTCGGCGGTGACGGTGACGTTGACGGCGGGGGACAGCCCCTCGAAGGTCAGCTCATAGACGACGCCCACGGGGGGCGAGGTCGCCTCGAACATGCCGGCCATGAAGGCCGCGCCGTCGTCTGACAGCGACAGCGAGAAGATGGATTGCAGATCGCCCAGCAGCGCGGGCACCCCGGCGCCCAGGATCGCGGTGACAAAGCGGGGCCGCCCGGCATTCGGATCGGCACCGGCCGGATCCGGCGTCACCGTGCCCAGTGTGGTATTGTCCAGCGCAAGGATGCTGGCCTTGCCCTCGGTATAGGGGATCGGCGACAGCTTGACGGCATCCTCGTCGGCCCCCGTCGCCCGCGCGACGGCCTTGCGCGCCTCTCGCAACTCGCGGTCGGTGCGGCGGCAATTGACGCCCAGGGTCAGGAAACCGCCGCCCATCTCGTCGGGGATGCGGGTGCCGGTCAGGAAGTTGTGAACCAGGGCCTCGGTATAGACCCACAGGTCGAACATCGGGCGGCCTTGGGGGCCGACCGCCATCTGCGGCGCCCCGGCGCTGTAATACCACAGCAGCGGATCCTCGTGGTCCGGGAACAGGATCACCCCGTCAGCTTCGATATGCGGCGTCTCGAAGCTGAGCATGTTCCGTCTCCCTATGCCTGGAACGTCATCTGCGGAACGCGGACCAGGACCAGATCGCGGGTCCAGTCGGTCCAGCCGCTGCCGTTCGGAAAGCCGTCGGCATCGCGCCAGTCGGCTCTGATGCGCAGTTTCGCGACCTCGGGGGCGAAGCGCGGAAAGGTCCAGGTGCCCAGGTCGGTGCCCGCCTGGTCGCCCGCGACCGCGATGCGGTGCTGGTGCCGCAGCGCGCCGTCGGACCCCAACGCCTCGGCCTGAATTTCCATCTGCGACAGGCGGTGCTGCGACAGGGGCAGACCGACCGCACGGAACCGCACGGCGCGCATCTCGACCAGTTCGCGGCCCAGGGCGATGGTGGTGTCGGTGGTCTCGCGCCAGTCGCCCTGCACGAAGCCGCGCCCCGGCATAAGCGCCGTCAGGCGATAGACCAGGGCGGCCACGGTGGGATCGGCGATGGCGTAATCGCGCTCGATCAGCGGCTGGTCGGCGGACAGGGCGATGCGTTCGTCGATGCGGACGCCGTTCGCGGCATCGTCATAGCGGATTTCCAGGAAGGCCATCGTCACCTCGGCCCAGGGCAGGGCGACGAAGAAGGTGGCGCGGCGGCGATGCGGCAGGGGATCGGGCAGGGTGATGCGCAACCCGGTCTCGGCGCGCCAGTCCAGGGCAACCGGCCCGCCCTGCGGCATCGGACGTTCGAATTGCAGCCGGTATTCGAACCGCTGCGGATCGTCGCCATGGCCGCGAAAGGTCCATTCGGATTCGGGGCTGTCCAGGGTCAGGGCCAGCATGGCGCGCTGCGTCTCGGCCCCGTCCTCCGTCCGGCGCAGGTCCACGGTGACTTGCGGGAACTGCGCGAAGGGAAAGCCCGGCGCGGCGCCGATCACCGGCTGGCGCAGGCGATAGGGACCATCGACGCGGGGGTCCGCGATCAATTCGCCCGCCCGGCCTTCGACCCACGGGCCGGTTTCCGATGGGCGCTGGCCGAAATCGGACGCCGGGTCGTAATGGCAGCGCAGCCGATAGCGATAGGGGTCGGTCAGCAGCGCGGGGTCCGCGTCCAGCAGGTTGACCGCGTAAAGCTGGCGGTCCGTGGCGTCGTGAAAGACGAAGGTTTCGGGATGCAGGTCGCCCGCGCCGCCGGGATCGGGCAGGGCGATGTCCACCTCGACCGCGAACAGGCCGTCGCTGGCGAAACGGTCCATGACGCCGACCTGAACCTCGCGCCGGGGGATCGAGGCGATGTTAACGCCGCCGATCAGCCGGTCGCGCAAGGCGGGCCAGCCGGGGCGCTGATTGCCGTCGTCGTCCAGGCGGCGGGCGAAAAGCTCGTGCCCAAGCGTCGCCTGGAACACCAAGTCGCGGCGGCGGACGGTGGTGCGGTTCAGCACCGCGCCGATCTGGCGCACGTCGCTTTCGCGCCGGGTCTTCAGCGTGAAGGAGGCGCCGGGCATCAGCGTGTCGAACAGATCCGTCACCGTCCCGGCGATGGAATCGACCAGCGTCGGGGCGGGCGGGGGCGTCGTGCCATAGGCGGGATCGAAATAGCTGTCGGTGATCCAGTCCAGCACCGCGCGTTCGGCCGCCGCCGCGTCATCCGCCGCCTCGCCGTCCATGATGACGGTATCGACTCGCACACCCGCGTTGGACAGCGCCTCGCGGGTCTGGGCCGCGATGTCGGCGCGGACATACCAGGCATTGGCCCGGAACCGCGTGTCCAGTTCCCGTTCCAGCCGCGACAGGTCGCCCGACACGCTCACCCGATAGGCCGGGTGCAGCCCCGATAGCGCCATGCGATAGACGACAAGCGCGGGCAGGGTGGGATCGCCCACGCCCGCCTCGACAAAGGCTGCGGCTGCGGCGTTGAGCGCGATCTGGAAGGTCGCGGTGTTGTTTCCCGCCATCGACGGGCGGGCGCTGCCCAGCACCGTCACCTGAAACGGGGTGCCGGGCGTGGCACCGGCGCCCTGGCCCAGCAGGGTCAGTTCCACCTGCCCGTCATCGAACAGCGGCAGGGACAGGCGCACGGGCCGCCCCAACTCGTCCGACAGGCGTTGCGCGATCCGCTGTTGCACCAGGGCAGGCACCGCCAGTTCCGTTGCCAGCGACAGGAATCCGCCCGCCACCACCGCCCCGCCCGGTCCGTCGCCCAGGTATCGCATCAGCCCGAAGGCCGGGTCGCCGTTCGGCGCATCCGCCAGCGCCGGGGCGGCGGGCAGGACGTGGAACAGGCCCGCGTCCTGGTGGTCGGCAAAAACCGGATGGCCTTCGATCAGCCGTATCGGTGGGGCAAAGGACAGCATCGCGCCCGCCCCCGCGTCAAGGCGCTGGCGGTTCGACGAACAGCCAGTCCTCGGGGTTGGTGAAGCTGGCGGTCCTGTCCTGCCCCGCGATCCGTTCGCCCGAAGCCAGGAAGTAATCCGCGCGATAGGTGTAATCCAGCTTGGCGGGATCCGCCAAGGCGACCGTCCAGACCGAGCTTTCGCCCGGCCCGCGCAGCACCGCGCCGTGCATGTCGGTCACGTCGTTGGCCGGATCGTCATAGCGCAGCGTCACC
Organism: Paracoccus sp. 22332; assembly: GCF_052045125.1. Classification (NCBI taxonomy): domain Bacteria; kingdom Pseudomonadati; phylum Pseudomonadota; class Alphaproteobacteria; order Rhodobacterales; family Paracoccaceae; genus Paracoccus; species Paracoccus sp. 22332. The sequence goes on from NZ_JBQEOI010000002.1 coordinate 295,526, forward strand.
GCCACGCGCCGAACCTCGGTCCCCAGGGCCACGTCTTCGCCCGAGATGGTCAGCCGATAGACCCCGCCCGGCGCGTTGCCGACGACCACCGGCACGCCGGTCGCGTCGATGGTGCGCACCGGCAGGCTGCGGGCCGCGCCGGACTTGAACAGATGCGTTTCCGCCACCGACACGGCGCGTTTCGCCGGATCCTTCAGGGGCGCGATGAAGGTCTTGATCTTGCCCACATCGTCGGGCGCGAAGAACAGCGACTGCTGGCTGCGCACGTCGTTCGCCGCGTCCTCGTAGGTCAGCGACACCAGGATGCCGCTCAACTCGTTCCAGTCGGCGGACGGCACCACATCCAGGCGCAACTCATCCTCGAACGGGGTCGAGACCTTGATGTTCGTGGTGCCCGCAGGCGCCTCCAGCCAGGGGGTCGAGATCTTCTGCGTCGGGAAGACATGGGTGATGCGATAGCGGAAGGGCTTGACCTCGGGCGAATAGACAGGGCGCTGGATCTGGACCTGCGGGGCGTCCTTGGTCAGGCTGCGTTCCTCGGTGAAGGGGGTGACGCCGTTCCTGCGGTCCTCATAGGCCAGTTCGATGTCGATGGATTGCAGGTCGCCGTCGAAGCCTGCGGCGGGGGCGGAAAAGGTCACGTCGATCTCGCCCGGATTGGCCACCGCGATCACCTGCGCGGGGGCGACGGATGTGGCGTTCAGCAGCCGCTGCTTCAGGACCGGGCCGTTGCGGTAATGTACCTCGGCCGTGACCTGGTATTCGTTGCTGCGGCCCTTGGCTGTGACGAATTTCTGCGGCTTGTTGTCATCCTTGGTGAAGATGAAGCTTTCCGACTTCTGGATCCGCCGCCCGGTGTCGTCGGCGCTGTCATAGGACAGGTCCACGACGATGGAATGGACGTAATCCTCGAACCGTTCGAAATCGAAGCTGGTCGAGACATCGACCTCCAGCCGCTTGAAGAACGGATGGGCGATGGTGTCGACGATGATCAGGTAATCGGCGACATCGGCGGAAATGAAGGTGGGGTCGATGGTGGCGCTTGGGTTGTACTGGCGCAGGATCACGTCGGACTGGGTCAGCACCAGGTCGAAGTTCTTCTCGAAATCCTCGTTGATGAATTCCAGCCATTCGCTTTGCAGCTGTTCGGGTGTCAGGATGCCGCCGACGTTCAGCCATTGTTCGTTGATGAACTTGTCCATCGCCCCCAGGGCGAAGTCGCGCAGGTCCGAGATCATGTCGTCGTCCAGCTCGACCTCGGCGGAACCGGCACGGATGTCCAGTTCGACCAGGGAATTCTCGCGCAGGAATTCGCTGTATCCGGTGCGCTTGCGGACCTCGGTGGTGGTGTCGCCGCCCCAGAAATCCTCGTCCACGACCTGCTGGGTGGTATAGGTGGCCACCACGTTGCGGACGCGCGCGGAACTGATATGGGCCTCGATCACCACAGCGGGCAGGCGCACCTCGAATTCCAGGTTGTATTCGACTGCCGCGATGGCCCCGCCCTGACGCAGCACGTCGGCAAAGACCTGCGCGCCCTCGAAGGGCATGTCGGTGACGATGGACACGGTGTTGCGCCCGAACAGGGACGGCTTGCCCAGGTCGATACTGGTGACAAGCTGGCTGCCCGGCCCCCTGGCGATGCGCAACGCGGCGGTGCCGCTGGTGAAGTTCACCGGCCGGATCTTGGGCGTGGGGATCGGCGCGCCCGGCGAAGGCGCCTCGGCCCGCAGGATCTTCTGCGCCTCGGTCATGGCCTTGGGGCCGATGATGTCGGCGGGGGCGGTCAGGACGGTGGTCATGACCATGAAGCCGCCGCCCTGCTGCTTGCCCTCGATCGGCAGCCCGGCCTGATACAGCACGAACTGGAACTGCGGGGATCCGTCCGGGTTGCGGGCAAGCTCTACGGTGTTGGGCAGGTAATAGAAGGTCTCTTTCGCCTCGTCGTCACGAAAGAAATCGACCCCCTCGATTGAAAATCCGTCGGTCAGCGACAGCATCCGTGCGCACCCATGAAAGGTCAGGTGCCGCCGATGCGGTTCCTGACGTAAGACGAAATTGCGAAAAACAGGGATATTGCATATTTATTGACTCTGGCAGTGATGAAAGTAAAGCAATTCTTTTTGCATTATGTCGGTGTAATTGTTTTTTGAATTGCAAAGCGCATTTTATTAACAAAATCGGCATCTGGATTATTTCACCGGCACGCTTTTCGGCATCTTCGTTTCAACGTGTTAACCGATTTTGCCTATCCCTGCGGCGGCAGGCGCGCTGCGGCGGGCCTTTGCCGATGACGACATCGCGACGATGTGAACGGAACGCCGGGGGGCCGCGCCCGTTGGTCTTCACCTGGTCAGCCAGGGCCGCCCAACCCATCGGGGACCGAATGACCGACGAACCCAAGCCCGACGTTCTTCCGCTGGTGGAAGAACGGGTCGCCCTGACCAAGCGGACCATCCCGACCGGCCGCGTGCGGGTCGAGACCCGGACCGAAACCGTCCAGCAGCACCTTCCCGCCCAGCTTTCCAGCGAAGAGGTCGAGGTGGTGCGGGTGCCGGTGAACAGTCGGGTGGATGCGATGCCCCCGACTACCACCGAGGGCGACCTGACCATCATCCCGGTGGTCGAGGAGCGGCTGGTCGTCACCCGCGAACTGTATCTTCGCGAGGAGGTCCATGTCCGCCGCATCCGGCGGCAAGAAACGGTCGAAATCCCGGTCGAGACGCGCCGGCAAACTGTTCACATCGACCGTCTGTCCCCCGACGGCCAAATCCAACCCAGCAGCAAGGACCATCACGATGACCTATGACAACGATTTCGCCGCCACGGGCGGAACCTCGGTGACCGCTCTGTTCGACAGCCGCGACGACGCGCAGCGCGCCGTGGACCGGCTGACGCAGGCGGGCATTCCCACGGCCCGGATCAGGCTGGTCTCGGGCGGGTCGGACGCCGCGACCGCAACCCCCTCGCGCGACGAGGACAAGAGTTTCTGGGACAGCCTCAGCGATTTCTTCTTCCCGGACGAGGACCGCTATGCCTATGCCGAGGGGCTGTCGCGCGGCGGCTATCTGGTGACTGTGACGGGGCTTGAGGCCGCGCAATACGACACCGCCCTGGACATCCTGGACGATGAAGGCAGCGTCGATCTGGACGAGCGCACGGAAAGCTGGCGGTCGGAAGGCTGGGGCGGGTACGAAGGCAGCGACTATGCCATTCCGGCCGCCGGGGCCGGGACGCTGGCGGGCAGCCGCGCCGCGGACGATCTGGACGCGCAGACCGAATACGGCGGGCATTCGGACCAGCGGGGCATCGGCTCGGACGACGAAACGATCCCGGTCGTCCAGGAACGCCTGCGCATCGGCAAGCGCGACACCAGCCACGGCCGTGTCCGCGTCCGCGCCTATACGGTCGAGGAGCCGGTGAGCGAAAGCGTCGATCTGCGCGAGGAACGGGTGGACATCGAACGCCGCCCCGTGGACCGCGCCGTCAGCAGCGCCGACGCCGCCTTCCAGGACCGCACCCTGGAGGCCGAGGAATACCGCGAGGAAGCCGTCGTCCAGAAGGAAGCCCGCGTGGTCGAGGAAATCGGCCTGCGCAAGACCAGCGACACGCATCGCGAGACCGTTTCGGACACCGTGCGCCATACCGAGGTCGAGATCGAGGATGACCGCGACGGCACCGGCACGATCCGTCGCGACCCCGACCGGACCCTGTAAGATCGAAGGCGGCGCCCCCAGGGGCGCCGTTTTCCCTCAGCCGCGCAGCCGCGCGCGGCGCAGCCCCGCAAGATCGGCGCTGCCGGTGCAGAAACAGGCGGTGCGCAACTGCCGCAGCACGATGTCCAACTGCCGTTCCAAAGCCTGCGGCCCGTCCAGGGCCGAGGCCAGCACCGCCCCCGCCAGCGAGACCACATCCGCGCCCAGCCGAATCGCCCGCGCCGCGTCCAGTCCGGTGACGATGCCGCCCGATCCGATGATCGTCGCATCCGGGGCGGCCGCCCGTGCGGCCCGGATCGCCTCGGCGGTCGGGATGCCCCATCCCGCGAAACAGGCCGCGACCTGGGCTGCGGCGGGATCGGGCGCCCGCGCGGCCTCGACCCGCGCCCAGTCGGTGCCGCCCGCGCCCGCCACGTCGAAGATCGCGACGCCCTCGGCCGCCAGGCGGGAGACGACGCTGGCGGACAGGCCCATGCCGACCTCTTTCACGACGACCGGCACCGGCAGGTCGCGGGCCAGGGCGCCGATCCGGGCGGCCAGCCCGCGCCAGTCGCGGTCGCCCTCGGGCTGGACGGCCTCTTGCAAGGGGTTCAGGTGCAGGATCAGGGCGGATGCGCCGATGGCCTCGATCGCGCGCAGGGCCTGATCGCGGCCGAAGCCCCGGTTCAACTGCGCCGCGCCGAAATTGGCCAGGATCGGGATGTCGGGCGCCAGTTGCCGCAGCGCGCCGTCCAGGCCCGCCGCCGCGCCGCCTTCGATCATCACCCGCTGCGAGCCGACCGCCAACGGCAGGCGCAGGTGCTGGCAGACCTGCGCCAGCGTTCGGTTGATCGCGCCGGCGCGGGCAGGCCCCCCGGTCATCGACCCGATCATCACGGGGGCGTCAATGGCGTATCCCAGAAATTTGGTGGACAAATCGACATCGTGCCATGAAACTTCGGGCAGGGCGACGTGTTCGAACAGGACCGTTTCCAGTCCGGTCGTCACCGCTGCGCCCGCTTGTCCCGCAAGCACCACGTCCAGATGCTGTTCCTTCCGAGAGGTGAGTGTGAGATCAGAATCATCGTCTTGTCCAAGCGACGGATCGGGGTGGGTCATGCCTGTCAGCCCTTGTCGGTTCGCGACGGCCCGGTTCGGGCGCCGCACGCGGTGAACGACAGTCTCATGCACCGGCAGGCAAGAAACAAGGCAGGCCCGGCGTCCGATGCCCAAGTGGGCTTTGTCCGCAGGCTTGACGCGCGGATCCTGCATCACCTGTCGCATCTGTCCCCCGCCCCCGCGCGCCTGGTCGAGGCCGCGCGCGACGCGATGGGCAGCGGCAAGCGGCTGCGCCCCTATCTGCTGCACCTCGTGGCGGGCGATGACGCCGACGGCTGCGCGGTGCTGGACATGGCCGTGGCGCTGGAGATGGTCCATACCGCATCGCTGATCGTCGACGATCTGCCGTCGATGGACAACGCGACGCTGCGGCGCGGACGGCCCACCACCCATGCCCGCTTTGGCGAGGCGACCGCGATCCTGACCGCCATCGGGCTGCTGAACCAGGCGATTTCCATCGCCAACGGCCTGCCGGGCTTGGCCGACGGCCAGCGGGGCGCCCTGGTGGCGATCCTGTCGGGCGTGATGGGCTGGCAGGGGCTGGTCGCCGGGCAGGAACTGGATCTGCACGGCTTTTCCGACGCCGACCAGACGGACGGCGCCCTGGACCGCATCACCCGCATCAACGCGCTGAAGACCGGCGCGCTGCTTTGCGCGGCGGTCGAGGCGGGGGCGATCCTGGGCGGGCGCGCAGACGAGGAACGCAGCCTGCTGCGCCGCTTTGGCGAGGATCTGGGCCAGGCGTTCCAGATCGCTGACGACTTGGCCGACATGCTGTCCGACAGCGCCGCGACGGGCAAGGATTGCCGCCAGGACATCGGCAAGGAAACCTATCTGGCGGTCTTCGGCGCGGACGAGGCGCTGCGCCGCTGCCGGGCGCTGCTGGCCGCTGCGGACGACGCCCTGCTGGGCGCGGGCCTGGATCCCGGCCCGTTCCGCCACATGATCGACGCCATCTTTCAGCCGATGCTGGATCGCGTGCCGCAGGCCCGCCCGGCAAGCGCCGCGCGATGACCTGGCTGGCCCCCCTGCTGATCGTGGTCCTGACCGTCGCGGCGATGGAGTTCGTGGCCTGGTGGACCCACAAATATGTCATGCACGGTTGGGGATGGGGCTGGCACAAGTCGCATCACGAACCCCATGACGGCGGGTTCGAACTGAACGATCTTTACGCCGTCTTTTTCGCGGCCGCCTCCATCGGGCTGTTCTGGTGGGGGCAAAGCTGGTGGCCCGCGACCTGGCTGGGGGCGGGCATGACGCTGTACGGGCTGCTGTATTTCATCGCCCATGACGGGCTGGTCCACAAGCGCTGGCCCTTCACATATATCCCGCGCAAGGGCTATCTGAAGCGGCTGTATCAGGCACACCGGCTGCATCACGCGGTCGACGGCAAGGACGGCTGCGTCAGCTTCGGCTTCATCTACGCCCCGCCGGTGCCGACCCTGGTCAAGCAGTTGGACCGGAACAAGGCCGCGCTAGGGCCGGATGTAAAGTCCGCTCCGGTCGATGGCGCGGGGACGCCGCCGCAGGATCGTTGATCCAACCGCCCGAGCCGCCAGCCGCAGCTTTTCGCCCCTGGTGGTGGACAGCCGTCCGGCCCAGGCGTCCGGCCCCTGGGCGCGCAGCTTGACGCCGATCTGGCGATAGATGTTGTGGGCCGCGGCGATGGCAAGCGCCGGGCGCCGGGGCAGGGCGGCGATGCCGGTGTCGGCGCTGCGGTAATAGATCTCGGCCTGATCCAGCAGGCACAGGGCGACCCGGTGAAGGGCCGGGCGTTGGCCGGGGTCGTCTGGGTCGATCCGCTCCAGGCCTTCGGACCGCAGCAGGTCGCGGGGCAGATAGGTCCGCCCGATGCGGGCGTCGTCGATCACGTCGCGGGCGATATTGGTCAGCTGGAACGCCAGCCCCAGGTCGCTGGCGCGGTCCAGAACGCCGTCGTCCCGGACGCCCATGATCCGCGCCATCATCACGCCCACCACCCCCGCGACGTGATAGCAATAGTCCAGCAGGTCGGTCATGTCGCGATAGACGCGGCCCTCGACGTCCATCGCGAAGCCGTTCAGCAGTTCATCGACATGCCGGTGCGGAATGTCCCGCGCCGCCACCACGCGGGCCAGCCCGGCATAGACCGGCGCCGACGGCTGGCCTGCCAGCGCGCGGTGGGTCAGGTCGCGCAGTTCGGCCAGCCGCGCGGCAGGGTCGTGCGCCGCGCCCGTGGCAAAGCCTGCCTCCTGCCCGTCGATCACGTCATCCGCGTGGCGGCACCAAGCATACAGCATCACGCAGTCGTCGTGCATTCCGGACGGCAGGAAGCGCGAGGCCATGGCGAAGCTTTTCGACCCGACCGCGATGGATTGCCGGGCCTGGTCCAGCGTTGCATCGGTCATCGGGCATCCTTCAGCATCAGCGAGGCGGTCGCCTCGGCCGAACCCACCACGCCGGGGATGCCCGCGCCGGGATGGGTGCCCGCGCCGACGATATACAGGTTTTCCAGCCGGTCGTCGCGATTATGGGGACGGAACCAGGCGCTTTGGGTCAGGATCGGCTCGATGGAAAAGGCCGATCCCAGATGGGCGTTCAGTTCCGACCGGAAATCCAGCGGCGTGAAATGCCGCACCGTCATCAGATCGCGCCGCAGGTGCGGGATATAGCGGGCCTCCAGATAATCCAGGATCCGGTCGCGATACGCCGCCGCCGCCTGGTCCCAGCCGGGATCCACGGTTCCCAGATGCGGCACCGGGGCCAGGACGTAATAGGCGCTGCACCCAGGCGGGGCGAGGTCCGGGTCCGTGACCGAGGGGGCATGCAGATACAGCGAGAAGTCCTGGGCCAGTTCCTTACCCGCGAAGATTTCTCCAATCAGTTCGCGATAGCGCGGGCCGAACAGGACCATGTGATGCCGCAGATCCGGCCGCAGCCCGCGCAGGCCGAAATAGACCACGAACAGCGACATGGAATGGCGTTTCGCCGCCAGTCTGTCGCCCTTGGAATCGTCCAGCAGGTTGCGATAGGTGTGGACCACATCGGCATTGCTGGCGATCATGTCGAAGGCATGGCGCGCGCCCATGGCGTGAACGGCGGTGGCGCGGTCGCCTTCGGTCTCGATCCGGTCGATGGGGGCTTTCAGGTGGATGGTGCCGCCCAGTTCCCGGAACAGCCGCACCATGCCCGCGACCAGCGCGCCGGTGCCGCCTTTGGCGAACCAGACGCCGCCCTTGCGTTCCAGCGCGTGGATCAGCGCATAGATGGACGAGGTGGTGAACGGGTTCCCCCCCACCAGCAGCGTGTGAAAGCTGAAGGCCTGGCGCAGGCGTTCGTCCCGGATATGCCGCGCCACCATGGAATGAACCGACCGCCAGGCTTGCAACCGCGCCAGTTGCGGGGCGGCACGGATCATGTCCGAAAAATGCAGGAAGGGGACGGCGCCCAGCTTTTCATAGCCTTCGCGATAGACATCGCGGGAATAGGCCAGGAACCGGCGATAGCCCTGGACATCGGGCGGGTTGATCGCGCGGATCTGACGCTCGATCGCGTCCTGGTCGTCGGCATAGTCGAAGACGGTGCCGTCTTCCCAGCACAGCCGATAGAACGGATCGACCGGCAGCAGCGTCACATGGTCCGCCATGTCGCGGCCGGACAGGCGCCACAGCCTCCCAAGGCAATCGGGATCGGTGATGACCGTCGGCCCGGCGTCGAAGGTGAAGCCCGCGTCGTGATAGACATAGGCACGCCCGCCCGGCTTGTCGCGCTTTTCGAAGACCGTCGTGGCCACCCCCGCGCTTTGCAGCCGGATGGCAAGCGCCAGTCCGCCCAGCCCCGCGCCAATGACGGCGGCCGTCTTGCCGGAGGGCTGCGTCATGCGGGATCCGCCCGCAGCGCGCCGGGCAGGCAGCGCAGGGCGCGGCCCACCGGGACGGGCGGACGGCCCGTCAGGATGCGGGCCTTGTCGGCCAGGGTGCTGCGCCCGGCATAGAACCGCTCGATCAACGGTTCGGGCAGGCCATAGAAGCGCGCCATCACGCGGCGGCGTTCGTCGGGGGCGGCGGCCTCGAACAGCATCCGTGACAGCAGGCGGTAAAAGCCCTGCGCCCTGGCGTCGGCCAGCGAGGTTCGGCGCAACTCTCGGGCCAGCGCGCGGGGGCCCTGGCGCCAATGCCGCGCGATCAGATCGGCGTCGCGCACCGCATGGGGCAGGCTGTAGCCAGTCAGCGGATGGAACCGCATCGCGCGCAGGCCGATGGTGGGAACGTCCGCGGGCAGGCCGCGCCAGAAGGCGTCGGGGTCGAAGCGCAGGGCGATGGGCAGCACGCCGCTTTCCTCTCGGATCACCTCGGCCACCTGCCAGCCCTGGCCGGCGGCATAGGCGGCGATGGCCGCGCGCTGATCGCTGGCCGACAGTGCGGCGGCATCCGAATAATAGGTCGCCTCGACCAGCAGGCGGGTGTCGTCGAAAGGCAGCAGATAGAAGAAGCGGTATCCGTCCAGCTGCGGCACGGTCGCGTCCATGATGACGGGCCGGGTCAAGCCGTGGGGCGCGGCCAGGCGCAGTTCCTGGCCCAGGAATTTCTGGAACCGCACCTGGATCGCCGGATGGGGAACGAAGCCGCGCGCGTCAAGGACCAGATCCGCGTCGATCCGCCTGCCATCCGCCAGCGAGACGCCCCCCGCGTCGACCGACGCGACCCTTGCCGTCAGCCGCGCCACCCCCGGCACCCCTGCAAGCGCAGCGCCCAGGCTGTCCGCGTCCAACGAGGCATAGCCGGATCGCAGCCAGCGCGTCCGGCCCGGAAAACGCACCTGCTGGCCGTCCCAGGCGCGGCGGATCGCGGGGGCCAGCCAGGCGCGCTGGCTGGCGTGGATATCGCCCGCATGGAAGGACCAGGTGTGGCCCGCCAGCGGATCGGCCCTCTGATCGATCAGCAGCACACGCGCCGCCCCTGCCAGCCGCAGCGCCGCAAGCGAGGCCGAAAGCCCCGCGCCGGCAATCACGACCTGGGCGGCCTGATGTGTCATAACCCCTTGGATCTCTGGCCTCTTGCCTCTGCTGTCCGCAGCCTTACTGTGGTAACGATGACAAACGAGAACCGTTCCGTCCCGCCGTTTTCCCCTGAACGATCCGCCAGCCTGACGCTGGATGCAAGCGAATTGCCGCAACCGCGCGGACGGGGGCGGCAGGCCGCCCTGCTGATCGGCCTCGCGCTTCTGGGCAAGCTGGTGTTGCTGGCGATCCTGGGTCGCCCGGCAGGCTGCGATTGCGGGCAGATCTGGGCCATGCCGGGGCAGGCGGGGCTGAATTCGCGGACCCTGCTGGATCCCTATAGCCTGCTGCACCTGATCTTCGGCGCGGTGCTGGTCAAGCTGGTGCGGTGGAAGCGGCCCGACTGGCCGTTGTGGACGCTGCTGGCGGCGGTGATCGTCAGCAGCACGGTGTGGGAGGTGGCCGAGAACCTGCCTTTCACCATCGCGATGTTCGGCTATGACCCTGGCGATCCGCTGGCCTATCGGGGCGACAGCATCGCCAATTCCTTCAGCGACACGGCCGCCGCCGCCCTGGGGGCGGTCCTGGCCCTGCCGCTGGCCGGATGGGTCGTCGCCGCCGCCGCCGTGGCGGTCGAGCTGGGCCTGTCGCTGTGGATCGGCGACGGCTATCTGATCACGCTGTGGCGCGCCCTGGGGTTCTGATCGCGGCCTCGATCCGGTCTACGGCCGCCGCCGCCCCGCCCCAGCCGTCGGCCTGTGCGGCGAATCCCTGCGCGGTCCGGCGGTAACGCGGATCGTCCAGCACGTCTCGCACCGCCTGCGCGATCGACGCCGTGCCGCGCTGCCAGGGATGCAGCCGCAGGCCCGCGCCGCAATGGGCGATGCGCGCGGCCACGCCCGGCTGGTCATGGGTCAGCGGCAGGGCCAGCATCGGCACGCCCGCCGCCAGGCATTCAAGCGCGGTGTTCAGCCCGGCATGGGTCACGCACAGGTCGGCGCGTTCCAGCACCGCCTGCTGCGGCACGAAGCCGCGCACCCAGTCGGCGGGGATCGCCTGCGCCTGGGCCTCGGTCAGCGACCCGGCATGGGACACCAGCACCTGCGCACCCCTCTGCCGGCAAGCCCGCGCGATCCGCGCCAGAAGCCCGGCGCGGTGCCCCTGCAAGGTGCCAAGCGAGGCATAGACGAAGGGCCGTGCCGGATCGGGCCGGATGTCGGCGGGAAAATCCTGTGTTGCATGGCCGCGCCGGAAGGGGCCAAGCTGGGCGATATGCGCGCCGTTCAGGGGGCGGGGATAGTCGAAGCCCGGCGCCATCTGCGACAGCGTCAGGCCGGGGGACAGGCAGTCCTGCAAGCGGCGCAGATCGCCCAGGCCCAAGGCCCGCGCCCAGCGGCGGATCGTCCGCGATTGCGGCGTCATCAGCAGGTCGGCCACCCGTTCGCCCCCGGCATTGCGGCGCAGTCCCTGGGCGGTGGGATCGTGCGGCCAGCCCAGGAACGGCAGGGGGATGCCCGGTTCGGGATCCATCGGCACCGCGCAGGCGACCGAGACCAGCGGCACCCCGACTGCGCGCGCCAGCAGGCCCGAGGCAGGCTCCATCTGGTCGCCCAGGATCAGGTCGGGCGACAGGCCGCGCAGAACCGCCAGGCCGTCGCGGCACAGACGGTCGGTGCGGCGCGCGCCCGCGACGATCTCGGCCAGCAGGCGGCGGGGCTGGGGGCGGACGGGCGGGCCGGGCAGGGTCACTTGTGCCGCGCCGCCTTGCACGGCGGTGCCGGGTTCGGTCAGGAAGATCGCCTGATGGCCCCGGCGGGTCAGTTCCTGGGCCAACGCCTCGAAGGCGCGCAGGTGGCTGGGCAGGGGCGGGCAGATCAGGACGGCGCGCATGGAACCTCGGGGGATAGGGGCAGGGCCGTCCTGCCACAAACGCCGCCGGGTTGCACTTGTGCTTTCGCGCCGGATCGCCTCTGGTCAGGGGCAGGGGGGACCGTGACCATCGATCTGATCATCTTCGATTGCGACGGCGTGATGGCCGACAGCGAGGTTCTGTCGGCCGCGGTCCTGATCGACCAGCTTGCAGTGCTTGGCATCGTCGTGACCGCCGCCGACGTGCGGCGCGATTTTCTGGGCCGCAGCTTCCCGACCGTCGCGCAGTCGATCCGCCAGCGGTGGGGGCGGCCTTTGCCCGACAGTTTCGAAGCCGATTACCGCGCCCGCCTGCTGGACCGCTTTTCCGCCGAGTTGCGGCCGACGCCCGGTTTCCCGGCGGTGCTGGACGGGCTGGGGATCCCGGCCTGCGTCGCCACCTCGTCCAGCCCGCAGCGGGTAGGGCATACGCTGCGGGTGCTGGGGCTGGCCGATCGGTTCGGGGACCGGGTCTTCACCGCCAGCCAGGTCCGCCATGGCAAGCCCGCGCCCGACCTGTTCCTGCTGGCCGCGGCGCGGATGGGCTGCCCGCCCGCATCAACCCTGGTGATCGAGGACAGCGCCCCCGGAATCGCCGCCGCCCTGGCCGCCCGAATGCGCGTCCTGCATTACGCGGGCGGCGCGCATCTGCGCGGGGCCGAGCCGATGGCGCTGCCGCGCGGCGTCCGCTCCTTTGACAATTGGGCAGAGTTTCCGCAACTGTTGGCAAACCTTCAGCAAGAGGCGGCGACCCGGTGAACGCAGGACGATTCAGCCCCGAAGCGGTGCGCCTGGACGATGCGGCGCGGGCCGGCTGGCTGTATTACGTCGCGGGCAATACCCAGGACGAAATCGCCCGCAAGCTGGGCGTCAGCCGCCAGTCCGCGCAGCGCCTTGTGGCGATGGCGGTCAGCGAAAAGCTGATCAAGGTGCGGCTGGACCACCCCATCGCCCGCTGCATGGATCTGGCGGGCGCGCTGTCGGAGCGCTTCGGGCTGATGTCCTGCGAGATCGTGCCTTCGGACCCGGATGCGCCGGGGCTGATCACCGGCGTCGCCATCGCGGCGGCGGCCGAACTGGAACGGGTGCTGAAATCGCCCGACCGTCGCATCGTCAGCCTGGGCACGGGCCGGGCGCTGAAGGCCACGGTCGAACAACTGCCGCGCATGTCCTGTCCGCAGCATGTGGTGGTGTCGCGGCTGGGCAACATGATGCAGGACGGATCGGCGTCACCCTATAACGCGACGATCAGCCTGGCCGAGCGGATCGGCGCGCCGCATTACCCCTATCCCCTTCCGGTGCTGGCGCGGAACCCCGCCGAACTGGCCGCCATGCGCAACCAGGAAGCGGTGCGGAACACCATCGATCTGTGCCAGCAGGCCGACCTGTCGTTGGTCGGCATCGGCCAGATGGACCGCAGCGCGCCGCTGTTCGTGGACGGTTTCGTCAGCGCCGAGGAAATGGACCAGCTTGCCGCCCTTGGCGCGGCCGGTGAGATCACCAGTTGGGTCTATGACAGCGAAGGCCGGGTGATCGACTGCGCCTTCAACGCCCGCGTCGCCTCGGCCCCGCTGCCGCGCGCGGCGGAACGCCCGGTCATCGCCGTCGCCACCGGCGAGGCGAAGCTGCCGGCGATTCGGGCGGCCCTGGTCGGACGGCTGGTCAACGGCCTGATCACGTCCGAGGCCACGGCGGAACGCCTGCTGACCCTCTGAACCCCTTTAGCCTTGTGAAGGTTTGCGCCTGGGCAGATGCCCCGGCCGGGCAAATTTTGCCGATTGACAGAGCGCGTGCGGTTTGTGAATATTTGCCCGTCGATGTGGCAAATGCCCAAACGACAAGGGAGGATAGCATGACCATCACTCTTCGCGCCCTGCTGGGTGCGACGGCGCTGTGCGCCACCGCCGGCATCGCGGGCGCGCAGGACAATGTGACCCTGACCGTCGCCACGGTGAACAACGGCGACATGATCCGGATGCAGGGCCTGACCAGCGAATTCACCGCAGCCAATCCCGGCATCACCGTCGAATGGGTGACGCTTGAGGAAAACATCCTGCGCGAGCGGGTCACCACCGACATCGCCACGCAGGGCGGGCAGTACGACGTGCTGACCATCGGCACCTACGAGGTTCCGATCTGGGCCAAGCAGAACTGGCTGGTGCCGCTGGAATTCGACGACGCCTACGGGGTGGACGACCTGATCCCGGCCGTGCGGGACGCGCTGTCGGTGGACGGCAGGCTGTATGCCGCGCCCTTCTATGCCGAATCGGCGATGGTGATGTACCGCACCGACCTAGCCGAGGCCGCCGGGGTGACGATCCCCGAAAATCCGACCTGGACCGACATTATGACCGCCGCCAAGGCGATGACCGACAAGTCCAAGGAACAGTACGGCATCTGCCTGCGCGGCAAGCCCGGCTGGGGCGAGAACATGGCCTTCCTGACCGCCATGGCCAACAGCTATGGCGCGCGGTGGTTCGACACCGACTGGAAACCCCAGTTCGACAGCCCCGAATGGCAGGCCACGCTGACCGATTACCTGACGATGATGAACGAATACGGCCCTCCCGGCGCGTCGTCGAACGGCTTCAACGAAAACCTGTCGCTGTTCCAGCAGGGCAAGTGCGGCATCTGGATCGACGCCACCGTCGCCGCCAGCTTCGTGACCGACCCCGAGGACTCGACGGTCGCCGACAAGGTGGGCTTCGCCAAGTTTCCCAACAAGGACGGCGTGGACAACCACGGCAACTGGCTGTGGGCCTGGAACCTGGCGATCCCGGCCTCGTCGGACGCGCAGGACCCGGCCAAGACCTTCATCGCCTGGGCCACGTCCAAGGGCTATACGGACCTGGTCGCCAGCAAGGAAGGCTGGCGCGCGGCGCCTCCGGGCACCCGGACCTCGCTTTACGAGAACCCTGAATACCAGAAAGAGGCGCCCTTCGCGGCGATGACCCTGACGGCGATCAACGCGGCCAATACGCAGAAATCCTCGGTCCAGGACATTCCCTATACCGGCGGGCAATTCGTGGCGATCCCGGAGTTCCAGGGGATCGGGACCGCCGTGGGGCAGCAGTTCTCGGCGGCCTTGGCGGGGCAGGCTTCGGCGGCTGATGCCCTGGCTGCCGCGCAGGCCAACACCACGCGCGAGATGACGCGGGCCGGCTATATCAAGTGACGCATGACCCGCGCCGCCTGGGGAACCGGGCGGCGCGGATCCGGGGGCGCGCCTGTCGCGCCTGGGAGGATAGAGGAGTTTCGGCCATGGCCACTCGCCAGACCCAGGGGCTTGCCCGGCTGATGCGCGCGCCCGCCATCATCCTGCTGTTTCTGTGGATGATCGTGCCGCTGGGCATGACGCTGTACTATTCGTTCCTGAACTACAATCTGCTCACTCCCGGCATGACCAGTTGGGCGGGCTGGTTCAACTATCAGTATTTCTACAGCGATCCGGCCTTTTTCGCGGCCATCTGGAATACGCTGGTGCTGGTGCTGGGGGTGCTGGCGATCACCGTGATCGGCGGGATCGCCATCGCCATGCTGATCGACAAGCCGATCTGGGGGCAGGGGATCGTGCGGATCCTGGTGATCAGCCCGTTCTTCGTGATGCCGCCGGTGGCCGCGCTGATCTGGAAGAACATGATCATGCACCCGTCCTATGGGGTGCTGGCCGACATCGCCCGGTTCTTCGGCGCCAGTCCGGTGGACTGGTTCGCGCAATATCCGCTGACCTCGATCATCCTGATCGTCGCCTGGCAATGGCTGCCCTTCGCGACGCTGATCCTGCTGACCGCGCTGCAATCGCTGGACACCGAGCAGATGGAGGCGGCCGAGATGGACGGCGCCCCCGCCCACGCCCGGTTCCTGTACCTGGTGCTGCCGCACATGGCGCGCGCGATCACCGTGGTGATCCTGATCCAGACGATCTTCCTGCTGGGCATCTATGCCGAGATCCTGGTGACGACCAATGGCGGCCCCGGCACCGCATCGACCAACCTGACCTTCCTGATCTATCGCGCCGCGCGCCTGAACTTCGACATCGGCGGGGCGGCGGCGGGGGGCATCATCGCCGTGATCCTGGCCAACCTGGTCGCGATCTTCCTGATGCGCGCCGTCGGCCGCAACCTGGACTGAGGGGGAACACATGGCCCGCGCAACGTCCAAGAATGCAAGGATCGGCTGGACCGTCGCCGCATGGTTCGTGGCCCTGCTGATCTTCTTTCCGATCCTTTACACGATCATCACCAGCTTGAAGACGGAACAGGAAGCCATCGCGGGCTTCAACCTGATCCCATCCTTCACGCTGGAAAGCTATCAGACGGTGCAAAGCCAGAACAATTACTGGCGGCCCTTCACCAATTCGGTGATCCTGGCGGTGGGATCGACGCTGCTGGCCCTGGTCGTGGCGATCCCGGCGGCCTGGGCGATGGCGTTCTCGCCCACCAAACGCACCAAGGACATCCTGATGTGGATGCTGTCCACCAAGATGATGCCTGCGGTGGCGGTGCTGGTACCGATCTATCTGATCTTCCTGCGCACCGGCCTGATGGACACCCGCATCGGCCTGACGATCCTGCTGATGCTGATCAACCTGCCGATCGTGGTCTGGATGCTGTATACCTATTTCCGCGAGATTCCGGGCGAGATCCTGGAGGCCGCGCGGATGGACGGCGCGTCCCTGCGCGACGAGATCCTGTATGTGCTGACGCCGATGGCGGTGCCCGGCATCGCGTCCACGCTGCTTCTGAACATCATCCTGGCCTGGAACGAGGCGTTCTGGACCATCCAGCTGACCACCACCAACGCGGCGCCCCTGTCGGCCTTCATCGCCAGCTTCTCCAGCCCGCAGGGGCTGTTCTGGGCGAAGCTGTCGGCGGCGTCCACCATGGCGATCGCGCCGATCCTGATCCTGGGCTGGTTCAGCCAGAAGCAACTGGTCCGCGGCCTGACCTTCGGCGCCGTGAAATAAGGGGAACGACATGGGACAGATAACCCTGCAAGGCGTGGCCAAGCGCTTCGGCGAGGTCGAGGTGATCCCGCCGCTGGACCTGGCCATCGACGACGGCGAGTTCGTGGTCTTCGTCGGCCCGTCCGGCTGCGGCAAGTCCACCCTGCTGCGCCTGATCGCCGGGCTTGAGGACGTGAGCGGCGGGCAGATCCTGATCGACGGCAAGGACGCCACCGATGCCTCGCCTGCCAAGCGCGGGCTGGCGATGGTGTTCCAGTCCTATGCGCTTTACCCGCACATGTCGGTCAGGAAGAACATCGCCTTTCCGATGAAGATGGCGGGCGTGCCGCAGGACGAACAGAACCGCCGGATCGAAGCCGCCGCCAAGGCGCTGAACCTGACCGACTACCTCGACCGCCGCCCCGGCCAGTTGTCGGGCGGGCAGCGCCAGCGCGTGGCCATCGGCCGCGCCATCGTGCGCGAGCCGGCGGCGTTCCTGTTCGACGAACCGCTGTCGAACCTGGACGCCGCCCTGCGCGTGGGGATGCGGCTGGAAATCAGCGAGTTGCACAACCGCCTGAAGACGACCATGATCTATGTCACCCACGACCAGGTCGAGGCGATGACCATGGCCGACAAGATCGTGGTCCTGCAAGCGGGCCGGATCGAGCAGGTGGGCAGCCCGCTGGATCTGTATCACAGCCCCCGCAACGTCTTCGTGGCGGGCTTCATCGGCAGCCCGAAGATGAACCTCTTTTCCGGCGGCCCGGCGGCGGAATACGGCGCCCAGACCATCGGCGTGCGCCCCGAACACATCCGCATCTCGGCCACCGAGGGCAAGTGGAAGGGCCGCATCGGCGTCAGCGAACACCTGGGGTCCGACAGCTTCTTCTATGTCGAGGATACCGGCCTGGCGGAAACCGTCACCGTCCGGTCCACCGGAGAGGTCAACCTGCATCACGGCGACACTGTCTGGCTGACACCGGACGAAGACAAGATCCACAAATTCGACAAGAACGGAGACCGCATCTGATGCGACGACTGGACGGCAAGCGCGCGCTGATCACCGGCGCGGCGCGGGGCATCGGGCTGGAATTCGCCCGTGCCTATCTGGCCGAAGGCGCCCGCGTGGCGATCTGCGACATCAACATCGACGCGGCGCGCCAGGCGGCGGATGGTCTGGGCGAAGGCGCCATCGCCGTGCGGCTGGACGTGACCGACCAGGCCTCCATCGACGCCTGCGTGACCGAGGTCGAAGGGGCCTTCGGCGGCATCGACATCCTGGTCAACAACGCCGCCCTGTTCACCGCCGCGCCCATCGTGGAAATCGCCCGCGCCGATTACGACCGCATCTTCGCGGTCAACGTGTCGGGCACGCTGTTCATGATGCAGGCCGTCGCGCGCGGCATGATCGAACGCGGGCAGGGCGGCAAGATCATCAACATGGCTTCCCAGGCCGGGCGGCGGGGCGAGGCCCTGGTGGCCGTCTATTGCGCCAGCAAGGCCGCTGTCATCAGCCTGACGCAATCGGCGGGGCTGAACCTGATCGGGCACGGCATCAACGTCAACGCCATCGCGCCCGGCGTGGTGGATGGAGAGCATTGGGACGGCGTGGACGCCTTCTTCGCCAAGTATGAAGGCAAGGCCCCCGGCCAGAAGAAGCGCGAGGTCGGCGCCGCCGTGCCCTTCGGTCGCATGGGCGCCGCCGCCGACCTGACCGGCATGGCGATCTTCCTGGCCTCGTCCGAGGCCGAATACATCGTCGCCCAGACCTACAACGTCGATGGCGGCAACTGGATGAGCTGAGGCTTGTCCCCCAGAAGAAAGGTTCGGCCATGGCCGTCTCATTGAACGCATCCGCCCTGCATGACCTTCCCGATTCCGTTGGCCGCCCCCGCTACGACCGCGCGGCGCTGCGCCCCGGCATCCTTCATGTCGGCGTCGGGAACTTTCACCGCGCGCATATGGCCTATTACCTGGACCGTCTGTTCGACATGGACGCGGGGCAGGACTGGGCGCTGATCGGCGCGGGTGTGCGCCCCGGCGATGCGGCGATGCGCGACCGGCTTGCCGCGCAGGACTGGCTGACCACGGTGGTCGAGCTGGATCCGAACGGGCTGAGCGCCCGCGTGATCGGGTCAATGATCGACTTCGTGCCGGTCGATCCGCAGGCGGTCATCGCCGCCATGGCCGACCCGGCGATCCGCATCGTGTCGCTGACCATCACCGAAGGTGGGTATTACGTCGATGCCAAGACCGACGGGTTTGATGCCGCCCATCCCGACATCGCCCATGACGCGGCCAATCCCGACGCGCCGAAGACGGTTTTCAGCATGATCCTGGCCGCGCTGCGGCGCAGGCGGGATGCGGGGATCGAGCCTTTCACGGTGATGTCCTGCGACAACCTGCCGGAAAACGGCCATGTCTGCGCGCGCACGGTGACGGAACTGGCGCAACTGTCCGACCCCGATCTGGCCGAATGGGTCCGGCGCAAGGTGGCGTTCCCCAATTCCATGGTCGACTGCATCACCCCGGCCACCTCGGACCGCGAACGCGCCCTGGTCCGCGACCGCTTCGGCATCGCCGACGCAGCCCCCGTGGTCTGCGAGCCGTTCCGCCAATGGGTGCTGGAGGATCACTTCCCCCAAGGCCGCCCGCCGCTGGAGAAGGTCGGCGCCGAATTCGTGGCCGATGTCAGCAAGCATGAACTGATGAAGCTGCGGATCCTGAACGGGGGGCACGCGGCCATCGCCTATCCCTCGGCGCTGCTGGGCCATCACTTCGTCCACGACGCCATGGCCGACCCGCAAATCGCCGCCTGGCTGCGCGCGGTCGAGGAACGAGAGATCATTCCGTCCCTGCAACCGATCCCCGGCGTCAGCTATGACGACTACCTGGATCTGATCGTCAGCCGCTTCGCCAACCCCGAGGTGGGCGACACGATCCCTCGCCTGTGTCTGGACGGGTCGAACCGGCAGCCGAAATTCATCCTGCCGACGCTGGCCGACGCGCTGAAATCCGACGCGGTTATCGACGGCCTGGCGCAAGAGGTCGCCTTCTGGTGCCGTTACTGCGAACGGACGGACGAGTCCGGGAACCAGATCGCGCCCAATGACGACAACAGCGACACGCTGCGCGACTATGCCCTCGCCGCGCGCCGCGACCCGCTGGCCTTTCTGGCGAACGAGACGGTGTTCGGTCCGCTTGCCGCCAATCCGCGCTTCCAAGAGGCTTTCGCCCGCAGGCTGAAGATCGTGCAGGATCAGGGCGTGCGCGCCGCCATCGACAGCTATCTGTCGGGCAAGTGAAAAAAAACCGGCCCGCATGGGCCGGTTCTTCGTCGATCACGGTCGTCGTTTCAGTTCCGCAGCGTCTGGATCGTGACATAGCCCAGGGCCGGGCCGACCCATTGGCGCGACACCGGGATCTGGCCGCCCTGCACCATATAGCTGTTCTGGAAGCGGGCGCCATGGCCTTGGCAGGATTCCACGATCACGCCGGGGCGGGGGCCTGCGCCCACGGTGCAGGCGAACTGCAAAGGCCGCTCCAGCCCGTCGCCCGACAGATAGCGCATGACGCGCGTGCCGCTGCCTGAACCGCCCGCGCGGATCAGCCCTTCGGTTCCCGGCTCGGCCACCGACAGGTCGTTGCCCAGCCCGCGTGTGCCGACCAGCATTCCGTTCCGCAGGATCACCGCTTCTTCGGACGGGGTCATGAAGGTGCGCATGGCGCCGTTCTGGCCTGTCATCGCCATGACCTGCGTGCGGTCCAGGTTCTCGAAGCCGACCTGAATCAGCGGACCGGGATTGATGCGCAAGGCCTCGGCCGCCGCTTCCTGAGGGGATTTGGCGGGGGCGGCAGGCTGACCCCCGGCGCGGCGTTCGGCCACCACCTGACCGGCGGTCTGGGCCAGCATGCCCAGCGGACCCGGACCCCGGCCATCGTTTCCGCAGGCCGCAAGCCCGGCCAGCACGGAAGCCGCCAGCGTGATCTTCAACGCGCCGTTCATCATCGCCAGAACCTCCCCCAGCCTTCGTAAAGTTCGACGGAATGGCTTTCGCGAACCCGTTCATACAAGCGGTCGTTGACATTCAGTTGCGCCCCGCCGTCGCGCGACAGTGACCGCAGGCTGGAATTCACCCGTTCGCGCGACGCCTGTCCGGTTGCCCAGCCCAGCGGGATCGACAGGCTGACGCCCTTGTCGAAGCTGCCTTCGCCGAATTCCTCGGCCGATAGGTCGGTCTTGGTCGCATAGGCGCCGACCCGCCAGCCATTCGCGAATTCGCGGGACAGGCTGATGGTCGCGCCCTTGTCGCCCGCCAGATACTTGCCGACATCCACTTGCGCGATGAAGCCTTGGAACTCGTAATAGGCCGAGACATGGCCCATCGTCACCTCGTAGTCGCGGAAATCGAACAACTGGTCGAAGTCGCGTTTCTTGACGTGATTGATCTCGGCTCCCAGTGCCAGGGGCGATCCCGCAGGCTTCCACAGCACCTCGGTCGAGACGCCGCCGAAGGCGCGTTCCAGCAGACCGGCGGTCACGCGGGTATAGACAGTGGGGGTGGGCTTCGCGAAATAGGCCAGCGTCAGTTCCGGGATCACCGGATTGGGGTTGTCGCTGTACATGCGGGCATCCGACCGCACCCGGGGCATCCCGTCGGGCGTGGTTTCCAGCGAGGGGTCGGCCAGATATTCGTCATAGCTGTAGCGCCGACCGTCGATGGTGGGACCGCGCCGTTCGATGTTGCCGAAGGCCCGCTGGCGCAGAGCGCCGGTCGCGACAAGCCCCGGCATGATCTCGTAGCTGGCGCGGGCCTGGGCGCCCGCCTCGTAGCTGACCCCGTCCTGCGCGCTGAAGACGCCCAGACTGAAATACGGCCTGACGGACCAGCGGAAGCGCGGATAGACCCCTTCGCTGCGCACCAGGCCCGGCGCGCGGGCCGGAGCATCCGTCAGGGCCGAGGCATTGGCGATCTGGCCTGCCTCGGTATTCTCAAGCCGTTCCACATCGGACCGGCGCAGGGTGACCGAGGAGGTGGGAATGCCCTCGGTGGTCGAGGTGATCACGAAGGTCTCGACCGAAGGGGGCAGGGCGCGGGTCATCAGGCGCGCGGTGCGGCCGATGGCCTCGGCCTGGCTGATGTAGCGCCCGTTGCGCAGCCGGACCTCGGCCCGGTTGGCCGTCAG
The DNA here is from genome assembly GCF_052045125.1 of Paracoccus sp. 22332. NCBI lineage: Bacteria > Pseudomonadati > Pseudomonadota > Alphaproteobacteria > Rhodobacterales > Paracoccaceae > Paracoccus > Paracoccus sp. 22332. The sequence goes on from NZ_JBQEOI010000002.1 coordinate 317,361, forward strand.
CGCCATGCTTTCCAGCGTCTGGCCTTCCTTGCGCATCGCATCCCCAAGGGCGGTCTGGATGGCGGGCTGCGCGGTCGGATCCTGCGCCCAGACGCCCGACCAGCCATCGGGATCGGCCTGCGGGGCCGGGCGCGGGCGCACCGGCGCCGGAGCCTTTTCCAGACCCGAGGGGTAGGGCGATTGGCGTGGGTTCAGCAGCAACGAGAACTGCGCCCCGAAGGTCTGCCCCCCGATGGTGTAAAGCCCGGCCTCGTAATTCTGGCCGAAGCGGTAATAGGCGGCCAGGTTCAGGTTGCTGCCCGGCTCCTCGCCCTGCTGATAGACCGCGCCGTTGCTGTATTTCGCGATATAGTCGTTGTTCGAGTATTCCGCGACCAGGTTCAGTCGGTCATTGACCTGCCAGCTGACCGAGGCAAAGGGCTTTGCGCCGCCCCGGAACCAGTCGTCCACATTGGGTTTGCCGCCCTCGTCGTCGATGTCGATCGTGCGAGGCTTGCCCGCCAGGACGCCCCAGCCCAGACCGGCCGAGACGCGGATGCTGGGCGTCACCGACTTGGTGGCGACGATATATTCCCCCGAGTAGACGCCGGTGCCCAGCAGATCCTGCAAGCCCACGGCGACGGCCGGGCGCCAGCCCTGCTCATCCAGCACCTGATAGCGCAGGTCCAGCGACCGGTCCGTGATCGCATTGTTGTCGGCCTCCGGGATGCCGTCGACCCGCGAATACCGCAGGACCGTCGTCAGCTTCGGAAGCGCCTGGAACACCACGCTGCTGCGGCGGCTGTAGTCAGACCAGGACACCGTCGCGCCCAGCGTGCCGTCCGGCAAGGTTTCGGCCGTCGGCGTGTCGATGCCGCCCGCCAGACCATAGGTGGACATGTTCCGCGCATACAGCGGATCGGCCACGGCGGTGGTGCCGGCCGACCCCAGCACCAGGGCCACGGGCAGGGTTGTCGCCATCAGGCGTCGGATAAGGGGAGATCGGCGCATGGCGTGTCCTCGTTTCGGCTTTGGCCGGATCATAGACGGCAAACCGCCCCGCCGACAGCCCGCCGCGCACCAGGCTTTGCCGGGTGCGGCATGGCTGCCGCAGGGCGGCCGGGTCGTCATTCGGCGGGTTCGGTTGGCGTCGGCGTCGCTGAGTCCGAGGCCGCGCCGGTCGATCCTGCGGGCGGCAGGGTGCGCAGTTCGGGGACGATCGGGGCGGATGCCCCGGTTTCCGCAGCCGGGGAGGCGGGCGCGGAGTCCGGCGTGGCTGCCGCGGCGGGCGGCGGAGGCAGGTCGCCGGTGCCCTCGGATGCCGGGGCGGGGGTCGCTGCGGGCGCCGGGGTGGTCGCCGTGGGGGTGGGTGTCGTCGCTGCCGGTGCGGCGGGCGCGGTCTCGGCCGGTGCAGGCGTCGGCGCGGGGCGCGTTGCCGCCGGGCGGGTGGCGACCGGGGTTGCGCGCGGGGCCGCCGGGGCGGGCGCCTTGATGGCCGCGACGGCGGTCGCCACCTCGGGCGCGGCGGGGCCTGCGCAGCCTGCGTTTGTCTTGCCCGATACGGTCAGCCGCGCGGTGAAGGGGAAGTCCTGTCCCGACATGCTGTCCTGGCATTCGCTGGCCCGGATGTTCAGCACGAAGGGACGGCCTGCATGGACGCCTACATATTCCACGCCCTGCGCGAAATTCAGGCGGTTCACGCGGATCGCGCGGCCCTTCTGGTTGTCGGGCGTCTTGTAGATCGCGGTGCTGCCGGCCACGTCCACGGCCCAGAACGGCTCGTTCCCGCGCGCGCTGAAAGCGGCGGTGTTATAGGTCGCGGCTTCGGCGGTGGATACAGGCCTGGCCTCGGTCCCGGTTTCGATGGGCTGTTCCAGAGGGGACACGCCGGGGGGGCCTTTGTGGCCTTCGACCTGGGGCGCGGCCGCCGTGGGAAGGCCCGGAAGGGTCACGCCCTCGCAGGCGGCCAGAGGCAGGGTCATCAGCGCGATGAGTGCAAGACGCGGTGTCATCGGTCAGCCTTCTTTGGGGATCACTGTCACCCCAGCGTTAGCAACCGCCGCGCGGCGGCACAAGCGGATGGCGGCCCTGGCGGCGACAGCCCGCCGCCAGGGCGATCAACAATTCGGGACGTTGACCGCCAGCCCGCCCAGCGATGTTTCCTTGTATTTGTCCGACATGTCGCGGCCCGTCTGGCGCATCGTCTCGATGGCGGCGTCCAGCGGCACGAAATGGCTGCCGTCGCCGCGCAGGGACAGGCTGGCTGCGCTGACTGCCTTGATCGCGCCCAGACCGTTTCGTTCGATGCAGGGCACCTGCACCAGGCCGCGCACCGGGTCGCAGGTCATGCCCAGGTGATGTTCCAGCGCGATCTCGGCCGCGTTTTCCACCTGTTCCGGCGTGCCGCCCAGGACCGCCGCCAGACCCGCCGCGGCCATCGCCGACGCGCTGCCGACCTCGGCCTGGCACCCGGCCTCGGCGCCCGAGATGCTGGCGTTGTGCTTGACCAGCCCGCCGATGGCCGCCGCCGTCAGCAGGAATTCGGGAATGTCGCGTTCGGACGCGCCGGGCACATGGTCCAGCCAGTAGCGGATCACGGCGGGAACCGTGCCCGCCGCGCCATTGGTGGGCGCGGTGACGACCTGGCCGCCAGCCGCGTTCTCCTCGTTCACGGCCATGGCATAGGTGGACATCCAGTCGTTGATGACATGGGGCGCGGTCAGGTTCATGCCGCGTTCGGCCCGCAGCTTTTCGTGGATCGCCTTGGCGCGGCGCCTGACCGACAGCCCGCCTGGCAGGATGCCGTCGGTGGTCAGCCCCCGGTCCATGCAGTCCCGCATCACCTGCCAGATCCGCATCAGCCCGTCGCGGATCTCGGCGTCCGAGCGGAACACCCGTTCGTTGTCATGCTTCATCCGCGCGATGGACTTGCCCGAGGACGCGGCCATCTCCAGCATCTCGGCTGCGCTGGAGAACGGGTAGGGCACCTTGGGCGCATCGTCGCTGCGTTTTTCGTCCCCCTTGCGGGCCAGTTCATCGTCGGTCAGCACGAAGCCGCCGCCGATGGAATAATAGATGCGGTGGAAGATCACGTCGCCTTGGGCGTCGGTGGCCGACAGCGTCATGCCGTTCGCATGTCCCGGCAGCGCATGGTCGAAATCGAAGCGCAGGTCGCGGTCGGGGTCGAAGACCAGATCGCCCAGCCCCTCGGGCGACAGGATGCGGGTGGCGCGGTTTGCGGCAAGGGCGGATTCGGCGGCATCGGCGTCCAGGGTGGCCGGCACGAAGCCTGCCAGGCCCAGGATCGTCGCGCGGTCGGTCGCATGGCCTTTGCCGGTAAAGGCAAGGCTGCCGTGCAGGCTGGCCTTCAGCCCATGCGCCCTGAAGGGCTGCTGGCGCAGCTCGTCCAGGAACCGCGCACCCGCCACCATCGGCCCCATCGTATGCGACGACGACGGGCCCACGCCCACCTTGAACAGATCGAAAACCGACAGGAACATGCGTCCCCCTTGCAATGAAGCCTCTATCTAAACATGTGCAGGGCCGGGCTGCCACGGTGATTGCGGCAAGGCTGCGGGATCTTCGCGACAGGACGGATCGCGCTGGCCCTGCCTTAAAATCGGGCTTATTGATTAAAATACAGGCAGCTCTGCGGATGGTTAAAGAAGCGGCATCCCTGCCCGCAACCGCTGGCTTGCGGCCCGCTTGGGTCAAGGCGAAGGAACAGGACATGCAGTTCGGCGAACCGATCATTCTTGGCGACATGCGGCTTGGCCCGCCGGTGTTTCTTGCACCGATGGCGGGAATCACCGATCTGCCGTTTCGCCGCGCCGTTGCGCGATACGGCGCCGGGCTGATGGTCAGCGAGATGGTCGCCTCGACCGAAATGGTGACGCCGCGCCCGTCCACCCGCGCGGCCGTCCGCGCCAAGGCCCTGACCGAAGGGGCGCTGCCCGTCAGCGTCCAGATCGCCGGTCGCGAGGCGGGGGCGATGGCCGAAACGGCGCGCATCGTCGCGGGCATGGGCGCGCGGATCGTCGACATCAACATGGGCTGCCCGGCCAAGAAGGTCACCGGCGGGCTGTCCGGCGCGGCGCTGATGCGCGATCTGGACCACGCGCTTGGCTTGATCGACGCGGTGGTGGGCGCCGTATCCGTGCCTGTGACGCTCAAGATGCGGCTGGGCTGGGACGAGGATTGCCTGAACGCCGCCGATCTGGCCCGCCGCGCGACCGATGCGGGCGTCAGGATGCTGACCGTACATGGCCGGACTCGGGCGCAGTTCTACAAGGGCCAGGCCGACTGGACCCGGATCCGGGCGGTGGCGAACCTGCCGGGCCGCCCGCCGCTGGTCGCCAATGGCGATGTCGTGGACGCGGCCTCGGCGCGGGCGGCGCTTGCGGCCTCGGGCGCCGAGGCGGTGATGGTCGGGCGCGGCGCGCAGGGCGCGCCCTGGCGGCTGGCGCGGATCGCCCACGACCTGACCGGCAGCCCCGCGCCGCAGGTGCCGCAGGGCGATGCCCTGGCCGACGCGGTGGCCGAGCATTACGAGGACATGCTGGATTTCTATGGCACCGACCTGGGCCTGCGCGTCGCGCGCAAGCATCTGGGCTGGTATGCCGATGCGAACGGGGCGCCGCTGCGCGACCAGATGCTGCGCGCGGACAGCCCGGCGGCGGCGCTGGCCCTGATCCGCCAGGCCTTTTCCGACGCGCCGGTGGCCGCATGACGCGGGGCAGCCCGACCGGATTTGCGCAGGCGCGCCCTGGTCCGGGCTGGGACGCCCTGCCGTTGCCCGCCCTGGTCCTGGACGACCAGGGCCGGGTCGCCGCCATGAACGACGCGGCCGAGTTCTGGCTGAACATGTCGCGCAACTCCACCATCGGGCGGGTTCTGGACAGCGACGACATGCGGACCCGGCTGCGCATTCAGCCGTCCCTGTCGCCGCTGGTCGCCCGCGTGATGCGCAGCGACGAGGCGCTGTATCAGCCCAATGTCTGCTTCGAGATCGGCGACCGCGCGGGCGGCCACCAGGAACGCCGCGCCGCCGTCCATGCCGGTTCCGCCGCCGATATCGGCGGGGCGGTGTCCCTGCTGCTGGTGCCGCTGGACGAGGCCGGGCTGCAATCGCAAAGCCGCGCCGTGCGCACCGCCGCCCGCAGCGCCATCGGCATGGCCGAAATGCTGGCGCACGAGATCAAGAACCCCCTGGCGGGCATTCGGGGCGCGGCGCAGCTGATCGGCATGAACGCCCCGCCCGAGGACCGCGAGATGGCCGAGATGATCGTCAGCGAATCGAAGCGCATCGTATCGCTGCTGGAACAGGTGGAACGCTTCGGTGACACCTCGGCCCCGAACCTGCGGGCGATCAATGTCCATGACGTGCTGGAAAAGGTCCGCCGGTCCGCCGCCGTGGGATTCGCCCGCAAGATCGGCATCGTGGCGGAATACGACCCGTCCTTGCCCGACGCCCTGGCCGATGCCGACCAGTTGACCCAGGTTTGCCTGAACCTGGTCAAGAACGCGGCCGAGGCGCTGAAGGACACCGACCAGCCCGTGATCCGCCTGCGCAGCTTCTATGATCACAGCCTGCGCCTGCCCCCGGACGAGACCGACCCGACCGGACGCCCGCTGCCCCTTCAGATCGAGATCGAGGATAACGGCCCCGGCCTGCCCCCCGCCATCGCCGATCAGGTGTTCGAGCCCTTCGTGTCGGGCCGGGAAAACGGTACCGGGCTGGGGCTGGCGCTTGTCAGCAAGATCATCACCGACCACGGCGCGCTGATCCGGGTGGACTCGCGCCCCGGCCGCACCGTTTTCCGCATCTCATTGCCCAAGGCATAAGGACCGACGCCATGGACGGAACCGTTCTGATCGCCGACGACGACCGCACCATCCGCACCGTGCTGACCCAGGCGCTGACCCGCGCGGGCTGCCGGGTCCATGCCACGGGCAGCCTGGCGCAGCTGTCGAAATGGGTCGAGGAAGGGCGCGGCGATCTGGTCATCACCGACGTGATGATGCCCGACGGCAACGGCATCGACCGCATCCCGGCGATCCGCGACGCGCGGCCCGACCTGCCGGTGATCGTGATCTCGGCACAGAATACCATCGTCACCGCCATCCGCGCGACCGAGGCCGAGGCCTTCGAATACCTGCCCAAGCCCTTCGACCTGCCCGACCTGATGGCCAAGGCGAACCAGGCGCTGTCGCGCCGCCCGCGCAAATCGGACCCGCTGCCCGATGCCGCCGCCCCGCGCCCCGCCGCCGATCCGGCAATGCCGCTGATCGGCCATGCCCCGGCGATGCAGTCGCTGTTCCGCATGGTGGCGCGGATCCTCAATGCCGATCTGCCGGTGCTGATCGCGGGCGAACCCGGCGTCGGCAAGACCACGATCGCGCGGTCCTTCCACGACCTGTCCGACCGCCGCGACCAGGGGCTGGCGATCCTGACCTCCGCCGATGCGGGCGACGAGGCGATCTCGCGGGCCGCCGACAAGGCGCGGGGCGGCACGATCCTGATCGAAAACCCGGCGGGCTTCGACGCCGCCGCGCAGGCCCGCCTGATCGGGCTGATCGAATCGCTGGAAAGCGGACCGGACCGCGCCATGGCGCCGCGCATCGTCGCGACCACCGGGCCGGATCCCCAGGCGGACGTGGCGGCGGGGCGACTGCGGTCGGATCTGTATTACCGGCTGGCCGGTGTGACGGTCACGGTGCCGCCGCTGCGGGCGCGGGTCGATGACATCCTGCCGCTGGCCGCGCATCTGCTGGCCCGTGCGGCGACCCAGGGCTTGCCCGACCGCGCCCTGGGCGATGACGCGGCCGCCCTGCTGCGCGTCCATGCCTTTCCCGGCAATGTGCGCGAGCTGGAAAACATGATGCGCCGCCTGGCCCTGACCGCCAGCGGCCCCACCATCACCGCCGCCGAGATGCGCGAGGCCCTGACCCAGCAGGGCGCCACCCGCGCGGCCCCCCTGACAGTCGTGCCCGCGCCGCCGCCGTCGTCGGCGGCCGAGGGCGCCGGTCCCGCGCCTTATCAACTGGGCGGCGGCAACGGCCCCCTGTCGGATTCGGTCGAGGCGCATCTGCAACGCTATTTCGACCTGCATGGCGACAGCCTGCCGCCCCCCGGCCTCTATGACCGCATCCTGCGAGAGATCGAGCGTCCGCTGTTGCAGGTCGCCCTGGACGCGACCGGCGGCAACCAGCTGAGATGCGCCGATCTGCTGGGCATAAACCGCAATACCCTGCGCAAGAAGCTGACCGAACTGAATATCGAGGTGACACGGCGCCGCAAACTGATGTAAAACCGCCACAGGGGCAGCGCCATCCGTATCGGCGCTGCAACAGAAAGCCGCGTCAGACGGCAGGCGGGGGCAATGGCAGGTGCCGCATCAGGGCTGAGCTGGGACAGGCTCGCACGGGTTACGTTGCCGCGTCATTGGCGCGGCGCCATGGCGTTCGGCATGCTGGCCGTCGGGCTGCTGCTGGCGGGCGCCACGATGACGGTGCTGGGGCCGCTGGCCCAGGGCGCCGAAAGCCGGATGCTGCGGCTGATCCTGCTGCTGGATCTGGCCTATCTGATCGTTCTTATCGGGCTCATCGTGCTGCGCATGGCGCGGCTGATCACCGCGCGGCGCAAGACCGCCGCCGGATCGCGGCTGCACGCGCGGCTGGTGCTGATCTTTGCGGGGCTGGCCCTGGTTCCCACGGTGCTGGTCGCGCTGTTCGCGGGGTTTCTGGTCAATATCGGGCTTGAAGGCTGGTTCTCGGGTCGGGTGCAGCAGGTGGTCACCACATCCCAGGCCGCCGCCGAAGCCTATCAAGAGGAACACCGCCGCGACCTGATCCAGGACGCCACCGCCCTGGCCAGCGTGCTGACCCAGGCGGGCCGCGCCAATCCGATGATCGAGGACGCCGAGATGCGGCAGCTTCTGGTCCAAGGTCAGGCGCTGATCCAGCGGGGCCTGCGCGAGGCCTATATCATCAACGGCGCAGGCGAAATCCGCGCGCGGGGCGAACGGTCCTATCTGTTCTGGTACGAGGCCCCCGACAGCGGCGACCTGGACCGTGCCCAGTCCGACGGCGTGGTCCTGATCGAGGATTGGGAGAACAACGAATTCCGCGCCCTGGTGGCCCTGCCGCCGCTGGCCGACCGTTACCTGTATGTGACCCGCGATGTGGACGGCGCGCTGCTGGGGCTGGTGGATGACACCCGCGCGACGGTCGGCAGCTATCGCCAGCTTGAACAGACCCGCAGCCAGGTACTGTTCGAATTTTCGCTGGTCTACCTGGCCTTCGCGCTGCTGCTGGTCGCGGCCGCGGTGCTGCTGGGGCTGTGGTTCGCGTCTCGCCTGTCGCGGCCCATCGGCCTGCTGGCCCAGGCCAGCGAACGGGTGGGGCATGGCGACCTGGACGTGCAGGTGCCCGAACCCGATACGGGGGACGAGATCCAGACCCTGGGCCAATCCTTCAACCGCATGACCCGGCAGCTCAAGGCGCAGCGGGCCGAACTGGTGGACAGCTATCGCGTCAGCGACGAACAGCGGCGGCTGTTCGACAACGTGCTGTCCTCGGTCACCTCGGGCGTGATCGGGCTGGACGCGGCCGGAGAAATCGATTTCGTGAACCGATCCGCCAGCCGGTTGCTGGGGCTGGACCCGAAACGCGACATCGACGCCCTGCTGTCCGAGGCCGTGCCGGAATTCGCGCCGCTGTTCGACCGCCTGTCGGCATCCGTCGCGGAAACCGTGCAGGACGAGGTGCGCCTGATGCGCGAAGGCCGCGTGGAAAGCCTGCTGGTGCGCATGGCCGTGCGGCGCGGCACGGACGGCGATCTGGAGGGCTATGTGGTGGCCTTCGACGACGTGACCGAGCTTGTGACCGCGCAGCGCATGGCCGCCTGGGGCGACGTCGCCCGCCGCGTCGCGCACGAGATCAAGAACCCGCTGACGCCGATCCAGCTGTCCGCCGAACGCCTGCGCCGCAAGTTCGGCAGGCTGGCGTCGCCCGAGGACAAGGCCTCGCTGGATCAGTATACCGACGTGATCATCCGCCAGACCGGCGACCTGCGCCGGATCGTGGACGAATTCAGCCGCTTCGCCCGGATGCCCGAACCCGACCGGGCCGAGATCGACTTGGCCGGGCTGCTGCGCGAGGTTGCGCTGCTGCAGCAGGACGCGCTGAAAGGCGCGCTTGCAACCGACATTCCCGACCAGCCGGTGATCGTCGATTGCGACGCGGGAATGCTGCGCCAAGCCTTCACGAACCTGGTGAAGAATGCCGGAGAAGCTGTTGAGGAAAAATCGGAAAACCCGCCCGAAGACTGGGCGCCCCAAATAACGGTCGACATGCGGGCCGACCACGACGCGGTGACGATCCGCATCGCCGACAACGGCCCCGGCCTGCCCGCAGATCGTTCGCGGCTGTTCGAACCCTATGTCACCCTGAAGGCGGGGGGTACCGGACTGGGCCTGCCCATCGTCAAGAAGATCGTCGAGGAACATGGCGGCAGCCTGTCGCTGTCCGACCGGCCCGATGGCCAGGGGGCGGTCGCCGAAATCCGCCTGCCGCGGGAACGCCATCCCGTGCGCGGCGCGCAACGCAAGATAAAAGCAAAAGAAGACGAGGCAGCACCGATATGAGCGATATCCTGATCGTTGACGACGAACGCGACATCCGCGAACTGGTGGCGGATATCCTGAAGGACGAGGGGTTCGAGACGCGCGTCGCCGCGAACTCGGACGAGGCGATCGCCGCCCTGAACGATCGCCAGCCCGCGCTGATGGTGCTGGACATCTGGCTGAAGGACAGCCGCATGGACGGCATCGACATCCTGAAGCAGGTCAAGCGCAACAACCCCGACGTGCCGGTCATCATCATCTCGGGGCATGGCAACATTGAAATTGCGGTCGCGGCGATCAAGCAGGGCGCCTATGACTTCATCGAAAAGCCCTTCAACATCGACCAGCTGATGGTGGTGGTGAACCGGGCGATGGAGACCAGCCGCCTGCGGCGCGAGAACAGCAGCTTGCGGCGCGGCGGCGACCGGGCGGCGGAAATGCTGGGCCAGTCCGTCGCCTTCAAGCGGCTGCGCGATGCCCTGGACAAGGTCGCCAAGTCGAACGGCCGGGTGATGCTGGCGGGCGAGCCGGGCACGGGCAAGGAAATGGCCGCCCGCTATATCCACGCCCACAGCCCGCGCGCCTCGGCCCCCTTCGTCACCGTTCCCTGCGCCACCATCGAACCGGAACGGATGGAGGAGGTTCTGTTCGGCCGCGAGACAGCCGAGCGCGGCATTGAACCCGGCCTGCTGGAACAGGCCCATGGCGGTGTCATCTATTTCGACGAAGTCGGCGATATGCCCATGGGAACGCAGCCGAAAATCCTGCGCGTGTTGACCGAACAGCAGTTCGTGCGGGCAGGGGGGGCGGACCGGGTGCGGGTCGATCTGCGGGTGATCTCGTCCACCAATCGCGATCTGCCGGCGGAAATCGCGGCGGGCCGGTTCCGGCAGGAACTGTACGACCGGCTGAACGTGGTGCCGGTGGCCGTGCCCTCGCTGGTGGAACGGCGCGACGACATCGGCCTGCTGGCGCGCCATTTCATCGACCATTTCCACCGCAGCCAGGGTTTGACCCCGCGCGAACTGCCCGAGGAAACCGTGGCTGCCCTGCAATCCATGCGCTGGCCGGGCAATATCCGCCAGTTGCGCAACGTCATCGAACGCGTGCTGATCCTGGCCGAGGAAAGCGGCCCGATCCAGCCCGCCGAACTGGAACCCCAGGGCGCCACGCCCGACAACAGCGACGCCCTGGCCCTGGGTCCGCAGATCACCGCCATGGCCCTGCGCGAAGCGCGAGAGATGTTCGAACGCGAATACCTGGTGGCCCAGATCAACCGCTTCGGCGGCAATATCAGCCGCACCGCGCAATTCGTGGGAATGGAGCGCAGCGCATTGCATCGCAAGCTGAAATCGCTGGGCGTGGTCGGCGGAATGCGGGCCGAGGACGAATTGCTGATGGGCAAGTAGCACGGTTGCGCCATGCGCGGCGGCACCGTAGGCAGGGGGCGGCTCGGGCGGCAGGGGGACGGCCATGAAGATCATCATCTGCGGCGCGGGACAGGTCGGCTGGCAGATCGCCCGCCACCTGTCGGGCGAACGCAACGACGTGACCGTGATCGACAACAATGCCGAACTGATCCGCCGCGCCACCGACGCCCTGGACGTGCAGGGCGTCACCGGCTTTGCCAGCCATCCCGACGTGCTTGACAGCGCGGGCGCCCGCGACGCCGACCTGATCATCGCCGCCACCCATTCGGACGAGGTGAACATGGTCACCTGCCAGGTCGCCCATTCGATCTTCCAGGTGCCGCGCAAGATCGCCCGGTTGCGCAGCAGCGCCTATCTGGATGCGATCTATTCGGACCTCTACAGCACCTCTCACCTGCCCATCGACGTGGTGATCAGCCCGGAACGCGAGGTCGCGAACGCCGCCCTGCAACGGCTGTCCGCGCCGTCCACCTTCGACGTGGAAACCTTCATGGGCGGCAAGGTGCAGCTTCTGGGCATCCTGCTGGAGGAGGACTGCCCCGCGCTGAACACCCCCCTGCGCCAGCTGAGCGACCTGTTTTCCAGCCTGCGCGCCATCGTCGCCGGGGTCCGCCGCCAGGGGCGGCTGTTCGCGCCGGAACCGGGCGACCAGCTGTTCGCCCATGACCAGATCTATGTTTTCAGCCATCGTGAGGATGTGGGCCGCACGTTGGAGATCTTCGGCAAGCCGCCGTTGAAGCAGGAACGCGTGGCGATCATCGGCGCGGGCAATGTGGGCCTTGCCGTGGCCCAGGCGCTTGAGGCGCGGCCCGACCGGATCCGCGCCAAGCTGATCGAACGCGACCGCAGCCGCGCGGAATTCGCCGCCGACCGGCTGGAACGGACCATCGTGCTGAACGGCGACGGGCTGTCCGCCGAACTGCTGGAGGAAGCGGCCGTTCCCACAGCCGACGCGGTGCTGGCGGTGACGGACGACGACAAGACCAACATCCTGGCCTCGGTCCGGGCCAAGCAGGCGGGGGCAAAGCTGGCCATCGCGCTGATCAACGACCCGACCATGGTGCCGCTGATGGAGGTGCTGGACATCGACGCCTATATCAACCCGCGCGCCACCACCGTGTCCACCATCCTGCGCCATATCCGCCATGGCCGGGTCCGCGACATCTATTCCATCGGCGACGCCGAGGCCGAGGTGATCGAGGCGCAGGCCCTGTCGACCTCGCCCATATCGGGCCGGGCGATCCGCGACATCGAATTTCCCGAGGGCGTGCTGATCGGCGCGGTGCAAAAGGGCGACCGCATCGTCAAGCCCGCCCCCGACACCCGCATCGAGGAGGGCGACGTGATCCTGATGTTCGCCCTGACCAAGGACGTGCCAGAGGTCGAGCGCCTGTTGCAGGTCTCGATCGACTTTTTCTGACGCGCCATGGCCGTGCTGCTGCGCCTGCCGCTGTTCGTCCTGCTGGCCGCGATGACCGGGCTGGCGATGATGCTGCCCGCAGCCTATGCCTCGGTCCACAACAACGACGCACTGGCGCGCGACTTCTTCTATTCGGGGCTGCTGGTGCTGGTCGTGGCGGGGCTGATCGGGCTGGCGACCGCCGCCAATCCGCGCCGGACGCGCCCGCGCGACACGCTGCTGACCATGCTGGCCGTCTATGCCGGGATGCCGCTGATCATGGCGCTGCCCTTTTCCGAGGCGATGCCCGATACCGGCCTGTTCAACGCCTGGTGGGAAATGACCTCGGCGCTGACGACCACCGGGGCATCGCTGTATTCGGCCGACCTGCTGCCGATGCCGCTGCATCTGTGGCGGGCGATGGCGGGCTGGATGGGCGGGTTCTTCATCCTGGCCGCCGCCACCGCGATCCTGGCGCCCCTGCATATCGGCGGGTTCGAGATCATGGCCCAGCCCTATGGCCGCCGCGAATATCTGGAACGCCTGCCTCGATCCGCCGATCCGCTGGACCGCAACCCGCATCTGTCTGCGCCCGGCTTCCAGACGGTGCTGACCCATCCCCATTACCGGCTGATGCGATCCGCAACGGCGGTCTTTCCGGTCTATGCGGGGCTGACGCTGGCCCTGTGGCTGATCCTGCTGGTGCTGGGCGATCCGGGCCTGATCGCATTGTGTCGGGCGATGGGAACGCTGTCGACCAGCGGCATTTCCCCGGTCCTCGGCCCGCCCGGCGTCAGTTCGGGACTGCCGGGCGAGATGGCGGTGTTCCTGTTCCTGATCCCCGCCTTGTCGCGCCGCTTCTGGCCCGGCGGCGGCGCCCTGCGCGCCACCGACCGGCTGGTCGACGATCCCGAACTGAAGATGGCGGCGGGTTTCGTGGCCCTGGTCGCGCTGTCGCTGTTCGCCCGGCATTTCCTGGGGGCCATCGACAGCGCCCGCGCGCCCGACGGATCGCCGGAAATCCTGCACGACCTGCGCAGCGGGCTTGCCGCCTTCTGGGGCGGGCTGTTCAACAGCCTCAGCTATCTGACGACGACCGGCTGGACCTCGATCGACTGGCAGGGCGCGCGGGCCTGGTCGGGACTGACCTCGCCCGGCCTGATCCTGGCGGGGCTGGCGATGATGGGCGGTGGCGTCGCCACCACGGCGGGTGGGGTCAAGCTGCTGCGGGTCTATGCCCTGGCGCGGCACGGGCAGCGGGAAATGGAACGGATCGTGCATCCGAACTCGATTGCCGGCGGTGGCCAGATCGCCCGGCGGCTGCGGCGCGAGGGGGCCTATCTGGCCTTCATCTTCTTCATGCTGTTCGCGACCTCGATCGCGGTCTGCGTGGCCCTGGTGTCGATCCAGCGGATCGAGATCGAGACGGCGACGATCCTGTCCATCGCCGCGCTGACCAATACCGGCCCGCTGGCCGCCGCGATCCCCCTGACCCCCGCTTTCGAGGCCACGGCGGGCATCGCATCCGCCCCCTGGGAGGGCTGGTCGGGCCTGCCGCCCTTCACCAAGGCGGTGCTGGCAGGGGCGATGATCGTCGGGCGCATGGAAACCCTGGCGGTCCTGGCGCTGTTTTCGCCGCAGTTCTGGCGCCGTTAGGCCGTAACGGTCCGGCAGCCCGACACGCTTGCAAGGGCCGCATCAACCGCATAGATGTGAAATTCGACCGGGACAGTAAAAAACGGAAACAAGAATGGCTGGCGACAAGCAGAACTTGCAGGACGCATTTCTCAACCATGTCCGCAAGGCGAAGGTGCCCGTCACGATCTTCCTGATCAACGGCGTCAAGTTGCAGGGCGTCATCACATGGTTCGATAATTTCTGCGTTCTGCTGCGCCGCGACGGCCAGTCCCAGCTGGTTTACAAGCACGCCATCAGCACGATCATGCCGGGCCAGCCCATTTCGCTGTACGAAGGCGAGGACTGATTGGCCGAACCCACCCCGACCGAGGCTCGGCCGACCCGCGCCTATGTCATCCATCCCGACCTGGCCGCGCGCACCCAGCGGCGCGAACCCGAACATGCCCTGGCCGAGGCGGTGGCGCTGGCCCATGCCCTGCCGGGCATCGAGATCGTCGGAGACGAGGTCGCGCGCCTGCGCAAGCCCGATCCGGGCCGGTTGTTCGGCAAGGGCAAGCTGGCCGAGATCGGCGAGCGCCTGGACGCGGCCGAGGTCGATCTGGTGTTGATCGACGGCCCGGTCAGCCCCGTGCAGCAGCGCAACCTGGAAAAGGACTGGGGCGTCAAGCTTCTGGACCGGACCGGGCTGATCCTGGAAATTTTCGCCGACCGCGCGCGGACGCGGGAGGGCGTGTTGCAGGTGGAACTGGCCGCGCTGTCCTATCAGCGGACGCGGCTGGTGCGCGCCTGGACCCACCTGGAACGTCAGCGGGGCGGGCTTGGCTTTGTCGGCGGTCCCGGCGAGACGCAGATCGAGGCCGACCGCCGCGCCATCGACGAACAGATGACCCGGCTGCGCCGGCAGCTTGAGCGGGTCGTGAAGACCCGCACCCTGCACCGCGCCGCACGGGCCAAGGTGCCCTATCCCATCGTGGCGCTTGTGGGCTACACGAACGCCGGGAAGTCCACGCTGTTCAACCGCCTGACCGGGGCCGAGGTTCTGGCCAAGGACATGCTGTTCGCGACCCTGGACCCGACCATGCGGGCGATCCGCCTGCCCGGCGCCGGGGGCGGGCAGGGGCGCAAGATCATCCTGTCCGATACCGTGGGCTTCATCAGCGACCTGCCGACCGAACTGGTCGCCGCCTTCCGCGCCACCTTGGAGGAGGTGCTGGAAGCCGACCTGATCCTGCATGTCCGCGACATCAGCCACCCCGAGACCGAGGAACAGGCCGCCGACGTGGCCGAGATTCTGGAGTCTCTGGGTGTCGATGAGGATGTGGCACTGATCGAGGTCTGGAACAAGATCGACGCCCTGTCCGCCGACACGCGCGCGGCCCTGCGCCGTACGGATGAGCGCACCCAGGGCATCCAGGCAGTCAGCGCGCTGACGGGCGAGGGGTTGGACGACCTGACCTCGGCCATCGACGCGCATCTGTCCGAGGTTCTGGACGAACCGAAGACGACCGACACGGTGACGCTGCCCTTTTCTGACGGCCGCCGCCGCGCTTGGCTTCACGAGGCTGGCGTGGTTCAGCGCGAGGAATCGGCTGAGAACGGCTTGACGCTGCATCTGTTGTGGACCGAACGCCAGAAGGCGGGCTTCGAGGCGCTGTAGCGCGTCATCGCGCCGCCCAGTCGACCGGCTGCCGCCCCTGCTGTTCAAGCCACGTATTGATCCGCGAAAACGGCCTGCTGCCAAAGAACCCCCGCCGCGCGGACAGGGGCGAGGGATGCGCCGTTGCGATCACCAGATCCTGCGGTCGGGGCAGGCCCGCCACCGCCTTCTGCGCATGGGCGCCCCACAGCAGGAAGGCCAGCGGCCCGTGCTTCTGCGCCTCGGTTACGGCATCGCGGGCCAGGCGGTCCCAGCCCCATTTGGCGTGGCGTCCGGCATCGCCCGGCGGCACCGACAGCGAGGTGTTCAGCAGCAGCACCCCCTGCCGCGCCCAACCCGACAGGTCGCCCGTAGCGGGGGCCTCGCCGATGTCGTCGCGCAGTTCGGTGAAGATATTCTTCAGCGACCGGGGCAGGGCAATGTCGGGCGCGACCGAGAAGGCCAGCCCGTTCGCATGGCCGGGCGTGGGATAGGGATCCTGGCCCAGGATCACCACGCGCACCCGTTCCGGTGGAGTCGCATCAAGCGCGGCAAAGACCAGGGCGGGGCCGGGCAGCCAGTCGTCCAGCCCTTCCAGCCGGTCGCGGATCGTGGGCCAATCCTGTTGGAAAAAGGGCAGGTGGTCCCAGGCCTTGGGGGGCCTCATGCCTCGGGCGCCCCGGTGACCTGGGCCAGCCGGTCCAGCCGCGCCTTGGCCGCGCCGCTGTCGATGGCTTCCGCCGCCATCGCGGCCCCCTCGCGCAGGTCCCGGACCTTTTCCGCGATCAGCAGCGCAGCGGCCGCGTTCAGCAGCACCGCATCGCGATAGGCACCGCGTTCGCCACCCAGCAGGGCGCGGAAGGCGGCGGCGTTTTCGTGGGGTTCGCCGCCGATGATCGCCTCGAACGGGTGGCGGGGCAGGCCCGCATCCTCGGGCGTGACGGTGAATTCGCTGATCTCGCCGTCCTTCAGCGCCGCGACATGGGTGTCGCCGGCGATGCTGATCTCGTCCGTGCCGTCCGCGCCATGGACCAGCCAGGCGGCGTCGCTGCCCAGATCGCGCAGAACCTCGGCCATGGGGCGGATCCATCGCGCGCTGAACGTCCCCGTCAGCTGCCGCCGGACCGAGGCCGGATTTGTCAACGGTCCCAGCAGGTTGAACACGGTTCTTGTGCCCAGTTCCGCGCGCGGCGGGCCGACATGGCGCATCGCCGGATGATGCATGGGCGCCATCATGAAGCAGATGCCCGCGTCGCGGATCGCCGATTGCGCGACCGCAGGTCCGCCCATCACGTTGATGCCCATCTGCGTCAGGGCGTCCGCCGCGCCCGATTTCGATGACAGGTTGCGGTTGCCGTGCTTGGCGACCGGCACGCCCGCGCCCGCCACCACGAAGGCCGTCGCGGTCGAGATGTTCAGCGTGCCCTTGCCGTCCCCGCCGGTGCCCACGATGTCGATGGCGCCTTCGGGGGCGTGGACGCGGTTCATGCGCTTGCGCATGGCACGGGCGGCGGCGGCGATTTCGTCGACCGTCTCGCCCCGCACGCGCAGGGCCATCAGCAGCCCGCCGATCTGGGCAGGCGTCGCCGCGCCGTCGAACAGGGCGGAAAAGGCGGCCTCGGCCTCGTCGGCGGTCAGGGGGCGGGTGGCGGCGATGCCGATCAGCGGGCGGATGTCGGTGGGGGTCATGCCGCCGCCTTTCGCGGCGCGCAGCGGGCCAGGAAGGTGCGGATCATGTCGTGCCCGTGTTCGGACGCGATGGATTCGGGATGGAACTGCACGCCCTCGATGGGCAGGGCCTCGTGGATCAGGCCCATGATGGTCCCGTCGTCCGAGGTGGCGGTGACGCGCAGGCAGTTGGGCAGGCTGTCGGGTTCGACCGTCAGCGAATGATACCGGGTGGCCGTCACCGGGGACGGCAGGCCCGCGAACACCCCCGTGCCGTCATGGCTGATCGCGTCGGTCTTGCCGTGCATGATGCGGTTCGCGCGCACGACCTTGCCGCCGAACGCCTCTCCGATCGCCTGGTGGCCCAGGCAGACGCCCAGCAGCGGGATCGCGCGGTCGGCGGCCGCCCGGATCAGGTCCAGGCAGATGCCCGCCTGCGCCGGATCGCAGGGACCGGGAGAGATCACGATTCCGTCAGGTTGCATCGCCAGGGCATCGTCCACCGTCAGGGCGTCGTTGCGGCGCACCACGACCTCGGCCCCGGCCTCGGCCAGGTAATGCACGAGGTTCCAGGTGAAGCTGTCGTAATTGTCGATCAGAAGGATCATGATGGGCGCCCTGATATGGTGGCGGTTTCCCCGCCTGAACGGGTCCGCTATAGATGGTCCAAAGCGCGCCGGGGGGTCAAGACCGGCGGGACAAGAAGGGGCATATGGCACGCGGTTTCTGGACAGGTTTGTTGCATGGCGGCGCGGTCAGCGTCGCCGCCGTGGCCGCGCTGTCGCTGGCCGCGCCTCTGCCGGTTCCTACGCCTGAAGCCGTGCCGCAGCCCGAACCGGCCACGGCGGCGGAACCTGCGGCCGAACCTGCGACGGCGGCCGTTCCCGAACCGGCCCCCGCCGCCGTGGAACCGCAGCCCGCCGATGCGCCGGTCGCGGAGTCGGTCGGCCTGCCGGTCGGGTCGGAATTCGGGCGGGGCGGCGATCTGGCGCTCAGCCTGCCCGCGCCGCTGGCCCAGGACCGCCCCAGCCAGGCCGAGGCGCCCGCCGTCGTGGCGCCGACCTCGGAACCCGCGCCGGTGGCGGTGACGGTCGCCGATCCGCGCCCGCAGCCTGCCGGCGAACGGGACGGGCCGGTGCAGACCGCGCCCGCTGAGGGCGAGGATGCGCCGCAGGTGGACCGCCCCGCCGTGATGGCCCAGCCCGCCGCGCCAGCCGCCCCGGACCGGGCGGTGGCGGATGCGCCGGACGCCGCGCCCGCGATGCCCGTCGATCTTCCGGCCGCACATCCCGCGCCGGGCCTGCCGGCCCCGGCGCTCGACCTGTCGCTGCCACCGGATCTGTCCGATCTGCAAGGCCTGTCGCGTGACTGATGCCGCCCCGCTGAACCCGGCTTTGGCCGCGACCTTCGCGCCCCCGGTGATGGATGCGCGGCGCTGGCTGGCGGGCGCGAGCTTTCCGCCCGATCGCCCGCTGATCAATGTCAGCCAGGCTGCCCCCGTCGACCCGCCGCCCCTGGCGCTGCGTCAGGCAATGGCCGATGCCGCGCTGAATCGGCCCGAGGCGCATCTCTATGGCCCGGTCCTGGGCAATCCCGACCTGCGCGCGGCGGTCGCGGCGGATTTTTCCCGCAGCTATGGCGGCGCGGTGGACTCCGCGCAGGTGGCGATCACGCAAGGCTGCAACCAGGCCTTTTGTGCGGCCATCGCCACGCTGGCGCAGGCGGGGGATCAGGTGATCCTGCCGACGCCCTGGTATTTCAACCACAAGATGTGGCTGGACATGCAGGGCATCGGCGCGCTGCCCTTGGCCTGCGGCGACGACCTGCTGCCCGATCCCGAACGGGCGGCGGACCTGATCGGGCCGCGCTGTCGGGCCATCGTGCTGGTGACGCCGAACAACCCCTCGGGCGCGGAATATCCCGCCGAACTGGTGGCGCGGTTCTTCGATCTGGCCCGGCGGCACGGGCTGGCGCTGATCCTGGACGAGACCTATCGCGATTTCGACACCCGCGGCGGGCCGCCGCACGACCTGCTGACGCGGCCCGGCTGGGACCGGACGGTGATCCAGCTTTACAGCTTTTCCAAGGCCTATCGCCTGACGGGACACCGGGTCGGCGCGCTGATCACAGCGCCCGGCCGGATGGCGCAGGTCGAGAAATTCCTGGACACGGTGGCGATCTCGACCTCGCAACTGGGCCAGATCGGTGCGCTGTGGGGGATGAAGCATCTGCGCGACTGGCTGGCCGGCGAGCGGGCCGAGATCCTGGCGCGGCGGGATGCGACCGTCGCGGCGATCCGCACGCTGCCGCGCTGGCGGGTCAAAAGCGCCGGAGCCTATTTCGCCTGGGTGGAACATCCGCTGGCCGAATCCTCGGCCGATCTGGCGCGACGCATGGTGACCGATATCGGCGTTCTGGCTCTGCCGGGCACGATGTTCGTGCCGCCAGACGATCCCGCCGGGCCACGTCATCTGCGTATCGCCTTTGCCAATATCGGCGCGGACGGGATCGCCGCCCTGGCTGAACGGCTGCGGGGCCTGTCCGGCTGACAGGCTTGTCGCGGCCCCCCGCGCGCCCTAAAGAAACCCGACACGATCACGAAGGAAGGCCGGGCCATGAAAAACCTGCGGACACACGGGAAGTCCACCATCGTCTGGGTGCTGATGGGCCTGATGGTTCTGGGCCTGGGCGGTTTCGGCGTGACCAGCTTTTCCGGCGGATCGACGGCCATCGGGTCGGTCGGGGACACGACCATCACCGCCGACGACTATGCCCGCGCGCTGCGCCAGCAGATGAACGCCTATCAGCAGCAGACCGGCCAGCCGCTGTCCATGGCCCAGGCCCAGGCCATGGGCCTGCCCCAGGCGGTGCAGTCCCAGCTGATCACCGCCGCCGCGCTTGAGGAACAGGCCCGCAGGATCGGCGTGTCGGTGGGCGACGAAAAGGTCCGCCAGACCATCCTGGAGGCCCCTGCCTTCCGCGGTCCCACCGGCAGCTTCGACCGTGCCGGCTATGCCGAAATCCTGCGCCGCGAGAACCTGTCCGAGGCCGAATTCGAACGCGAGGTCCGCACGGACGAGGCGCGGCTGCTGATCCAGCGGGCCGTGGCGGGCGGCGTCGATGCCCCCCCGGCCGCCGTGGACACCACCGCGAAATGGATCCTGGAACGCCGGGACGTGGCCTGGCGCGAACTGACCGCCGACCTGCTGCCCGCCCCCATTACCGAGCCGGACGAGGCGACGTTGAAAGCCTGGCACAGCGCCAATGCAGACCGCTTCACCGCGCCCGAGATGCGCAAGATCACCTATGTCTGGCTGACGCCCGAGATGCTGGCCCCGACCGTGCAGCTGGACGAGGCCGCGTTGCGCGCCGCCTATGACGCCAATATCGACGAATACCAGAAACCCGAACGCCGCCTGGTCAGCCGCCTGGTGTTCCCCTCGGTCCAGGATGCCGAGGCCGCCAAGGCCCAGATCGACGCCGGCACCGCCCCATTCGAGGCTTTCGTGCTGCAACGCGGCCTGCAAGCCGAGGATGCCGAACTGGGCGAGGTGTCCCAGGCCGACCTGGGCGCGGCGGGCGAGGCGGTCTTTGCCCCCGATCAGCCGGGCGTCGTCGGGCCGATCCAGACCGACCTTGGCCCGGCGCTGTTCGCCGTCCACGCCATTCTTGAGCCGGTGAACATCCCCTTCGAGGACGCGCAGCAGGATCTGCGCGCCGAGGCTGCGGTGGACCGGGCCGCCCGCACCATCGAGGACCGGACCGCCGAATACGAGGATCTGCTGGCGGGCGGCGCCTCGCTGGAGCAGGTGGCCGAGGAGACCGAGCTTGAGTTGGGCACGATCGACTGGTCCGCCGGCGCCGCGCCCGAGGAAGGCAGCATCGCGGGCTATCAGGCGTTCCGCGACCGTGCGGCCCAGATCTCGGAAGCCGATTTCCCCGAACTGGCCAGCCTGGACGATGGCGGCGTCTTCGCCCTGCGGCTGGACCAGGTGGTTCCGCCCACCCTGCGCCCCTTCGAGGAGGTCCGCGCCGAGGTCGAGGCCGACTGGCGCCAGGCGGAAACCCATCGCCAGCTTCTGGCCCTGGCCGAGGAGCAGCGCCTGTCCCCCGCTGCGCCCGAAGGCCAGCCCGCGCCGGAATGGACCGCTGCCCCCGACATCACCCGCGACGGCTGGATCGAGGGGATCCCGGCCGAGGCCGTGGCGCGCGCCTTCGCCATCGCCGAGCCCGGCGACATCGAGATCGTGGATGCCGAGAACCGCGTGATCCTGCTGCGTCTTGACGCCATCGACGAGGCTAACCTGACGGGCGAGGACGCGCAGCGCATCACCGATGCCGTCAGCAGCCGCCTGAGCCAGTCGCTGCAAGCCGACATCTTCGATTACTATGCCCGCGCGGTGCAGCGCGAGGCGGGGATCAAGCTGGACCAGTCCGCGATCAACGCCATCAACGCGCAGGTCCAGTGATGGAACTGACCCCCGATTTCGCCGCCTTCGAATCGGCGTGGAAGGCCGGGCAGAACCAGCTTGTCACCGTCCGCCTGGCGGCTGATCTGGACACGCCCGTCAGCCTGATGCTGAAGCTGACGGATGCCGCGCCGATGTCCTTCATGCTGGAATCGGTCACCGGAGGCGAAGTCCGGGGCCGCTATCAGATCATCGGCATGAAGCCCGACCTGATCTGGGATTGCCGCGACGGCCGCGCGCGGATCAACCGGCAGGCGCGGTTCTCGGACGACTTCGTGGCCGATGACCGACCGGCCCTCGACAGCCTGCGCGCCCTGATCGCCGAAAGCCGGATCGAGCGGATGCCCGACGGCATCCCCCCGATGGCGGCGGGGCTGTTCGGATACCTGGGCTATGACATGATCCGGCTGGTCGAACGCCTGCCGGACGTGAACCCCGATCCGCTGGACCTGCCCGACGCGATGCTGATGCGGCCCTCGGTCGTGGCGGTCCTGGACGGCGTGAAGGGCGAGGTGACGCTGTGCGCCCCGGCCTGGCACGACGGATCCGACAACGCCCGCGCCGCCTATGCCCAGGCCGCCGAACGGGTCATGGACGCGCTGCGGTCGCTGGACCGCCAGCCGACCGAACCTCGCGCGCTTGGCCACGACGCCCGCATCGGAGAGCCGGTGTCGAACTTTTCCAAGGCGGATTATCTGGCGGCGGTGGAAAAGGCCAAGGATTACATCCGGGCCGGGGATATCTTCCAGGTCGTGCCGTCGCAGCGCTGGCGGATGGAATTCCCGCTGCCGCCTTTTGCGCTGTATCGCAGCCTGCGCCGCACCAACCCGTCGCCCTTCATGTTCTTCCTGAACCTGGGCGGGTTCCAGATCGTCGGCGCGTCGCCGGAAATCCTGGTGCGGCTGCGCGACGGCGAGGTGACGATCCGTCCCATCGCAGGCACCCGCCCGCGCGGCGCGGACGAGGCGCAGGACCGCGCGCTCGAGGCCGACCTGTTGAGCGACCAGAAGGAATTGGCCGAACACCTGATGCTGCTGGATCTGGGCCGCAACGACGTGGGCCGCGTGGCCCGGCCCGGCACGGTCAGGCCGACCGAGCAATTCGTGATCGAACGCTACAGCCACGTCATGCACATCGTCAGCAACGTGGTGGGCGAGTTGCGCGAGGGCGAGGATGCGCTGTCCGCGCTGCTGGCGGGCCTGCCTGCGGGCACCGTATCGGGCGCGCCGAAGGTCCGCGCGATGCAGATCATCGACGAACTGGAACCCGAAAAGCGCGGTGTCTATGGCGGCGCGGTCGGCTATTTCGCCGCCAATGGCGAGATGGATATGTGCATCGCCCTGCGCACCGGCGTGCTGAAGGACGGTGCGCTGTATATCCAGGCGGGCGGCGGGGTGGTCTATGACAGCGACCCGGAAGCCGAATTCCTGGAAACGGTGAACAAGAGCCGCGCCCTGCAACGCGCGGCCGAGGGCGCTGCGCGCTTCGTTCGCGGAAACTGAAACGGGCCCCGCGATGGCGGGGACCGTGCATGTCGCGGTCCGGCGGAAGGGACGCCGGTTCAGTTGGCCGGGGCGGGTGCTGTGCCGTCGGCAGCAGGTTCGGCGGGCGGGGTCGCGGGCGTCTCGGCCGTATCCGCCGGGGCCGGGGCGCCGGTCGCGGCCGGATCGGACGTCATTGCGGGATCGGTGACGGCGGGATCCGTGGTCATGGTCCCGGCCGAATCAGGGGTTGCGGCAGGATCCGTCGCCATCGTGCCTGTGGGCGAAACGGCAGCGGGATCCGTCGTCGCGCCTGGGGCGGCCATGGCGTCGGGCGCGGCTTCCTGTTCACGGAAGACGTATTCCGGCGCGGCTTCGGCCTCTTCCTTGGTCAGGTCGCTGGTGATCTCTTGCGCGTCATAATTGATCGTCAACTGATCCCACGGAACCGCGATCTGCTTTTCGCCGATGCCCAGGAAGCCCCCGACGCCGATCACGGCGGCTTTCACGGTGCCCGCGTCGCCATCCACGATCACGTCGTTGATGTCGCCGATGGCTGTGCCGTCGGGTGCGTTCACGGTCGCATCGGTGATCCAGTCGATGCGCAATTCGTTGGCGGCCTGCTGCTGTTCGACCTTGCCGCTGGCGGCGACCGCGGCCGCGTCGGCGGCATCAGCGGCGGCTTCTGCGTTGTCTGCCGCGGGAGCCTCGGCCGCTGGGGCGGTGTCGGCGCCCATGGTCGTGGTGTCCTTGGTCATTGTGTCCGTGGTGGCGGCATCGGTCGCGGGATCGGCGGGGGCAGGCGTCGTCGCGGTGTCCTGTGCAAAGGCCTGGCCCATCACGAAAGGCAGGGCGAGGGCAGTGCTGAGCATCAACTTGCGCATGTCTTTTCCTCCTGAATATGGCGCATGACGTGCATGGCGCGATTGATGAGACAATGCCCGATCACCCTGCTGGTTCCGAAGGCAGTTCCGAAAAACCGCCCTGGGCGGGCTTCAGTCCTCGCCGCGATAGGGCTGGACGTATTGCAGCGCCATGTCCCAGGGAAAGAAGATCCAGGTGTCCTGGCTGACCTCGGTCACATAGGTCTGGACCATCGGCTTGCCCTTCGGCTTGGCATAGACGGTGCCGAAATGCGCCTTGGGATACATGGCCCGGATCAGTTCCAGGGTGCGACCGGAATCGACCAGATCGTCGATGACCAGGATGCCGTCGCCGTCGCCCATCAGGGCGGGGTCGGGGGTGTTCAGAACCTCAAGCTGGCCTTGGCCCGCCTCGGCCGCGACGCCCTTGTAGGACCGGATGGAAATCGTGTCGATCACCCGGATGTCCAGTTCGCGCGCGACGATCATCGCCGGGACCAGCCCGCCGCGCGTGACGGCCACCACCGCGCGCCAGTCGGTGCCGTCCAGCCTCCAGGCCAGGGCACGGGCATCGCGGTGCAGTTGGTCCCAGCTGACGTGGAAACCCTTTTCATGGGGCAGGCGGTCGATCATGGCGGCTCCTTTCAATGACGCAGGATCAGCGACAGGCCCAGCAGCCCCAGGGCCAGCCCGGCGATGCGGTCGATCCAGAATTTCGCCGCATAATACCTGCGCCGCAGCCAAGGCAAGGCCATCAGCGACGCAAGCGCGGTATAAAATGCCAGTTCCACCGAAACCGCCGTCGCATAGATCGCCAGCTTGTCGCCCGCCGACAGCAGCGCCGGAAAGATCGACAGCAGCACCGCCGAATAGAACAGCGCGGGCTTGGGGTTCGACAGATTCAGCATCATTCCGCCCAGAAACCCCATGCCCCGGCTGCTTTCCGCAGGGTCGGGCAAGGGGTCGGGGGCGTGGCGCCACATCTTGAAGGCGATCCAGACCAGATAGGCCCCGCCCAGGATCTTCAACGCGACATAGGTCCAGGGCAGGGCGCGAAACACCACCGTCAGGCCCAGCAGCGCGAAGATGCACCAGACCGACGCCCCAAGGGCCAGCCCCCAGCCGTAAGGCAGCGCGCGCCTGCGCCCCAGGGCGAAGGCCGCCTGGCTGACCGCGATGACGCCGGGGCCGGGCGACAGGATCGCCACGCCCAGGGTTCCCACGAACAGGGCAAGCTGGTCGGGGGTGATCGCCATTCCGGTCCGGTCAGTCCTTCTTGACGGTCGAGATGTCGGGCGCGTCCACCGCCTTCATCCCCACCACATGATAGCCCGCGTCGACATGGTGGGTTTCCCCCGTCACGCCCGCGCCCAGAGGGGACAGCAGGTACAGCGCGGAATTGCCCACGTCCTCGGTCGTGACGTTGCGGCGCAGTGGAGAGTTCAGTTCGTTCCACTTCATGATATAGCGGAAATCGCCGATGCCGCTGGCGGCCAGGGTCTTGATCGGCCCGGCGCTGATCGCGTTGACGCGGATGCCGTCCTTGCCCAGATCCTCGGCCAGGTAACGGACGCTGGCTTCCAGCGCGGCCTTGGCGACGCCCATCACGTTGTAATGCGGCATCACCCGTTCCGCGCCGTAATAGGTCAGCGTCAGCAGGCTGCCGCCGTCGGGCATCATGGCCGACGCATGGCGCGCGACCGCCGTGAAGGAATAGACGGAAATATCCATCGTCATCAGGAAATTGTCGCGGGTCGTGTCGGCATAGCGGCCGCGAAGCTGGTCCTTGTCGGAAAAGCCGATGGCATGGACCACGAAATCCAGGCTGCCCCAATCCTGACGCAGCGTCGTGAACAGCGCGTCGATGGACGCCTCGTCGCTGACATCGCAGGGCAGGACCAGGGTCGAACCCAGTTGCGCCGCCAGCGGATCGACGCGTTTCTTCAGCGCATCGCCCTGATAGGAAAAGGCAAGCTCGGCCCCCGCATCGGCCAAGGCGCGGGCAATCCCCCAGGCGATGGACTTGTCATTCGCCAAACCCATGATCAGGCCGCGCTTTCCAGCCATCAGCCCTTGCTTCTGCTCGCTTGACATGTGCTGCCTCTCGCGCTTTCAACCCTATGTGAAAGGTGCTTAGGCCAAAGGGTTGCAAGCATCAAGCGCAAGGAACCATCATGGCTGACAGGGACGGACTATTCGCGGGCGACGACCCGTTCGACATCGCCAGGCGCTGGCTGGCCGAGGCGCAGGCGACCGAGCCGAACGACCCCAATGCCATCGCGCTGGCGACGGTGGACGCCGAGGGGATGCCCGACGTGCGCATGGTGCTGCTGAAGGACATCGAGGGGCAGGGGACGGATGGTGGCTTCGTCTTCTATACGAATTACGACAGTGCCAAGGGCCGGCAGATCGCGGCCACCGGCAAGGCCGCTTTCGTGATGCACTGGAAATCCCTGCGCCGCCAGATCCGGGTGCGCGGCCATGTGACCCGCGTCGAGGGCGAACAGGCCGATGCCTATTACAACAGCCGCGCGCTGCAAAGCCGGATCGGGGCCTGGGCGTCGCGCCAGTCGCAGCCTTTGGAAAGCCGCGCCGCGCTGATGGCCGAAGCCGCCCGGCAGGGCCTGCGTCACGGCACCCGTCCGTCCCGGCCGCCCTTCTGGGGCGGCTTCAGGATCGCCCCCGCGCAGATCGAGTTCTGGGCCGATGGCGCTTTCCGGTTGCATGACCGGTTCCGCTGGGACAAAGAGGATTCGGGGGCCTGGATTGTCAGGCGGCTTTCACCCTAGGGCTTGACGAAAAGGTCTTGGTGGCTGACCATGGTGGATGGGCGCGACACTTGCGCCTTATCTGCCGTGAACGTCGCCACTTTGACGTTACAGGAATTGAACGGTGTATTGGTTGAATTCGAGGCAGGATAAGACGCGCTGAGCGCATGGTGGAATGATGACGGATGAGAAGGGACTGAAGCTTGTGTCGGGGCTGGTCAAGTGGTTTGACCCGTCCAAGGGCTATGGCTTCATCCTGAACGAGGAAGGCGGCGCGGATATCCTGCTGCACGCCAACGTTCTCAGGAATTTCGGACGCAGTTCGGTCGCCGACCAGTCGCGGGTGACGGTCTGGATGCAGCCCACGCAGCGCGGGCTTCAGGCGACCGAGGTGGTGTCGATCGAACCGCCGATCTCGGACGGGACAGCGCCCATCGCGGATCTGGACAACGGCGTCATCGAGCATCTTGAGGCGCTGCCGCTGCGTCCGGCCCGCGTGAAGTGGTTCGACAAGGCCAAGGGCTTCGGCTTTGCCAATATCTTCGGCCATCCCGACGACGTGTTCCTGCATGTCGAAGTCTTGCGCCATTCCGGTTTCGCCGATCTTGCCATCGGCGAGGCGATCGGGATCCGGGTCGTGGAAGGCCCGCGCGGACTGATGGCGGCGCAGGTGACCAGCTGGGACAGGGGCACCGAACAGGGCGCAAGCTCTCTGGCCGATGAAAATCTGGGCGACCAGGTGCAGGACATCAAGGATTTCATGGCGCATGTCGCCGAATAGGGTCGCGCTTGCGGCCCTTGTGCTGTCGGCGGCCTTCGCGGCGCCCGTGGCCGCGGAAATTGCTTGCGCCCCGGATCGGGCGGTCTTCCAGACCGACAGCGGCCCTGTCGCCTTTCAGGTGGAACTGGCTGATGACGAGGCAGAGCGCGCCCGGGGTCTGATGTTCCGGAGGGCGCTGCCGCAGGGCACCGGGATGTTGTTCATCTATGACACGCCGCGCCCGGTCAGCTTCTGGATGCGCAACACCTATATCCCGCTGGATCTGGTGTTCCTGGACGAACGGGGCGTGATCCGCCACATCCACCGCAACGCCCGGCCCCTGGACGAGACGGCGATTCCCGGCGCGGCCCCCGGCGATCCCGCCCCCTCTCGGCAGATGATCCTGGAAATCGGCGGGGGCGAGGCCGCGCGCCTGGGCCTGGCGGTCGGGCAGGCCATGGCCCATCCCCGGCTGCATCAGGATTTGGCCGAACTGCCCTGCGGCTAGGTCTTTTCCCGGCCGGCGCTATAGGCTAAGCGTAACTCGTCGGGGCGTAGCGCAGCCTGGTAGCGCGACGGTTTTGGGTACCGTAGGCCGGAAGTTCGAATCTTCTCGCCCCGACCACTGCTTACCCGTTACTCAAGGCTTCCGTTTTACTCTGCCGCCTTCGCCATCGGGTTGTTCGCATGGGTCGTCCAGTTGGCATAGGGCTGGACCGGGCGGCCGGTGCGCAGATCGATCTCTCCCAAGGCCAGTTCGCGCATGTCGATGCAGTTTTCGACCGGGCATACGTCGAGGCAGAGGTTGCAGGCGACGCATTCCTCCTCGATCACCTCGAAGACGCGGCCGGGCTTCATGGCGATGGCCTGGTGCGACGTGTCCTCGCAGGCGGCGAAACAGCGGCCGCATTTGATGCAGAGATCCTGGTCGATGCGGGCCTTGGTGACATAGTTCAGGTTCAGCTGGTTCCAGTCGGTGACGTTCGGAACCGCCCGGCCGACCAGATCGGACATCGCCATGTCGTGGCTGTCCAGATAGTCGCGCAGACCCGAGATCATTTCCTGCACGACCTTGAAGCCATAGGTCATCGCCGCCGTGCAGACCTGCACCGTGCCCGCGCCAAGCGCCATGAATTCCGCCGCGTCGCGCCATGTCGTCACGCCGCCGATGCCGCTGATCGGCAGGCCATGGGTGGCAGGGTTGCGGGCGATCTCGGCCACCATGTTCAGGGCGATGGGCTTGACCGCCGGCCCGCAATAACCGCCATGCGCCCCCTTGCCGTCGATGGTGGGCTGCGGTGCGAACAGGTCCAGATCGACGCTGGTAATGGAATTGATCGTGTTGATCAGGCTGACCGCATCTGCGCCGCCGCGCCTTGCCGCCTCGGCGGGTTTGCGCACGTCGGTGATGTTGGGCGTCAGCTTCACGATGCAGGGCATCCGGCTGTATTGCTTGACCCACCGCGTCACCATCTCGATGTATTCCGGCACCTGGCCCACGGCGCTGCCCATGCCGCGTTCGGACATGCCGTGCGGGCAGCCGAAGTTCAGTTCCACGCCGTCCGCCCCGGTATCCTCGATCCGGGCCAGGATGTCGCGCCAGCTTTCCTCGTCGCAGGGGACCATCAGGCTGATGACCAGGGCGCGGTCGGGATAGTCGCGCTTGACCTGCTTGATCTCGCGCAGGTTCACCTCCAGCGGGCGGTCGGTGATCAGCTCGATATTGTTGATGCCCAGGACGCGCCGGTCGGGGCCGTGGATCACGCCATAGCGGGGGCCGTTCACGTTGACGACGGGCGGGCCTTCGCTGCCCAGGGTCTTCCAGACGACGCCGCCCCAGCCGGCCTGGAAGGCACGGCGGACGTTGTATTCCTTGTCTGTGGGCGGCGCCGAGGCCAGCCAGAACGGGTTGGGGGACTTGATCCCGATGAAATTCGAACGCAGATCGGCCATGATGATGCTCCTCAGCCGGGGATCTCGACCGGACGGCCGGTCAGATGGGCGTCGATATCCTCGGCCGCGTCGCGGCCCTGGGCGACGGCGGTGACGGTCAGGTCGTCGCCCCCCGCCGCGCAGTCGCCGCCCGCCCAGACGCCGGGGATGCTGGTGCGGCCGGGTCCGGCCACGCCGATCTTGCCGCCGTTCAGCGCCAGTTCCTGGGGCACGCCGTCAAGCCGCTGGCCGATGGCGCGGAACAGCTGGTCGGCCTTCAGGCGGAAGCGGTCGTCAGACAGGTGCAGCCCGCCGTCGGGATCGACGGCGGTATAGGCAAACTCGACCTCGACCACGGCGCCGTTGCCGTGAACCTTGACGGGCGCCGCGTTGCAGATGATGCGGACGCCGGTCCGGGTCGCATGATCCTGTTCGTGGCGGCTGGCGCCCATCTGCGACCGGTCGCGGCGATAGACGATGGTGACGTTTTCCGCCCCCAGCAGTTTCGCCTGCACGGCGGCATCCACCGCCGTCATGCCGCCGCCGACCACCACCACGTCGCGGCCCACCGGCAGGGCGGTCAGGTCGGATGCCTGGCGCAGGTCGCGGATGAAGGACACCGCGTCCAGCACGTTGCGGCGTTCCTCGCCCTCGGCCCGCAGGGTGTTGACGCCGCCCAGGCCCATGCCCAGGAACACCGCGTCGAAATCTGCCCGCAGCGCGTCCAGCGTGATATCCCGGCCCAGCCGCTGGCCGTGGCGCAGGGTGATCCCGCCGATGCCCAGGATCCAGTCCACCTCGGCCTGGGCGAAGCCGTCCACCGCCTTGTAGCTGGCGATGCCGTATTCGTTCAGCCCGCCGGGCTTGGGCCGCGCTTCTAAGATGGTCACGTCATGGCCCTTGGCGGCCAGCCGATGCGCGCAGGCCAGACCCGCAGGCCCGGCGCCGACCACCGCGACGCGCTTGCCGGTGGGGGCGGCGCGGCGGAAGGGATGGCCCGGCTGCGCCATCAGCCCGTCGGTGGCGTATCGTTGCAGGGCGCCGATCTCGACCGGATCGCCTTCGGCCTCCATGCGGACGCAGGCGCCTTCGCACAGATTCTCGGTCGGGCAGACGCGGGCGCACATGCCGCCCAGGATATTGGCGTGAAAGATCGTCATCGCCGCCGCGTCGGGCGTGCCGGTGGCGATCTGGCGGATGAACAGTGGAATATCGATGCTGGTGGGGCAGGCCGTCACGCAGGGCGCGTCGTGGCAGAAGTAACAGCGGTCGGCGGCGACGCGGGCCTCGTGATCATCCAGCGGAGGGGCGACATCGGCGAAATTCGCCGCCAGTTCATGGGGTGTCAGGCGGCCGGGAACGACGCCCGGCGCCAATCTTGCTTGGGACATTCGCGTCTCCTGGCTCACCTGTTGGCAGAATCAGGCTGGCACAGGTCCGTTTTTTTATCAAATGGTAAAACCTGGGGTGCGACGGCCTGCGGATTTTTCAGGCAGGCAGGTCCAGAACCGCCGCCAGCCCGCCCAGGGACGACCGCTCCAGCCGCAGGCTGCCGCCGTGCAGCGCCGCCAGATCCGCGACGATGGCAAGCCCCAGGCCCGATCCCGAGGCGCCGTGTTCGTCCAGCCGCCCGCCCCGGATCAGCGCGCGCGGCGCGTCGGTATCCGCCATGCCAGGGCCGTCGTCCTGGATCCTGACGGTCAGGCGGTCGGCCTGGGTCACGGTGATCGACAGACGCGTCCGGCCCCATTTGACGGCGTTGTCGCACAGGTTGCCGATCATCTCCTCCAGATCCTGACGTTCTCCGGCGAAGGCGGCCTGGGGGGCGCAGTCGATGTCGGCGGTCATGCCCTTGTCGCGCATGGGCCACCGCAAGACCATCAGGATGTCGTCGATCACCGGGCGCACCGGGGTCCGTTGGCCCAGCACGCGCGGCCCCGCCGACCGGGCGCGGCGCAGGTGCCAGCCGATCAGCCGGTCCATGCGGGCGATCAGCGCCTGGCCCCGGTGATCGCCCGGCAGTTCGTTGGCCAGCGCCGCCAGCGGGGTCTTGAGCGAATGGGCCAGGTTTCCCAGATGCTGCCGCGACCGGGCCAGCAGGTCGGCATTCTGGTCAAGCGCGGCGTTGATTTCCACGGTCAGGGGGCGCAGTTCGCTGACATCCGGCAGGGCCAGCCGGTCCTTGCCGCCCGCGCGCACCTGGGCCAGATCGCGGCGCAGCCGGTCCAGACTGGCCAGGCCCGCAGTCACCTGCACGACGCTGGCCACCGCCACGACGATGCCCAGGACGGCAAGCGCGATCCCCAGCGGGCGGCTGATCTGGTGCAGGCTGTCGTCGATCTGCGCGCGCGGCGCGGTGACGGTCACGGCCACCCGCGTGTCGCTGTCGGGCAGCGTCACCTGCCGCCGCAGCACCCGCAGGGCCGCGCCATCGGCGCCTATCCCCGCCCCGCCCACGACGTTCCCGGACGGACCGCGCAGCAGGCCGTCCAGCAGCGAACCGGACCGCGCCACGACCGCATCGCCCGATTCGACCTGCCAGTACCAGCCGCTGAAGGGCAGGTCGAAGCGCGGATCGGCGGGGGGGTCGTCCAGCTCGATCCGGCCGTCGTCGCCGATCTCGACCGAGGCGATCAGCCCGTCCGCCGCCGCCGCCAGCTCCGCGTCGAAGCGGTCGGTGACGAAATCTTCGAGCAGCGAGGAGATGAATAGGAACGCCGCCAGCAGCGCCGCGCCCAGCCAGACGGCGGCCAGCAGCAGAAGCCGCCCCCGGATCGACCGCATCATCCGGCGGCCCGCAGCAGATACCCCTCGCCCCGGCGGGTCTCGATCACGCCGTCGCCGACCTTGCGGCGCAGGCGGCCGATCACGACCTCGATCGACTTGAAGTCGCGGTCGGCCTCGGCGTCATAGAGGTGGTCGGACAGTTCGGTGCGGGACACGACGCGGTTCTGGTGGTGGATCAGATAGGCCAGGATCCGCTGTTCGAATGCCGTCAGCTTCAGCGCGATGCCGTCGCGGGTGATGACGCCCAACTGGCTGTCGAGCGCCAGCGGACCGGCATTGATCACCGGGCGGGCATGGCCCGCGGCGCGACGGATCAGGGTCTGGCAGCGCAGCACGACCTCGTCCAGCCGGAAGGGTTTGACGGCATAGTCGTCGGCCCCGGCGCGGAACCCGGCCACCTTGTCGGTCCAGTCGCCGCGCGCGGTCAGGATCAGCACCGGCATGGCGATGCCGTCGTTGCGCCAGCGGGTCAGCACCTCGATCCCCGGCAGTCCCGGCAGGCCCAGATCCAGGATCGCCACGTCATAGGATTCCGTCGCCCCCAGATATTCGCCCTGCGTGCCGTCCGCCGCACAATCGGTGACGAAGCCCGCATCCGCCATGGCGGCGGCAAGCTGGGCGGACAGAACCGGGTCATCTTCCACGATCAGGGCGCGCATCGCCGGTCCTTCACTGTTGCGCCGCCTGGCGCGCGGCAAGCTGGCCCCGCCCCGACACGGACAGGAACCGTCCGGTGCGCGCGTCGATGCGGATGTCCAGCAGGTTCTGCTGCGGCGTGACCAGCCTGAACTGATAGACCAGTTCCGCGCCCAGGTCGCGTTCGGCGGGATGGGGCGCCCGCGTGTCGGCCGCCAGCAGCCGCCCGGCATAGCGTTCCGAAACCGAGGCCGCGACCTGATGCAGGGGCAGGGGCCGGAACTGGTCGATCACCTGGGGCGCGACATCCTGGGCCTGCGCGGGGGCGCAGGCCAGAAGGATCAGGGCAAGGGTGCGGATCAGCGTCATGCTGCCAGAATAACCCAAGAAACCGAAATGGAAACCAAACGGGCCATTGGCGATTCGTTCGGTGACGGGTTGATAGAAGGTGATTCGTCAGGGGCGGCTTGACCCCGCAGAAGTTGGAAAGGAAACGATATGGCTCTTCGCACATTCACCACCTCGGCCGCGATGCTGGCGCTGATCGCCGGGATCGGCACGGGCGCTTTGGCGCAGACCGCCCCTGCTGCGGGCGACCTGCCCGCGCCGCTGTCGCAACTGAACCTGCGCAATCTCGACATCGAGACCAAGCGCGACGGCATGCGCGAGGTCGAGGGGCGCACCGCCGATGGCGTCGATATCGAAGCCAGGATCGACATGGCCGGGAACCTGGTCGAAGTCGAGGCCGATGACGGCATCCTGCCGCAATCGCTGGTCGACGCCCTGGTGCCTGCCGATCTGCGCGGCCATCAGGTCATGGGCCTGTTCGGATCCGTCACCGAGGTCAAGCAGCGTCCCGATCATGTCGAGATCAAGGGCCGCCAGTCCACCGGGACCGAGATCGAGGCCAAGTTCGACCGCCAGAACACTCTGGTCGGGATCGAGGTCGATGATGCGGCGATCCCCGCCGATCTGGTCGGCACGCTGCTGCCCCAAGCGGTGCGCGACAACGAGGTGATCGGCCAGTTCGACCGCATTGAGGAGATCGTGAACCGCGACGGCCGCGTGATGGTCAAGGGCGAGGATGCGGGCGGCCGGGACATGCGTGCCGAATTCGACGCGGACGGCCGCGTGCTGCGCTTTGGCCGCGAGGATGGCCGGCGCGGCGATCGCGGGGCCGAGGGGCGCCATGCCGATCACGGCCCAGGCCATGACCGTGGTCCCGGCCATGAAGACCGCGGCCCGCGCCCCGGCCCCGACCGCACGGGCGACGGCCCGCGAGGGTCCGCCCCGGTCCCGGCCGATTTCGATTCGGTGGCGGTCAACCAGCGGCTGACCCAGGCAGGATACAGCGGCTTCGGTTTCCTGCGCGCCGAAGGTCCGCGCCTGCTGCTGGAGGCGACCAATCCGCAGGGCGAGGCGGTGACGCTGGAACTGGACCGGCAGGGCGAGGTGGTGCGGGAAACCGCGCGCTGATCGCGCCGCGACACAAAGGGGGGGGGGCGGGAAGCCGCCCCCTGCTTCATGCGATATAGCGGTCCTTGCGGTGGTTCACCGCGATGGTCAGGTTCAGCACGACGGCGCCCAGAAAGCTCCACCCCACGGTGACGGGATCGCGCAGGGTCAGGGCCACCAGGAACAGCGCCGCGTCGAAGATCATCTGCACCCATCCCGCCCGAAAGCCTGTGGCGTCCTGGATATACAGTCCGACGATGCCGATGCCGCCCAGCGACGACCCGTGGCGGAACAGCGCGATCAGGCCCACGCCGGTCAGGCAGCCGACCAGCAGCGCGCCCACGGCGGGGTGGGTGTCGCCGAAATGCAGATAGCGCGGCAGGATCACCGCCAGCACCGACAGGATCGCCACGGCGGCAAAGCTTTTCGCGACGAAGACCGGGCCGAAGCGGCGCCAGCCCAGCCAATAGAAGGGCAGGTTGATGACGAAGAACACCGGCCCGAAGGCCCAGCCGGTCGCATAGCTGATCAGGATCGCAAGTCCCGCCGTCTGCCCGGTGACAAAGCCCAGATGCGTCAGCAGCACCACGCTGACGGCTGCCATGAAGCTGCCGAAGGCGATGCCCTGGGCGTCGTCGATCAGGCTGTGTCCGGGGGGCGGCAGGCTCATGCCAGGTGCTATGCCGTGCCGCCCTGCCGCTGGCAAGAAAGAAGGGGGGCGCCGCCCCCCTTTCGGGTATTTGGACAAAGAAGAAGCCTAGTCGAAGGCGCGGTCGGTGATGATGTGGTTGAACGCGCCCTCGGGGGCTTTCGAGATCACGGGGTCCGAGCCTTCGGCCATCAGCGTGTCCACGGTGCGCTGATAATCGGCCTCGTCCAGAACGCCGGTGCTGCCTGCGGTCAGCTTGCCGATCTCTTGCACCATGCGGACCTGATGATCCAGCGTCTGGGCGCCGGTCTCGTCGTTGTCCAGGACGATCTGGGCGGCTTCTTCCGGGTGTTCCTCGGCGTATTTCCAGCCCTTCATGCTGGCGCGCACGAATTTCACCAGGTCGGTGACCTTGGCCTTGTCTTCCAGCGTGCTTTCCAGGACATAAAGGCCGTCCTCCAGCGTGGCGACGCCCTGGTCCTCGTATTTGAAGGTCACCAGATCCTCGGGCGCGATGCCCGCGTCCAGCACCTGCCCGTATTCGTTATAGGTCATGGTGCTGATGCAGGCCGCCTGCTTTTGCAGCAGCGGATCGACGTTGAAGCCCTGTTTCAGGACCGTCACCCCGTCCGGCCCGCCTTCGGTGGACAGGCCAAGCTGGCTCATCCAGGACAGGAACGGATATTCGTTGCCCGAAAACCAGACGCCCAGGGTCTTGCCCTTGAAATCGGTCTTGGGATCGGTGATGCCGCTTTCCTTCAGGCAGGTCAGCATCATGCCCGACGACTTGAAGGGCTGGGCGATATTGACCAGCGGCAGGCCCTTTTCGCGGGCGGCCAGTGCTGCGGGCATCCATTCGACGATCACATCCGCGCCGCCTCCGGCCAGAACCTGGGTGGACGCGATGTCCGGCCCGCCGGGCAGGATCGTCACATCCAGCCCCTCTTCTTCGTAAAATCCCTTGTCCTTGGCGACGTAATAGCCCGCGAACTGGCCCTGCGTGACCCATTTCAGTTGCAGGGTCAGGTCCTGCGCCTGAACCGCGCCGCCTGCCGCGATCAGCGCGGCGCCCAGCATCCATGTCTTCATCTTCCCTCTCCTGTCTGGGGCGTCAGCCCCGCTGATGGCGCTGCGACGGGTGCCAGAACGTCACCTTCTTTTCGATCAGCGCGACGATGCCATAGAACAGCGATCCCGCGATCGCCGCCACAAGGATTTCCGCCCAGACCAGCGGCAGATCCAGCCGCCCCACGGCGGTCGAGATGCGAAAGCCCATGCCGCGCGTCGGACTGCCGAAGAATTCCGCGACGATGGCGCCGATCAGGGCCAGGGTGGTGGTGATCTTCAACCCGTTGAACAGGAAGGGCATGGCGGCGGGCAGGCGCAGCTTCCACAGGCTGGCGGCATAGGGCGCGGCCCAGGTCGCCATCAGGTCGCGCTGCATGGGTTCGGTGGCGGCCAGGCCCGCGACCATGTTCACCAGGATCGGGAAGAACACCATGACCACCACCACGGCGGCCTTGGACTGCCAGTCGAAGCCGAACCACATCACCAGGATCGGCGCGATGCCGACGATGGGCAGGGCCGCCACGAAATTGCCGATGGGCAGCAGTCCGCGTTGCAGGAAGGGACTGCGGTCGATGGCGATGGCCGTGGCGATGGCGGCAAGCGCCCCGATCAGCCAGCCGGTCAGCGCGCCCTTGAGGATGGTCTGAACGAAATCGGTCCAGAGGATCGCTGTATTCTGTATGAAGCTGGCGCCGATCTGGCTGGGCGCGGGCAGGATCACCGGCGGGATCGCATAGATCCGCACTGCCATCTCCCACAGGATCAGGACCGTGGCGCCGAAGATCAGCGCCACGGCCAGCCGGGTCGCGCGGGTGCCGAAGCGGGCCAGCCAGGTGTTCAGCGCCATGGCGCCCAGCCAGACGGCGATGATCGGCAGCGCGGTCATCGCGCCAGCCCCATGCGGCGCAGCGTCAGCCGTTCTGCCGCGCCGATCAGCGCGACAAGCGCGGCGGCCAGGATGGCGGCGGCGAACAGCGCCGACCAGATCTGCACCGTCTGCCCGTAATAGCTGCCCGAGAGCAGCCGCGCGCCAAGACCGGCGGTGGCGCCCGCCGGCAGTTCGCCCACGATGGTGCCGACCAATGCGGCAGCGATGGCGACCTTGAGGCTGGCGAACAGGTAGGGCAGCGAACTGGGCAGCCGCAGCCGCCAGAACACCTGCGCGCGAGAGGCGCTCCAGCTGCGCATCAGGTCAAGCTGCATCCCGTCGGGCGTGCGCAGGCCCTTCACCATGCCGACCAGCACCGGAAAGAAGGACAGCCAGGCCGCGATGATCGCCTTGGGCAGCAGCCCGGTCACGCCTGCGCTGGCGAAGACCACGATCACCATGGGCGCGATGGCCAGGATCGGCACGGTCTGGCTTGCCACCGCCCAGGGCATCACCGACTGGTCCATGGCGCGGTTGTGGACGATCCCAACCGCCAGCCCGATCCCCGCCGCCGTGCCGATGGCGAAGCCCGCCAGTGTCGCCGACAGCGTGATCCAGCCATGCCAGACCAGGCTGCGCTTCGAGGTGATCTTCTGGCCCGCGATCCCGTCCCACAGCCCCGCCGCGACCTGATGCGGCGCGGGCAGGACCGGACGGTCCAGGGTCAGCGTCTGGCGGATCAGATCGCCGGGGGTCAGCGTGGCCTCGGCCCGCGCCGCCTGGTCGCGGACCCAGGGCGCGTTCATCCAGACCGCCGCCAGATACCAGATCGCGACAATCGCCAGCAGCACGGTCAGGATGGGCAGCAAGCGGTTCATCGCCGGGCCAACCTCCACACCCATCCCGACAAGCCGAAACCGCCGAATGCGATGGGAAGAAACGTCGTCGCCACGGTGCGGGCATCGCTGCATTGATTGCCGTCCGGGCAGACATGCTGCATGTCTCCAAGCGCGGCCAATCCAACCCCGAGAGGAAAAAGCGAAAGTATTGCGGAAAGCGCTGCGACCCATCCAGATCTGCGTCGCCGGTATCTTGCCTCAGTCATAGCCATGCCCCTCGCGCAAGCCGTCGCGGACCTGCTGGGCCAAGGCGATGAACTCGGGCGTGTCGCGGATCTCCAGCGGGCGGTCGCGGGGCAGGGGGCTGTCGATCACCCGCGTGATCCGCCCCGGACGCGGCGACATGACCACGATCCTGGTGGACAGATACACCGCCTCGGGGATCGAGTGGGTGACGAAGCCGATGGTCTTGCCGGTCTTGGCCCAGAGGTCCAGCAGTGCCTCGTTCAGGCGGTCGCGGACGATTTCGTCAAGCGCGCCGAAGGGTTCGTCCATCAGCAGGATGTCGGCGTCGAAGGCGAGCGCGCGCGCGATGGAGGCGCGCTGCTGCATCCCCCCCGACAGCTGCCAGGGATACTTGCCGCCGAAGCCGGCCAGATCCACCAGATCCAGCACCCGCCGGGTCCGCTGCGCGCGGTCGGCGCGGCCGAAGCCCATGATCTCCAGCGGCAGGCTGATATTCCCGGCAATCGTCCGCCAGGGATAAAGCCCCGGCGCCTGGAAGACATAGCCATAGGCCCGCCTGCGCCGCGCCTGGTCCGGCGTCATTCCCGCGACCTCCAGCGTTCCCGCCGTGGGGGTTTCCAGGGCGGCGATGGCCCGCAGGAAGGTGGTCTTGCCGCAGCCCGACGGTCCGATGAAACTGACGAAGTCGCCCTGGCCGATGGTCAGGCTCACGTCCTTCAGCGCATGGACCGGGCCGTCGGCAGTCTGAAAGGTCAGGGAAACGTCGCGGGCCTGGATGGCGGTCAAGTCACACCCCGCTTGCCGGAATGCCCGACCGTTCCACCGGACGCGGGGCGGTCAGTTCCTTCCAAGCCGACAGCGCCCGGTTCACGGTGCCGCGCGATTCCCGAGCGACGAATTCCCCGTGACCCTCTCGCGAATCCAGCGTGCCGCCGTCCACCGCGACATGCCCGCGCGTCAAAACATGGCGCGGCAGGCCCTTCACGCGCTGGCCTTCGAAAACGTTGTAGTCGATGGCCGATTGCTGGCTGCTCGCGGTGATGGTCTTCTCGGCTTCAGGATCCCAGATCACCAGATCGGCATCGCTGCCCACCAGAACCGCGCCCTTCCGCGGATACATCCCCAGGATCTTGGCGATATTGGTCGAGGTGACGGCCACGAATTCATTGGGCGTCAGCCGCCCGGTCGCCACGCCATGGGTCCACAGCATCGGCATCCGATCCTCAAGCCCCCCGGTGCCGTTGGGGATCCTGGTGAAATCGCCGATGCCGGTGCGCTTCTGCGCCGTGGTGAAGGCGCAATGATCCGTCGCCACCACCGACAGAGACCCCGATTGCAGCCCCGCCCACAGACTGTCCTGATGCAGCTTGTTGCGGAAGGGCGGCGACATGACGCGCCGCGCCGCATGATCCCAGTCGGCGTTGAAATACTCGCTCTCGTCCAGCGTCAGGTGCTGGATCAGCGGCTCTCCCCACACCCGCTTGCCTGCCGCGCGGGCGCGGCGGATCGCCTCGTGGCTGTCCTCGCAGGACACATGCACCACATACAGCGGCACCCCCGCCATGTCGGCCACCATGATGGCGCGGTTGGTGGCCTCGCCCTCGACCTGCGGAGGACGGGAGAAGGCGTGCGCCTCGGGGCCGGTATTGCCCTCGGCCAGCAGGCGGGCGGACAGTTCGGCCACCACGTCGCCGTTCTCGGCATGGACCATCGCGATCCCGCCCAGATCGCCCACCCGGCGGAAGCTGGCGAACAACTCGTCGTCGTTCACCATCAGCGCGCCCTTGTAGGCCATGAAATGCTTGAAGCTGGTGATGCCGCGATCGACGACCGCCTGCATCTCGTCAAAGACCTGCTCGCCCCACCAGGTCACCGCCATGTGGAAGCTGTAGTCGCAATGCGCCCGGCCCGACTTGTTGTCCCACATCTGCAACGCGTCCAGCAGCCCCTGACCGGGCGAGGGCAAGGCGAAATCCACCACCATCGTCGTGCCGCCCGCCAGCGCCGCGCGCGTGCCGCTGTCGAAATCATCGGCGGAATAGGTGCCCATGAAGGGCATCTCCAGATGCGTATGCGGGTCGATCCCGCCCGGCATGACCAGGCAGCCCGACGCATCCAGCACCCGATCACCCGTCAGCCCCTGTCCGATCGCGGCGATCTTGCCGTCCTTCACCAGCACGTCCGCCTTGTAGCTCAGGTCGGCGGTGACGACCGTTCCGCCCCGAATAACCGTCCCCATCGCCGTCCCTTTCATCTTCGTCCAAATATCCCGCGGGGGTCCGGGGGCGCGAAGCCCCCGGCTTCGATCTCAGCGCGCCACCTCTGCCGCGTCCAGGACCGCGTGCAGCAGCACATCCGCGCCTGCCTTGGCCCATTCCGGGCTGATCTCCTCGGCCTCGTTGTGCGACAGCCCGTCCACACAGGGGCACATGATCATCACCGTCGGCGCGACCCGGTTGATCCAGCAGGCGTCGTGCCCCGCCCCCGAAACGATGTCGCGGTGGCTGTAACCCAGCCGCTCCGCCGCCGCCCGCACCAGCCTGACCAGACCCGGATCGAATTCCACCGGATCGAAATGCCCGACCGGCTCGATCTCGATCCCCAGGCCCAGTTCACGGGCAATATCAGCAGCCTCGGCCTCGATCCTTGACCGCATAGAGGTCAGCTTGCCCAGGTCGGGCGATCGGATGTCGATGGTGAAGACCGCGCGGCCGGGGATCACATTGCGGCTGTTAGGCCAGACATTCGCCTGGCCCACCGCCCCCACGGCGTCGGGCTGATGATCCATGGCGATGCGATGCACCGCGTCGATGATCCGCGCCATGCCAAGGCCCGCATTCACCCGCATGGACATCGGGGTCGAGCCGGTATGCGCGTCCTTGCCGGTCAGCGTGACCTGTAACCACCACAGTCCCTGACCATGGGTGACGACGCCGATCTGCTTGCCCTCGGCCTCCAGGATCGGGCCTTGCTCGATATGGTATTCGAACATCGCGTGGATCCTGTGGTCGCCGGGAACCTCCTTGCCGCGCCAGCCGATCCGGTCCAACTCGTCGCCAAAGCGCCGGCCCTCGGCATCCTCGCGGCTGTTGGCGTAATCCTCGTCATGGACGCCCGCAAAGACGCCCGAGGCCAGCATGGCGGGGGCGAAGCGCGTGCCTTCCTCATTCGTCCAGTTCACCACGACGATGGGCCGGCGGGTCGCGATACCCATGTCGCGGATCGAACGGATCACCTCCAGACCTGCCAGCACGCCCAGAACGCCGTCGAATTTGCCGCCCGTCGGCTGGGTATCCAGGTGGCTGCCGATATAGACGGGATCCAGATCGGGCTCGGCCCCCTCATGGCGCATGAACATGTTGCCCATCCGGTCTAGGCCCATGGTCATGCCCGCATCCTCGCACCAGCGGCGGAACAGGGCGCGGCCCTCGGCATCGGAATCTGTCAGGGTCTGGCGGTTGTTGCCGCCCGCGACGCCCGGCCCGATCCGGGCCATCTGCATCAGGCTGTCCCACAAGCGTTGGCCGTCGACCTTCATGTTGGCAGCCGGAACCAGCCCGCTGGCGTCGGTCATCTGTCGTCCTTCCTGTCTGGCCGCCCCGTTCTGTCGCGGGACCGGCTTGATGGGGCGTGGGCGCCGAGGCGCCCCTTCGGCCCTTCCTTTGTTGACCAAATGGTCAGGATCACGCTAGCACGGGGCAGGGTTCAGTCAAGCGTCCCGAAAGGCGCAACCCCGGCTGCTGCCCAAAAATGCATCAGCGGCGAAAGGCCCCGGAATGGCAGACCAGTTGCAGCCGCCCCTGACCCGCATCCAGCAGAAGAACCGCGACCGGATCCTGAAGGGCGCCTTGTCGGTGTTCTCGACCAGCGGCTTTCGCGGCGCCACCATCGACCAGATCGCCGAGGCGGCGGGCCTGTCCAAGCCGAATGTCCTTTATTACTTTGCGTCCAAGGACGACATTCACAAATCCCTGCTGACCACGCTTCTGGACATGTGGCTGGCCCCGATGATCCGCATCAACCCCGAGGGCGAGCCGTTGGAGGAGGTGTTGGCCTATGTCCGCGCCAAGCTGGAGATGTCGCGCCGTTTTCCCCGCGAAAGCCGGCTGTTCGCCTATGAAATCCTGCAAGGCGCCCCCCACCTTACCGAGATCCTGGGCGGCGGCCTGCGCGACATCGTGGACCGCGCGGCGACGATCCTGCAAGGCTGGATGGATCAGGGGCGGCTTTCGCCTGTCGATCCGCATCACCTGATCTTCTCGATCTGGGCGCTGACCCAGCATTACGCGGATTTCGATGTGCAGGTGCGCGCCGTGCTTGGCCCCGGCCACGATCCCTTTGTCGAGGCCGG
Source organism: Paracoccus sp. 22332 (assembly GCF_052045125.1). NCBI lineage: Bacteria > Pseudomonadati > Pseudomonadota > Alphaproteobacteria > Rhodobacterales > Paracoccaceae > Paracoccus > Paracoccus sp. 22332. Next base: position 359,909 of record NZ_JBQEOI010000002.1, read on the forward strand.
ACCATTCCTGGACAACCTTTACCGCACCATGCTGCGCGTCTAGCCGGAAGCCTGTGTCAGCATCGCGGCGGCGGGCTGGATCAGCGCCAGGTTTTTGCGCGCGGTGCCGATGAAGTCGTCGACCGCCCCGATGGCCCAGTCCTTGGTGGCGGCATTGGTGGCGGCGACGATGGCGGCGGCCAGGATCTCGATCTGCGCGGGATTCGACTGGGGGCAGCGGCGGTGCAGAAGGTCGCGCATCTGCGCGCGCCGCGACAGAATGGTCGAATTGCGCAGCGCATCCAGCTTGGGATCGGTCGTCGCCAGGACCAGGATATGCGCCAGCAATTCCCGTTCGTCCAGGAAACGCTCCAGATGGGCGGTGATCAGCCGGTCCAGATCCTCGATCAGAGTGCCGCGCCCGGCCACGAACTGCTCGGAGGCCTCGGCCGGATAGTCGGGGGGCGGGCCCATCATGGCCGCCTCTTTATAGGGGTAATAGTTGAAGAAGGTCCGGGTGCTGATCCCCGCTTCCCTGGCGATCGCCTCGGTCGTGACGTTCGCAAGCCCGTCCCGCATGGCCAACTGGATCGCTGTCGCCTGGATCTTCTTGGCCGTTCTGTAGCGACGCGTCATATGCGGCATCATGCGACTTCCAATTGCGTTTATTGTAATGAAATGGTGTCAGAAGCGCGTCACCGCCGTCAAGGCGCGTGCCATAGGGCGGCCAGGCACGAAAAAACGCCGCGCGCAAAGGGCGAGCGGCGCTGCAAGAGCGGATTGGGCAAAGGCGCGTCAGGCGCCCCAATTGCGGACGGGGCCGCAGTCCATGTGGACGAAGTTCGACCGGGAATACTTGCCGACGCCGCCGGCGCGGCAAGACAGCGCGGCATTGTACATCTGCCCGACCGAGCGCGATTTCAGCCGCAGGTCGGCAGCCTTGCCCACCATGTGCAGCGAATTGCGCGCAACCCCGCCCGAACTGCGGCGCAGCATCGCGTTGGTGCGGGGCGAACGATAGCCCGACAGCATCATGTACGGTTCGTTGGTTTGCAGCAGCCGGTGCGAGGCTGCGGCCACATCGACGGTGCGCGGGTCGATGCCGATCACTTCGCCCGTGCGCCAGTCGCGCATGAAGATGTTGATCTCGTTCAGCGCCTCTCGGATGTATTTTCCGTCGACCCAATAAACGGTGTCGAGGCTTTCGCCCGTGCGGCCCGAATACATGCGGACGCGGCGCATGTCGCCCGCGCCGCGCAGCAACCCGAAGGCGTTGCCCATCACGGGTGCTGCCGCCACGGTTGTAGCCGCGAACACACCCAGAATGCCGCGACGTGAAAGAAGGTCGAATGTCATGTCAGATCGCCTGTCCCGCTTCGTCTTTTTTCCGCCACATGTCCTGCGACGGCGCCAAGGTTATCCTCGGTTGACTAACAATATGTCAAAAGCCCGTGCGCTCAGAAACAGATTCCTGTCTACTGCCGCACATTTTCAGGATATTGGGCGAATTCCTGCCGACGCGCGGTGACTGTGGCGGCACGGTCGCGAGGCTGTGGCATGGCTGCAACCATCAGCCGGCGCCACCCGAGGACGGCCTTCATTTGCTGGCGAAAGCCGGGGCGAAATGCAAGAATCCTTGGGAATAGGGCAAAGGGATGTCGATGCGCGGCTGGGCGGTGATTGCGGCTACTCTGTTGATCTGCCCCGGACAATCTGCGGTTGCACAACCGCAGGCGGGGCTGGCGCCTGCGGTGGGTGTTGCCGTTGCACCACGCCTGGATTTCAGCGCGCGGGACATGGAACTGGCCCAGGCTGCGGCGGCGGTGCCGGAACTGGCGTCGTTTTACGGATCGCACGGGCTGCGGCCGATCTTTCTGGGCGAAAGGGCGGGCGAATTGCGCGCCGCCCTGGTGCGGGCGACTGCCACGGCGCCGCAGCACGGCATCCCGGCAGGCCGATACCGCAGCGATTCGCTGGCCGCCGATGCCGCAGACGTGAGGGCCGAGATCGCGCAGGCGCGGGTGCTGGTCCGCTATATGCGCGACATGACCGGCGGCATGATCCGTCCTGGCTCGGTCGACCCCCTGATCAAGCGAGAGGTCAGGCGCCCGCCCATCGACCGGCTGATCCGCGATTTCATCCAGTCCCCGAATCCGGCGCGCTTTCTGCTGGACTTGCAGCCGCACCACCCAGCCTATCTGGCGCTGCAACGTGCCTTGGGTGGCGACCAGGGGCTGGCCGTGCCCGCCCATCTGCCCCGTGCGCCTGTGGGCCTGTGGCGTCCGGGAATGCGCGATCCGGGGATCCTTCCCCTCCGCGCCCGGCTGCAATCCATCGGCTTCGACGCGCCCGCGCCCGACCCGCAGCTTTATGACGCTCCGCTGGCCGATGCGGTCGCGCGGTATCAGGCGGCGGCGGGCCTGCCGCCGGACGGCGTGGCGGGGCCGAAGACCATCGGCCATCTGAACGGCGACGTGCCGCAGGACGCCCGCAACCGCGCCATCGTCGTCGCCCTGGAAAGGATGCGCTGGATGGGGTCCGAGGATCTGGACGCCCGCCATGTCTGGGTGAACATCCCCGAATATACCGCCCACATCATCGACGGCGGGGCCGAGGTGTTCCGCACCCGCGTCGTTGTGGGCAGCGCCGACCATGACCGGCAGACGCCCGAATTCTCGGATCAGATCGAATATGTGGTGGTCAATCCCCGCTGGAACGTGCCCCGGTCGATCACGGTCAAGGAATACTTGCCGAAATTGCAGGCCAACCGGAACGCCGTGTCGCATCTGGACGTGGTGGACGGCAACGGCAACGTGATCGCCCGCGACCGGATCGACTTCCGTCGCTATACGGCGGCGAATTTTCCCTATCGGATGCGGCAGAAACCGAGCGACGACAATGCCCTGGGGTTGGTCAAGTTCATCTTTCCAAATCCCTGGAACATCTATCTGCACGACACGCCGACCAAGCACCTGTTCGGAAACGCGATGCGTGCCCATTCCCACGGCTGCATCCGCATCGGCGATCCGTTCGACCTGGCCTATGCGCTGCTGTCCAGGCAGACCGACGATCCGCAGGCGATGTTCCATCGGTCCCTGGATCGCGGCAACGAGGCCTGGTTGAAGCTGACCCCGCCCGTTCCGGTGCATCTGGTCTATTTCACCGCCTTCCCCGACCAGGACGGCACCATTCGCCGGTTCGAGGATGTCTATGGCCGCGACGCCCCCTTGTGGGACGCGATCCAGAAGGCCGGGCTGGATTCATAGGCCCGAAAAGTCTAAGCCCCTTTCTGACAAGGGGGCGAACATGGCGATCACCATCGGGCAACTGGCGCAGGCACTGGACGCAACGGGCTGGGGCGACCTGGATCTGCCGGTGACAGGCGCAGCCGAACCGCAGGCCACGGGTCCGGTCGGACCCGAGGGCGGCGTGATCGCCATGGCGATGTCGCCGAAATACGCGGCGTCTCTGCAACCCGGCAGCATCGCCATCCTGGCCGAGGGCATGGATCCCGAGGCCCTGGGTCTCAAGGCGGCGATCTTCGCGCCGCGCCCGCGCCTGCTGATGGCGGGGCTGACGCGGGCCTTCGATCCCGGTCCCGACATCGCCCCCGGCATCCATCCCACCGCAGTGATCGACCAGAGCGCGCAGATCGGGGTCGGTGCCGCCATCGGTCCCTTCGTAGTCATCGGTCCCGATGTGCGGATCGGGTCGGGCGCGCAGATCGGGCCGCATGTGTCGATCGGTCGCGGATCGCGTCTGGGCGACGATGCGCTGATCCACGCGGGCGTGCGCATCGCCCATGGCGTCACCGCGGGCCACCGGCTGATCGTGCAGTCGAACGCCGCGATTGGCGGCGACGGCTTTTCCTTCGTCACCCCCGAGGAATCGGGGATCGAGGAGATCCGCCGCACCCTGGGCACGCGCGAGGGGATCAAGGAACAGCATTGGACGCGGATCCACTCGCTGGGCGGGGTCGAGATCGGCGACGATGTGGAAATCGGCGCGAACTCGACCATCGACCGAGGCACGATCCGCGCCACCCGCGTCGGCAACGGCACCAAGATCGACAACCTGGTGATGCTGGGCCACAACGTCTCGGTGGGCGACGACTGCCTGCTGTGTTCGCAGGTGGGCATTGCCGGATCGGCGCGGATCGGCAACCGCGTGGTGCTGGCGGGGAAGGTCGGCGTCAACGACAACATCGAGGTGGGCGACGACGTGATCGCGGGCGGCGCCAGCAGGATCTTCACCCGCGTTCCGGCGGGCCGCGTGGTGCTGGGCAACCCGGCGGTCAAGATGGAGACCCAGATGGAAATCCAGAAGGCCGTCCGGCGCCTGCCGCGATTCGCCGAACAACTGGCGCGGCTTCAGGAAACTGTTACACGATTGTTGGAAAAGGGCTGAGCAGGAGGCTTCATGACCGACCGGATCCAAGACCGCATCAAGGCCATCATCGCCGAACAGGCCATGCTGGAACCCGACCAGATCACCGACGAATCCACCCCTCGGGATCTGGGCATCGACAGCCTGGGGCTGGTGGAATCGATCTTCGCGATCGAGGAGGAATTCGACATCTCGATCCCCTTCAACGCCAATGAGCCGGACAAGTCGGATTTCGACATCTCGACCATGGGCACGATCATCGCCGCCGTCGAACGGCTGGTGGCGCAGAAGGCCGCATGAGTCCGAAGAAGAGGGGCAAGAAGGCGCCGGAGCGGCCGGACGGGCTGCGGCGGGTCGTCATCACCGGGGCGGGCACGATCAACGCGCTTGGCCATGACGTGACGACGACGCTGGCCGCATTCCGGGACGGGCGCTGCGGCATCGGCCCGCTTGATTTCCGCGACGTGGACCGGCTGTCGATCCAGATCGGCGCCCAGGTCCATCCCTGGCGCGCCGAGGATTATTTCAACCGCCAGCAAATCCTGCTCTACGACAAGTTCACCCAGTTCGCGCTGCTGGCCGCCAAGCAGGCGGTGGCCCAGGCGGGGCTGGATTTCCAGGGCGCGCTTGGGCTGCGGTCGGGCGTGGTGCTGGGCACGGCGGGCGGCGGGCTGAACACCTGGGACGAGAATTACCGCACCGTCTATGAGGAAGGGAAGAACCGCGTCCATCCCTTCGTGGTGCCGAAGCTGATGAACAACGCCGCCGCTAGCCATGTCAGCATGGAATACGGCCTGCGCGGCCCTGCCTTTACCGTGGCGACCGCCTGCGCCAGTTCCAACCACGCGATGGGCCTGGCCTTCCAGATGATCCGGTCGGGCGCGGCGCAGGTGATGCTGACCGGCGGGTCCGAGGCGATGCTGTGCTTTGGCGGCGTCAAGGCCTGGGAAGGGCTGCGCGTCATGTCCAAGGACGCCTGCCGCCCGTTTTCCGCCAACCGCAACGGCATGGTCCAGGGCGAGGGCGCGGGCGTCTTCGTCTTCGAGGATTACGACAACGCCCGCGCGCGCGGTGCCGACATCCTGGCCGAGGTGGTGGGATTCGCCATGTCCTCGGACGCGCAGGACATCGTGATGCCGTCGGCCCAGGGGGCGGAACGCGCGATCACCGGCGCCTTGCAGGACGCCGGTCTGAACCCCGAGGATGTGGGCTATATCAACGCTCACGGCACCGGGACGGCGGCCAATGACAAGACCGAATGCGCGGCGGTGGCCCATGCCTTCGGCCATCACGCAGACCGGCTGATGATGTCGTCCACCAAGGCGATGCACGGCCATATCATCGGCGGCACGGGCGCGGTCGAACTGCTGGCCTGCATCATGGCGCTGCGCGACGGTGTGATCGCGCCGACCATCGGTTATCAGGAAGCCGATCCCGAATGCGCCCTGGACGTGGTTCCGAACGAGGCGCGGGATGCCCGCGTCGATGCGGTCCTGTCCAACGCCTTCGCCTTTGGCGGGCTGAACGCCGTGATCGCGCTGCGCCGGGTCTAGCAAGGAAAAACCGCGCCCGGATGGGGCGCGGTTCGCGATCTTCGGATCAGTTGGCCGGGGCTTCGGCGGCAGGCGGCGTTTCCGCTGCCGGGGCGGTGGCCGGGGCCGGCTCACCGGCATAGGCGGCCAAGGCGTCGAAGGCCGCGGTGAAGCCTGCCAGCGACAGCGTCAGCCGGACCGGGTTTTCGCGGTCGCCGCCGAACGGCAGCAGCGTCACCGTCGCGTTCGCGCCACGCTTCAGGGCGTCAAGCTCGGCCGCGGTGAAGCCCATGCGGGACACGCAGCCCACGGGGGCGCAGAAGTTGAAGGGATAGCCGCGCGGCTCGGCCGTGCCCACCGCGAAGCCCAGCCCTTGGATCAGGTCGGTTTCCAGCGGGGCGATCAGGGTCGCGCCTGCCGCGACCTCGCCGTTGCGCAGGGGAATCAGGGTCATCTCGGCGACCGAGTTGCCGTCGCTGTCCTTGAGCAGCTGATACAGCTCGCACGGATCCTTGCCCTGTTCCGCCTTGATGCAGCGGGTCGTCCAATCCTGGTGGGTTTCCTTCGCGTAATATTGCCCGACCTGCGGCCCGGCATCGGCATCGGCGGCCGTGGCTGCGGCCGGGGCGTCGGACGCCGGGGCATTGGTCGCCGCCGCGTCGGCGGCGGGCGCCGGAGTCTCGGCCGCGGGGGCCTCGGATGCTGCCGGTGCGTCTGCTGCCGGGGTCTCTGCGGCAGGGGCCGGGGTGGCGGCGGGGGCGGTGCTGTCCTGCGCGAAGGCCGGGGCCGCGATCAGGGCAAGCGCGGCCAGAACTGCCTGCGAGGGTTTGATTGGCATGGTTGTTTCGTCCCTTTGCTCAATGCGTTCGGCGGGACTAGCATGTCCGCTTGCGTTTGTCAGGCCGCATCGGAAAAACCCACATTCACCATGGCTTGACCCGGATCGCGCCCGGCGGCGGCATTCCTGTCATCCGGGTGACACAGAGCGCTGTCATGAGGGTAGGGGCGAAATTCAAAGGGTCGTGGCGCGAACCACGACCCTGACGCCTGACGGCGAACCTCTCCCTGCCGGACTGGCCGGTCATCATTGATCTGCACGCTAGTCGCGGCGCCGTGATCCGTCAACTGTCCAGTTGTCAGGTGCCGATCACAAAAAAAAAGCCGCGCCCGAAGGCGCGGCAGTTCAACAGGGAGGAAGGTTCGCGCATCGACGACCGTGATGCCGAACGATTCCCATACTGGCATGAAGGACTTAAGATTGTATTGTCGCGGCGAACGGCGCTTCGGCGCGGCACGCAACAGGCGGGGGACAGGCATGGCGGGTGTGGTGGACGACCAGGCGAATACGGTGTTCGTGGGCGGCGGCGGTCCCGGTCATGGCATTGCGCAGTCCCTGCTGCTGAAATACGCCAACCGCCACGGCCTGATCGCGGGCGCGACCGGCACCGGCAAGACCGTGACCCTGCAAACGCTGGCCGAAAGCCTGTCTCTGGCAGGCGTTCCGGTGTTTCTGTCCGACGTAAAGGGCGATCTGGCGGGCCTGTCGCGACCGGGCGCCGCCGATGGGCCGTTGCACGGGCCGTTTTCGGAGCGCGCCGCGCAGATCGGTCTGGACCTGGACTATCAGGCCTTTCCCGTCACCTTCTGGGATGTCTGGGGCCAGGCTGGCCATCCGGTCCGCACCACGCCCGCTGATATGGGCCCGCTGCTGCTGTCGCGCCTGATGGGCCTGACCGATGCGCAGGAAGGGGTGATGAACATCGCCTTTCGCGTGGCCGATGAACAGGGGCTGGCGCTGCTGGATCTGAAGGACTTGCAGGCGATGCTGGTCTGGGTGGGCCAGAACGCCGCAGACCTGTCGCTGAAATACGGCAATGTCAGCCCGGCCAGCGTCGGGGCGATCCAGCGGGCGCTGCTGGTGCTGGAAAACCAGGGCGGCGACCGGCTGTTCGGTGAACCGGCGCTGGAACTGTCCGACATCATCCGGCAGGACGCGTCGGGCAAGGGGATGATCAACATCCTGGCCGCCGACCGGCTGATGCAGTCGCCGCGTCTGTATGCGACCTTTCTGCTGTGGCTGCTGTCCGAATTGTTCGAGCAGCTGCCCGAGGTCGGCGACCCCGACCGCCCCCGCATCGCGTTTTTCTTCGACGAGGCGCATCTGCTGTTCGACGACGCGCCCAAGGCCCTGATCGACAAGGTGGAACAGGTCGCGCGCCTGATCCGGTCCAAGGGCGTCAGCGTCTGGTTCATCAGCCAGAACCCGGCCGACATTCCCGACGCGGTGCTGGGCCAACTGGGCAACCGCATCCAGCACGCGTTGCGGGCCTTTACCGCCAAGGACCAGAAGGCGCTGCGGATGGCGGCCGAAAACTATCGCGCCAATCCCGATTTCGACACCGCCCAGGCGATCCAGCAGGTCGGCACGGGCGAGGCGGTCACATCGCTTCTGGAAGCCAAGGGCGTGCCGGGCATCGCGCAGCGCACGCTGATCCGTCCGCCCTTCAGCCGGATCGGCCCCGTCAGCGACGCCGAACGGGCGCAGGTGATGGACGCCTCGCCCATGGCGCTGAAATACGGGCAGGCCCTGGACCGCGAATCCGCGCACGAGATCCTGGCGCGACGCGCGGCCGAGGCTGCGAAGGCCAGCGAGACCGACGCCCTGTTCGATATGACCCGCAGTGAATACCGCAACGCCAGGCGGTATCAGCCGCGCGCGGAGGCGGGCGAACAGGGCGATGGCGGGCGTCCGGCGCGGGGCCGGGCATCCCGCAGCGATTCGATCGTGGAAACCTTCGGCAAAAGCCTGGCGCGGCAGCTTGGCACCAAGTCGGGCCAGGCCATCGTCAGGGGTGTGCTGGGATCGCTGTTCCGGGGGCGCTGATCGCGGCGCCCATCTGCGCCAGCATCGCCGCGCCGATTCGCCCGCCAGTCCTGACCGGCATCGGCGCGCCCGCCACCGCCGCGCGCATTTCGGCCAAGATGGCGATCATCAGCAGGATGTGACGGTGCATGTCGTAATCCGCCGCGCGTTGCAGCCGGGCATCGTTCAGCAGCGCCTCCTCGGCGCGCAGGCGGGGCAGGGCGGCGCCGAGGGCCGGGGTGTGATCCAGGCGCAGCAGGCGCTTCAGGTCGCGGTCCCGGCGCCAGCCCGACTGCCCCTCGCGCGCGGCCCGGATCAGGATGCGCGGCCGGCGCAGCGGCTCGGCCGCGATGTGGGGACGGAAGACGATCACGTTCGGCATGTAGCTCATTTTGAACTGTCCCATTCAGGTTGGTGGGATCACCTTCACACAACCTTAACGGGTGTTGCTTCCCCGTTTGTCGCACCGTGCGCTGAGGCAACGTATCTTTAGGGTTTGTTAGGGAATGTTGCGGCTAGCTGCTGATATCAGCCGTTCATTAACCACGTTTAACGCAACCCAAGGTAGTTAGTTCGCCTCTGCTGCCGAGGATGACAAGGGACCAGACATGACGCTTTTGACCGGTGATTTCGCCATCGACCGCCTTCCCGCGGAGCACCGTTCCCTGACCGAGGCCATGGGCAAGCCTGCCGACCTGCCAGACGACGCCCGACTGTATCTTCGCCATGTCGAAGAAGGCCAGTCGATCCGTGCCCTGGCGCGGTCCGAAGGGTGTCACGCCTCGACCATCCTGCGCCGCATCCGCCGGTTCGAGGCACGGCGCGACGACCCGCTGGTCGACGGCGCCCTGACCGAGGTCGCGGATCGCCCCCGGCAACTGGACGAACGCCAGGTTCTGCGCATCCTGCGCCGGCTGGCCGAACCGGGCGCCGTTCTGGTGACGGCAGAGGGCATGGACAAGGCCATCGTCAGCCGCGACGACATCAGGACCGCCGTCCTGGACCGTTGGGTGGCCGAGGTGATGGCGCTTCGCGGCTGGGTCGTGCCGTCGGCCACGCCGGGCAGGGTCCAGCGTTACGCCATCGCCCCGGCCGGGCGCGATGTTCTGCGCGGGATGCTGCGGTCCCCCCGGCAGCGCAAGGCGGTGCCCGGTCCCGGCGACTTCACCGATGCCAGCCCGGTTGCCCATGACAACGGCCCCGGCATGGCCGAGGCCTCCGCCGGCTTCGATCATGCCGACCGCCACCGGGTCTGGGAAAAGCGCGTCATTGAAGACCCCGAGGACGGCCGCCGCCGCCGCACCCGCGTCAACATCGCCGAAAGCCCGCTGCTGCTGCTGGCCCGGCGCCGCGACGGCGCGGGCAAGCCCTTCCTGTCGCCCGGTCTGGTCGCGGCAGGCGAACGGCTGCGCGAGGATTTTGAACTGGCCCAGATGGGTCCGCGCGTCACGCAGAACTGGACCGGGTTCATGACCTCGGGCATCGATGTCAGCCGCAGCGGGGGCGGCTATCGGGGCGGGTCCGAATCCGCGCGGGACCGGGTGGCCATGGCGCTGCGCGACCTTGGCCCCGGCATGGGCGATATCGTGCTGCGCGTCTGCTGCTTCCTGGAGGGGATCGAACTTACCGAACGCCGCCTGGGCTGGTCGGCCCGGTCGGGCAAGATCGTGCTGCGTCTGGCCCTTATGCGCCTGGAGCGTCATTATCAGGAGACCTACGGCAGCGGCTCCCGCCTGATCGGCTAGGGTTAATCGTGAAAAAAGGGGCGCCAGGCGCCCCTTTTTCCAAACCGAAACTCGTCAATCTTCACGAAACAGCCACTCGTTATGCAAAGCCTTCATTCCGCGGCGACCGCCTTGGCGGCCTTTTCTGCCCGTGCGGCGCGGATACCCGCGCCATAGGCCGGGCTGATGCGGTCGAAATGGACCAGCGCGCGTTCGATCACATCCTCGTCCGCGCCTTCCATGGCAGCGGCGATGTTCTTGTACAGCCGCCCGCGTTCCTCATCGTTCAGCACCTGGTCATGCAGTGCGCGGGGCTGTTCGTAATCGTCGATCAACTGGCGGTGCGGCTGGCGCGCTGCCACACCGGCCAGGCGCAGCGGCGGTTCGGCAAAGGACGGATCCTCGACCGCGCCGCCCCGGCTGTTCGGCTCGTAATAGGCGTCCGTGCTGCCCGTCACCTGCCCGAAGAAATTCATCTGCCCATCCTTGTGATAGTGATGGACCGGGCATTTCGGCGCGTTCACCGGCAGGTGTTCGTAATGCGTCCCCAGCCGATAGCGATGCGCGTCGGCATAGCTGAAGACGCGGGCCTGCAACATCTTGTCGGGGCTATAGCCGATGCCGCGCACCTTGTTCGACGGGCTGAAGGCCGCCTGCTCGATCTGCGCGAAATAGTTGTCGGCGTTCCGGTTCAGCTCGAACTCGCCCACCTCGATCAGCGGATAATCCCCGTGCGGCCAGACCTTGGTGAGGTCGAAGGGATCGTAGGGGGTCTTTTCCGCATCAAGCTCGGGCATGATCTGGACATACATCGTCCAGCGGGGGAATTCGCCCCGCTCGATCTTGCCGAACAGCGCCTCTTGATAGCCTTCGCGGGTGTGGCCGATGATCTCGGCCGCCTCGCCGTTGGTATAGAAGCGGTGGCCCTGCCGGGTCTTGAAGTGGAACTTGACCCAGAAGCGTTCGCGGTCCTTGTTCCAGAAGGAATAGGTGTGGCTGCCGAAGCCGTCCATGAAGGTCGGATCCTGCGGCAGACCCCGATCCGACATCAGGATCGTCACCTGGTGCAGCGATTCGGGCACCTGGCCCCAGAAATCCCACATCGCCGTCGGGCTGCGCAGATTGGTGCGGGGATGGCGTTTCTGGGTGTGGATGAAGTCGGGGAACTTCAGCGGGTCGCGCACGAAGAACACGGGCGTGTTGTTGCCGACCAGATCCCAGTTGCCCTCATCGGTATAGAATTTCAGCGCGAACCCGCGCACGTCGCGTTCATGATCCGCCGCGCCCATCTCTCCGGCCACGGTGGAAAACCGCGCCAGCATCGGGGTGGTCTTGCCGACCGCGCCGAAGATCGAGGCGCAGCTATACTGCGTGACGTCCTGCGTCACGGTGAAGGTGCCGAAGGCGCCCCAGCCCTTGGCGTGCACCACGCGTTCGGGGATCCGTTCGCGGTTCTGATGCGCCAGCTTTTCCAGAAGCTGATAGTCCTGCATCAGCACCGGGCCGCGATCGCCCGCGGTCTCGCTGTGCTGGTTCGAGGCGATTGGCGCGCCCGCCGTCGTGGTCATCCGGGGGTGGCGGGGGGTGTCCTGGCTCATGTCCCAACTCCTTGATGTGGCTTGCTTGCGTCTGACATGGTCAGAAGATAATTGGAAATCGGATAATTCGATTGAGACGATAAGGAATTCTGATGAACATAACCCTGCGCCAGGTGCGCTATTTCCTGGCCCTGGCGCGAGAAGCCCATTTCACCCGCGCCGCCGAGGCGATGCATGTCACCCAACCCGCCCTGTCGATGCAGATCCGCGCGCTGGAGGAGGAGGTCGGCAGCCCCGTTGTCGAACGCACGCCGTCGGGCGTGGTGCTGACTCCGCAGGGGCGCGCCCTGGAAAACCATGCCCGTCAGGTCATGGCGGCAATGGCCGGGCTGGAACAGGCGATGCGCCAGCCGGGGCAGGGCGGGCGGCTGATGCTGGGCATGATCCCGACCGTCGCGCCCTATCTTCTGCCGCAGGCTTTGCCGATCCTGCGCGCCCGCGACCTCAGCCGCGACCTGCATCTGAGAGAGGCGCAGACCGACCGGCTGGTCGAGGAACTGGCCCAAGGCCGGTTGGACGTGGCGGTGGTGGCGACCCCGCCCGAATCCGACGACCTGGTGGCCGTGCCGCTGTTCACCGACCATTTCCTGCTGGCCGGCAGCCAGGACCGCATCGCCCGCCTGGGCCGGTCGCGACCCGAGCCGCGCGACCTGGATCCCGGCCAGTTGCTGCTGCTGGACGAAGGGCATTGCCTGGGCGACCAGGCGCTTGAGGTCTGCGGTCTGCACCGCCGCAGCGCCCGGCTGGATCTGGGCGCGGCGTCGCTGTCCACCCTGTGCAGGCTGGCGGCGCAGGGCATGGGCCTGACATTCCTGCCGCAACTTGCCGTCCGTCAGGAATGCGCGGCCGCGCCCGGCCTGGCGGTCGTGCCCTTTCCCGATCCGCAGCCGTGCCGCGAAATCCTGCTGCTGCGCCGCGCCTCGACCCCGGCGGGGGGGTGGTTCGACGAACTGGCGGGCGTGCTGGCCGAGACCGGCGAAAGGGTGATGGCGGAAGGGTGCTAGCGCCGCCGTAAAAAAGGCCGCCCTTTCGGACGGCCTTCAAGGAGTCACGCCTCTTGGGCGACTTTCGCGGTCTGCAACCACTCCAGCACCGATTCCGGCGAGGTGGCGCCATAGGGATCCTCGGGGCAGTCGTCGCAGCGGCCGGGTTCCTCGAACCAGGCTTCGATCACCCCGTCGTTGACGACGGCGGCATAGCGCCAGGACCGTGCGCCGAAGCCCAGGTTGTCCTTGCGCACCAGCATCCCGACCTTGTCGGTGAATTCTCCCGATCCGTCCGGGATGACGGTCACGTTCTTCAGATTCTGCGCCTTGGCCCACTGGTTCATGACGAAGCTGTCATTGACCGACAGGCAATAGATCGCGTCGATGCCCAGGGCCTGCATCTGCCCGAAGGCCTTTTCGAAGCCCGGCAGCTGATAGGTCGAGCAGGTCGGCGTGAAGGCGCCCGGCAACGAGAACAGCACCACGCGCTTGCCCGCGAAATAGTCGTCGGTCGTCATGTCCTGCCAGCGGAACGGGTTCGGACCACCGACGGATTCGTCGCGCACGCGGGTGCGGAAGGTCACGAGGGGCAGCTTGTCTCCGGCTTTCATGTTCAGCTCCTGTCATCTTGGGCGCGGGGTCGGTCCGGCGCCCTGCTCCCTCCCCCTGTCCGGCAAACTATCGCCGCAGCGCGGCAAAGGCAACGCCGCATGGCAGCATCATTGGAACCGAATCCGTCCTTTCAGCCTTGCTAAGCGACGCCATCTCATCAGGAATCTGCCATGCAGGACATTGCCGCCCTTATCCAGCAGCCCGAAGCCTGGATCGCGCTTGCGACCCTTATGGTGATGGAGATCGTGCTGGGCATCGACAACCTGCTGTTCATCTCGATCCTGTCGAACAAGCTGCCCGAGGGGCAGCGCGAACGCGCCCGCAAGATCGGCATCGGGTTGGCCCTGATCCTGCGTCTGGCTCTGCTGGCGACGGTCGCCTGGATCGTGCAGCTGACCCAGCCGGTCGCCACCATTTTGGGCAACGAGTTTTCCTGGAAGGACATTATCCTGATCGCCGGGGGCCTGTTCCTGGTCTGGAAGGCGACCAAGGAAATTCACCACCACGTCGATCCCTCGGACCACGAGGACACGATGGTCGGCGCCGCAAGCGTCACCTTCGGCGGCGTCATTGCGCAGATTCTGATGCTGGATCTGGTGTTTTCGATCGACAGCATCATCACCGCCGTCGGCATGACGCCGCATGTCGAGATCATGGTGGTGGCCGTCGTGACCGCCGTCGCCGTGATGCTGCTGGCCGCCAATCCGCTGGCGACCTTCATCGGCCAGAACCCCACCATCGTGATCCTGGCGCTGTCCTTCCTGCTGCTGATCGGCACGACGCTGATCGCGGAGGGCTTCGGGGTCGACGTGCCCAAGGGCTATATCTATGCCGCGATGGCGTTCTCGGCCCTGGTCGAGGGGCTGAACATGTGGGCACGAAACGCGCGGCTGCGCAGGGAAAACGCGGCGCGTTGAGACGCGTCGGGATGGAAGCCGCAAAAGATGGGGCCGCGAAAGCGGCCCTTGTCATGTGGGAAGGGAAAGGCTGGTATCCGAGGTCGGCCCGCCATAGTGAACAATATCAATTGTTTAGTGTGGATTCTGTTGTAACATTACAACAGGTTTGGACGTTATGAGATAGATCAGGATGAATTTGCCTTGCCTTGTTAGGTGAATCAACGGTCCTGCACTTTCGCCCGCAGGCCGCAAAATGTGGATATCTGTCTGTCAAGTGCTACTATAGCTTGACGGTAGCTGCTCAGTTAGCGTTTCGTTCCTCTATCGGGTCGACGATGGAAAGGAGGTGAATAACATGAGCAAGAAACCTGGCGAAAACACTGGCCGTAATGGTGGGATTTATCAGGAAGTCGGTCCGCGCGGGGGCGCGCAACCGAACTTCTCTACGGTTCCTGATAACACCCGGCTTCCGCCAACCAGCAAACCCGGCAATGAGTGGAAACCCGTTAGCCGGACCCCTGATAGCAAGCGCTGATCCTGCTCTCAGCAGATAGAAAATCGCCTGCCCAAGCTGCCTTGGGCAGGCATTTCTCTGATGTCAGAAGCCGCTTAGGCGCAGCTTCACCGATGCCGAGTCGGCCGGTGCTGCTTCGACAGCAACGCCCAGCAGGGTGTTGCAGCTGGCGGTCGTGGTGGCCAAGCCATCGCCTGCGTTCCAGTAGACCTTGGCGCCCAGCGTGAAGCTGTTGGCTGCTACCTTGGGCAGTTCCCAAACGCCGCGGGTTGCCACGTCGACAAGGGCGCCGCTGAGCGCGTCACCTTGGGCAATGCCCTTGATCTCGCCTGCGATCACAACGCCGCCCGACAGCACAGCAGCTGGGGCAGGAATGGTCAGGATGTTTCCGGGTTGAACGTAATTCGTGGCCATGGATCAGAGTCCTTTGCTGGTCTGAAAGCGGATCAGGGATGCCCGCCGATTGCCGAGCGCAGCGATTTCCGAGTCGATCGCGGCAATCGCCCGCTCAATCTCGCCCTGGCTGCGATAGGTGATTTCTTCGCCGTTGCTGTCCCGCACGCTGCGGACGCCCGAGAACCGGGCATCCTGTAGCGCCTCACGGTGCTGGCGCAGCTTGGTCAGGTCAGCCATTACGCCCCCGTCGACCGATAGGCGCCGCGCCAGTCAAGCCAGCCGCAACCGAAGTCCAGCCAGGCGCGATACTTCAGGCCCAGCGTGTCCCAGCTTTCCTGGCGCTGGATCTGCACGCCCTGCGCTGCCGAAAGATAGGCGTACTGGATCGACGGCACCGCCGCGGGATCCGCCAGCACGAACCACGAGTCGTCCGTGATGCGCGGTTCGACGACCAGAGTCAGCTTGCCGGCGAACGCGTTCACGTCATCGGTGGAAGTGGCATAGATCGCCGCCAGCAGCTTTTCGGCCTGCGTCTCCAGTTCCGGCCCGACAACGAGGTAGCGCGGCTTGACCGCGATGATCGTCTTGCCATCCACGCCCTTCACGGTGCGCATGTGCCGGCGTGCGGTCGTCAGTGCCGCCTCAGACAGTGCCACGGCCGCCGTATTGCCATGATCGGCATGGAAGACAGGCTTTCCGTCCGACATGGTCGGGTTGTCCATCAGCAATTTAACCATTTCGTCGGCTTCGGTCTGCGCCGCTGCCTGTCCCATGGCACTGGTCATATCGCCCAGAAGGCCCAGATCGTCGTTGATCAGCAGCTTGCGGCTGACATTGATCGCACGGCCGAAGGTCTTCAGCGACATGGTTTCACCAGACTCAGCGCGGCTGGTATGGGTGAACTCGCCGGACTCCGTCATCTCCTCCAGGCGGCCCATCTCGCCAATGCGAATGGCCGTTGAAGTCTTGAAGTTCGGCAAGGTGCGCTGGCGAGCAAGAGCCTTCAGCGGGCTTTCGGCCGCTTGATACGACTGCGCCGCGACCTTGCCCATGGCGTTGGAAACCAGCAGCGGGAAGTCGGACGTGGTATGCTGCCCGAGCGATCGGGCGAAAACGTCATCTGCCGACATGCCGCGAGTGCTGACGCCCGAACGCTGCAGCGCATCGGCTGCCAGTTCGCGAAGGCTCATGCCCACGAATTCGCGGGATGCCGCAGGCAGATCGCCGCCCACCATGCGGAAGGCCAGCGCATCGGCCGCGCGAGTCTGGATCTCGGCAGGGTTGCCATGGTCACGGGTGACGCGGATGCGCGGTGCCTGGCGCGTCAGCAGCGCCTCGCGGGCAGCTTCGCGCACCTCGTCGTCGGTGACAGTTTCCGCGTCCAGGTCGGTGCCCCAATCGTCGGGCAGGTTGCAGGCGCTGCGCAGGTTGTCGATCAGCGCCGTCCGGGTCTCTAGGTCAAAAGGCATGGATTCACTCCTATGGATAACGGCGCGTCGGTCAGCGGGAACGGGGGTCAAGCTGACCTCCAGCAGCCGCCAGCGAACAGCCGTCTTTGTGCGCTGGCGGGTTTCGGGGTCGACGGACTCGCGCCACTGAAGGACGCTGTAGCCCGCCGAAACATGCTTCAGGATGCCGTCGCGCACGCGCTGCAACAGCGGCTCCACATCGTCGGCCAGCCCAAGGCGCAGGCTGGCGCCTATCGTGTCGCCGTCGACTGTGACGCTATGCGCGCGCCCGACTGTTTCGCGGGCTGAGGCGCGATGATCCACCAGCAGAGGCCAGTCGTCGTCGGGGGTGAACTCCAAGCCGGCAGGATCCAGCACTTCTAGGAAGGGACCGCGTGGATCACGGCGCAGCACCGGGGCGCTGGTCGCGATGACCGCGCGGAATGTGCGGGCACCTTCGTCCAGATCGCCAACCCGCGGCATCTCGCGCGTGAAAATATCATCACTGGCGCGATCAACGGGCACGTTCACTCGGATGCGAGTCGCTTTGGCCGGATTGCCTGTAAGCCGTACGTTCATGGTTGGATTCCGTTTTGTTCTTTCGGCTTTTCACCGAAGGCTAGCCCAAGCGCCGCTTCGCGCTCCCGATCGGCTGCAATTTCTGCGTCCACCTTGGCCACGTCATAGCCAAGCTGCGCCACTGCCTGGCGGCGGCTGATTAGGCCCATAGCCAACATCTCGCGCGTCGCCTTGGCATCAGACTCCGGGTCCACCCACTGCGGCTTGGGAAAGTGCACCTCGACCTTGGCCTGTGGATCGGCCCAATTTGAGCCGCGAAGGCTTTCCAGCAACAGCCAGCGCCGCCAGATCGGCTGATAAAGTGCAGGGACCAGAAGCGAGTGCTGAATTGCCTCGATACGGCTGCGAAAGTAAGCGCGACGCTGATCCCCTCCTGCCGCTGGTGATCTGAACGGGCCAATCTCCGTGCGCATGAACGTCGGAGGTGTTGGCTTGGAACGAGACGGCAAAATGGGCGGCCATTTGGACGGCTTCTCGGATGGTGGGGTTTCGCGGCTGGAAGTGATGGAGGGGCCGACCGGGCGTCAGCGACGCACGAAGGCGGAGCGGGCGCGGATTGCGGCGGAAAGCTTGGTGCCGGGAACTTCGGTGACCGAAGTCGCGCGGCGGCACGGGACGACGCGCTGGCAGGTTTATGACTGGCGGAAGAAGCTACGGGACGGACAGCTTGTCGTGCCCGAGAGCGTGGCGGCACTGCCGATGTTTGCAGAACTGGTCGTCGAGGGCGCCGCAGCGGAGATGCCGGCAGAGACGGAGGCCAGCACCGGCGTGGAGATTGTTGTGGGTGATGTCGTGATCCGCGTCGGCGCAGATACCGATGAGGTTCTGCTTACGCGGTCGATCCGAGCGGCGCGGGCGGCGGCATGGTGATGCTCGGCCAGGGCGGGCCGGTGAAGGTCTACGTGGCGACGCGGCCGGTGGACTTCCGCAAGGGCATCGACGGGCTGGCGCTGGCGGTGCAGGAGATGTTCGGGCTCGACCCGTTCTGCGGGGCGGTCTTCGTCTTCCGGGCGAAGCGGGCAGATCGTATCAAGATTCTGGTCTGGGACCAGACCGGGATGGTGCTCGTTCACAAGCGCCTCGAGGGCGGCAAGTTCGTCTGGCCGCAGGTGCGGGATGGGGTGATGCGCCTGTCCTCGGCGCAGCTGGCGGCGCTGTTCGAGGGGTTGGACTGGAGACTGGTAAGACCCGAGCGGGTGCGCCGCCCGCTGGTTGCAGGGTAAGTGCATCCGACGCACTGGAGGCCCCGTTTTTACTGGCCAGAACGGCATCAGCGTGATTCACTTCAGGCATGGATGCCGACACTCTCAGCCGCGAGAACGCTCATCTGAAGGCCCGCCTCGCGGAGGTCGAGGCAGCGCTCGCGGAGGTACAGGAGGCAAACCGCCGGCTGGAGGGTATCCTGCGCACCTCGCAGCGCGAGCGCTTTGGCAAGAGTTCCGAGAAGTTGTCACCCGACCAGTTCAATTTGCCGCTCGAGGACGCCGAACTGGCCCAGGGCGTGCTTGAGGCCGCGCAGGAGAAGGCTGAAGCCGCGCTTTCCCGGGCGCGAGGGGAAGAACCTCGCAAGCCCGCGCGCAACCGTGGGCATCTGCCGGCGCATCTGCCCCGGGTCGAGCGCGTGATCGAGCCGGCCAGCACCCTTTGCCCCTGCGGTTGTGGTGAGATGGCCCGGATCGGGGAGGATGTCTCCGAGCGGCTCGACGTGATCCCGGCGCAGTTCCAGGTTCTTGTGACGCGGCGCCCCAGATATGCCTGTCGCCGCTGCTCGCAGGCCGTAGTGCAGGCTCATGCGCCCGAGCACGTCGTGCCGGGCGGCCTGCCCACCGAGCGGCTGATCGCATGGATCATCATCTCGAAGTTCGGCGACCACCTTCCGTTTTACCGCCAGGCGGGGATCTTCGAGCGGCAGGGGCTCCACCTCGACCGCGGCACATTCGGCAATTGGGTCGGCCGCGCCTGCTTCCACCTGATGCCCGTGATCGACCACATGAAGGTCCACCTGCGCGTCGCCGACCGGATCTTCGTCGACGAGACCCGCGCGCCTGTTCTGGAGCCGGGCCGGAAGGCCACCAAGAGCGGCTACTTCTGGGCCGTCGTATCCGACGATCGCGGGCATGGCGGTGCCGGCCCGCCCCTCGTGCTGTTCCACTACGCTCCCGGTCGGGGACGGGAACATCCGCTTAGGTTCCTGGCCGGATACCGCGGCCGGTTCCTGCAATGCGACGCCTACCAATCCTACAATGCGCTGACCGAGATCACGCGCGATGAGGGGCCGTGGCAGCTGGTCTATTGCTGGACCCACGTCCGCCGCCGCTTCGTCAAACGCGTCGAGAGCGACGGCTCGCCCATCGCCGAGGAGATGCTGCGCCAGATCGCATTGCTGTATCAGATCGAAAAGACCGTGCGCGGCAAGGACCCGGCCGTCCGCATGGCCATCCGACGCGAGCAATCCGCCCCGATCATCTCCGCGCTCAAGCCCTGGCTGGAGACCCAGCTCTCGCGCATCCCGCGGAAGTCCCTGCTGGCCGAGGATATCCGCTACACCCTCGCGCACTGGCCCGGCCTGATCCGCTTTATCGACGATGGCACCCTCGAGCTGGACACCAACCCGGTCGAAAACCAGATCCGTCCGATCGCGCTGACCCGGAAGAACGCCCTCTTCGCCGGGAACGAAATCGGCGCCGAGAACTGGGCCATGCTCGCCTCGCTGGTTGCCACCTGCAAGCTGTCCGGCGTGAACCCCGTCGACTACCTCGCCGATACCCTCCGGGCCATCCTCGACGGACACCCCAGATCCCGCATCGAGGACCTCATGCCCTGGTGCTACGACCAAGCGTCAAGCCTCGCTGCATAGGGCCTCGTCGTCGCGCTTAC